>JANYBN010000227.1 GCA_025360785.1 Geobacter sp.
AGCTAATGCCGACGCTCTTGGCAGCTTTAGTGATCGAGCCGAGTTCGTCGATTTTTTCCAGCAAATTGATACGGTCACCTCCGAGAAACTTGTTCTCAGCCCGATTAAGCCAGAGGTTACCGGTAAGACCGATATTGTTCTTATTGCATTTCATTTAGTCACACCATGTTTGACCCGTTACATTATTTGGCAATCTTGCCACCAACATTTATTTAAAATCTATACCAAAAAATGTTGTGATGTAAAGAAAGACATATAGACTTTCCATGTAAGTTCCCCGTTTTGAATTCAATGACAACTTGGAGAAGCATTCCCGAGGGGCTTCTTCAACAACGTTCCATGGAATTGATACGTTTTTTTGCCACACATGTGAATCGACAAGCATCCAAGGTGTTTCCAACAACTTATTGCAGAGCCAGGGTGGAGTGTTGCCATTAAGAACTCCTTGCAGACGGCTTATCAGTTCCTCCACCGGAGTATTAACCTTAGTTTTATGGGATGAATTTTTCGTGCAACCAGTTTTGCGACTGAAGGACCGTTAATTTCACGGGAGTAAATAATTGCGCATTCCCTTATTGCTTCTGCTCTGGCAGCAATTTTATCATCACAAGCGAATATCCCTTCCGGAGGAAATATTGTATGGACGTAAGAGGAATCATGCGGGCCGATGTCCCAGATAGTGTAACTGTTGGTCTGACTGAAATTCTGGTCTACTTCCAAGCCAGTTGATGTACAGAATGCAACTTTCATAAAAACCTCCTGCAACACTTGTTATTTGCCTATAGGATCACCACACCAATAGTTATATATTTCTACAGATAACGATTAATGAAACCCATTCAGGATCGTACTGCCTAAACTATATCCTTGCATGCATTATATAAATTTTTACACAATGCATGCCAAGTCCACTACGAATAAACAGTCTTTATTTACAGTATGTTACAACAGCACCAAACTAGTCTTTATATTTTAAATTACATAACGAAACGCTATCTTAAAGGCATCTGCTACAAAAACGGGCAGAAGGTATACCCGCAATCCTTGATGTTATCTTGATACTGTCCACCCCCATCTTGACACTCCTTTGATATGAAATTGTCTATCGTAACAGCTGATGGCAAGAGTCACTCAAGGGGAACACAATGGATAACACAGCTTCAAACGAAAAACCGTCACTGCTGCAAAGAATAGTTCGCGCCGTCATCGGCGGTCCCAAGCAGCTCAAGGACCCGCATCTGTTCCACAAGATGTCTCTTATACCGGTTCTGGCCTGGATCGGCCTGGGTGCCGACGGACTCTCCTCTTCTGCCTACGGCCCGGAAGAGGCTTTCAGGGCTCTGGGAGAGCATACCTATCTGGCGGTTTTCCTCGGTCTGGCTACGGCGCTGACGGTCTTCATCATCTCCTATGCCTATTCGCGCATTATCGAGCATTTCCCTCATGGTGGCGGCGGCTACATCGTAGCCACCCACATGCTGGGGGAGAAAGCCGGGGTGGTCTCGGGCAGCGCCCTGCTGGTTGATTACATCCTGACCATCACCGTTTCAATCGCATCCTGCGTGGATGCCGTCTTCAGCTACATCCCAAAGGGGTTTCATAATTACAAAGTACCGGTGGCCTGTCTGCTGGCCGTGCTCCTGATTGTCCTCAATATCCGAGGCGTCAAGGAATCAATCACCGTCATGGCACCGATCTTCATAGTCTTTGTGGCCACTCATCTGCTGATGCTTATCTATGGTGTTATGACCCATACTGATAAATGCGGTCCGCTGGTCTGCGATGTCCAGGCCGGCTTCACTCACGATCTCTCAAGCATCGGCATCTTCGGCATCCTCCTGCTGTTCGTGCGGGCCTACTCACTTGGTGGCGGTACCTACACCGGTATCGAGGCGGTCTCCAACGGTTTGCAGATCATGCGGGAGCCCAGGGTTCAGACCGGCAAACGCACCATGGTTTATATGGCCACCTCGCTGGCCTTCACCGCCGGGATACTGTTTCTCTGCTATTCACTGGTCGGGGTCAAGCCGGTGGAAGGGAAGACTCTCAACGCGGTTCTGGCGGATGGCCTGTTCGGTAACTGGCCGATGGGGAACGTGATCGCCTTCGTTACCATTTTCTCGGAAGGCGCCCTTCTGCTGGTGGCGGCCCAGACCGGATTCGTAGACGGCCCGCGTGTCATGGCCAACATGGCGGTGGATTCCTGGTTGCCGCATCGCTTTGCTTCCCTGTCGGTGCGCTTGACCATGCGCAACGGCATTCTTCTGATGGGCGTGGCATCCATCGCCCTCCTAATCTATACCCACGGTTCGGTTTCGGCTTTGGTGGTCATGTACTCGATCAACGTCTTCGTCACCTTCTCCCTCTCTCAGCTCGGGATGTCAAAATTCTTCATCCAGCGCCGGAAAGAGGACCCGGAGTGGATCCGGCACCTCTCCGTCCACCTGGTCGGACTCCTGCTCTGCGTAACCATCCTTGTCATCACAACCTACGAAAAGTTCGCCGAAGGAGGCTGGCTGACCCTGGTGATCACCTCTGTGGTGATCGGCTTGTGTTACATGATCAAGTGGCATTATGTCCGGGTCAGGCAGGGGATGAAGGATCTGGACGAGACCCTGCTGGATGTGCCGCTGGCATCTCACGGGGAGCCACCGGCAATCGATCGCAGCGCCTCCACCGCCATCCAGCTGGTTTCAGGCTACAGCGGCTTCGGGGTGCATACGCTCTTCTCGATTCTGACTACCTTTCCCAAGACCTACAGGAATGTCGTTTTTGTCTCGGTGGCTATGATTGATTCGGGTTCCTTCAAGGGGGCCGAGGAGGTCGAGGCTCTGGAAGCATCAGTTAATGCTGGATTGGAAAAGTACGTAGCCATGGCTCATAAACTCGGCTTTGCCGCCGAGTACCGGACAGCACTGGCGACCGATGTGGTCGAGAGCGCTGTGGATCTTTGCAAACAGGTGGCTGAGGAGTTCCACCGTTCCACAGTATTCACCGGCCAGCTTACCTTCCGGTTGGAGAAGTTCTACCACCGTTTCCTGCATAACGAAACCGCTTTCGCCATCCAGCGACGCCTGCAGTGGGACGGCCTGACTACGGTGATCATGCCGATCCGGGTACGGACCTGATACAAATCACGTATCCGAACCGAATAATTTTCATAAGGGGGAGCCTTCCCGTAACTCCCTTTGTTCATCTTGATATAAAATTGACTTTTTCCACCTCCATTTTGACGCCCAATTTATATTCTCCCTGCTACCCTACATTTATAGAAGATATCGAAGCACGGGGAGCGCAATCATGAAAGCCTATCTGTTCAATACTGAAAACGGTCTCTACGAGGGTGAAACTTTTGAGAATGCTGATATGCTTCAGTATGATGACGGCGTCACAAAAGTTCAACCACCCGACTACTAACATGGGCAGGTACCGGTGTTCGATCGCAGTAAGAACGAATGGGCCGTGATACCGGTCACAATAGCCAAACAGTTGCTCAATATCAGCACGTCGGATCAGCGGAGAGAAAAATTATGAATACCTCTGAATGGCTGCAAACAATCCTCTTTTTCGTCGTATTAGTGGCCTTGGTCAAACCGCTGGGCGGTTTCATGGCCAAGGTTTTCCAGGGGGAACACACCTTTCTGTCGCCCGTTTTGGTTCCCTGCGAAAAGTTGCTCTACCGCATCAGCGGAGTAAATCCGGAAGATGAGATGGGGTGGAAACGGTATGCAGGTTCGATGCTCCTCTTCAACCTGGTGCTCTTCTTCGGTCTCTTCGCCATGTTGATGTCGCAGCATCTGCTGCCGCTCAATCCGCAAAAGGTTCCGGCGTTCACGTGGCAACTGGCGCTTAACACAGCGGTCAGCTTCACGACCAACACCAACTGGCAGGCCTATGTCGGAGAGCAGGCGGTCAGCTACTTCACCCAGATGGTGGGGTTGACGGTACATAACTTCGTTTCCGCCGCCACAGGCATAGTGATTGCGATTGCCGTAATCCGCGGCTTCGTGCGCCGCAAGACCTCGATGCTGGGCAATTTCTGGGTCGATACAACCCGCTGTACCCTCTATATTCTGCTGCCAATATCCATAATCCTCTCACTTGCCCTGATTTCCCAGGGGGTGATCCAGAACTTCAGCGCGTACAAGACCGTGCCGCTGATCCAGGCCACCAACTATGACAAGCCCAAAATAGACGACAAGGGGAACCCGATCAAGGATGCTGCCGACAAGGCGGTAACCGAAAACATAATCGTCAAGGAAGTCTCTATCCCGATGGGTCCGGTGGCTTCTCAGGAGGCGATCAAGGAACTGGGCACCAACGGCGGCGGCTTCTTCAACGCAAACTCGGCCCATCCCTTTGAAAATCCGACACCGTTCTCCAACTTTATCGAGATTATGTTGATCCTGCTCATCCCCGGTGCCTTGACCTGCACCTTCGGAGTCATGGTGGGCAACAGTCGCCAGGGGTGGATGCTGTTGGGAGTTATGCTCTTCATCCTTATCGCCTCCTTCGGCGTCCTGCAATGGGCCGAGAGCAGCGGCAATCCGCTGGTGGCCAAGCTGGGCGTACAGAGTATCAATATGGAAGGAAAGGAAGTCCGCTTCGGAATGGCGGGGAGCAACCTCTTTACCGTAGCGACCACCGGTACCTCCTGCGGCGCGGTCAACAGCATGCACGACTCGCTTACCCCCATCGGCGGCATGATGCCGCTCTCCCTGATTCTGTTGGGCGAAATCATCTTCGGAGGAGTCGGTTCCGGTCTCTACACCATGCTCTCCTTCGCCATAATCGCGGTGTTCGTTTCCGGGCTCATGATCGGCCGCACACCGGAATACCTGGGTAAGAAGATCGAAGTACGTGAGATGTGGATGTCGATCCTCGTCATCCTGACCGCCGGGGTTACGGTACTTATCCTGTCAGGCATTGCCATGATCACGCCGCAGGCAACAGCTTCGATGGCCAATCCGGGCGCCCACGGCCTCTCCGAGGTGCTCTACGCCCTGGCCTCCATGGCCAACAACAACGGCAGCGCCTTTGCCGGCCTGAACGCCAATGTTAATTTCTACAACCTGTTCGGTTCCATGGCCATGACCATTGGTCGTTATGTTCCGGCCATCGCCGTGCTGGCCATGGCCGGTTCGCTGGCGGAGAAGAAATACATCCCTCCCAGCCTTGGCACCCTGCCGACCGACAAGGCCCCCTTCGCCCTCTGGCTGACGCTGGTCATCCTGATCGTCGGGGCGCTGACCTTCTTCCCTGCTCTGGCTCTGGGGCCGATAGTGGAACATTTACAGATGATGGGGGCGTACCCCCTCCCGGCCTCCCCTTAACTTAAGGGGAGGATAAAAGGCTCCCCCTCTTAAGACAAGAGGGGGTTGGGGAAGTTATGAAAGCACAAGGAGAACAAGAAATGTCGAAGCATATCCAACAGCCGAAATCGGCTTTCGATGCAGAACTTATGAAGGGCGCCCTGATCGACTCCCTCAAAAAACTTGATCCCCGCACCCTCTGGCGCAACCCGGTCATGCTATGCGTCGAGATCGCCAGTGTCATCACCCTGGTCACCTTTGTCATGTCGCTGACCGGCACCAACACGGAACCGGCCTGGTTTACCGGCAGTGTCACCGCCTGGCTCTGGCTGACGGTTATCTTCTCCACCTTTGCCGAGGCGTTGGCAGAGGGACGTGGCAAGGCCCGCGCCGCAAGCTTGCGCAAGAGCCGAACCGACATTACCGCCAAACTCGTTACCAAACCCGAGCTCAAAAGCAACTTCACCACGGTCGGCGCCAGCCAGCTCCGCAAGGGGGATCTGATCCTGATTGAAGCGGGTGAGATGATCGCCGGTGACGGCGACGTAGTGACCGGCGCAGCCCTGGTCAACGAGTCGGCGGTGACCGGCGAGTCGGCCCCGGTGATCCGCGAATCAGGCGGCGACCGCAGCGCCGTCACCGGCGGCACCTCGGTCATTTCCAGCAGCATCATCGTCAAGATTACCGCCAATCCGGGCGAAACCTTTCTGGACCGGATGATCTCACTTATAGAAGGCGCCAAGCGGCGCAAGACCCCCAACGAGATCGCCCTGGAGGTATTGCTGATTGCCCTGACCCTGGTCTTCCTGCTGGTCTGCGCCAACATCAGTCCACTCTCGATTTATAGTGTTAAAGCGACCGGTCACGGCACGCCGGTATCGCTGACAATCCTGGTAGCACTGTTCGTCTGTCTGGCGCCTACAACCATCGCGGCACTGTTGCCGGCAATCGGTATCGCCGGTATGGACCGCCTCTTTCAAAAGAACGTCATCGCGCTCTCCGGTCGTGCCATCGAGGCGGCAGGCGACGTCAACGTGCTGTTACTCGACAAGACCGGCACTATTACCTACGGCAACCGTGAGGCGGTGGCCTTTGTCCCGGTGGGTGGCCATACAGAGCAGGAACTTGCCGAGGCGGCTCTGATGGCGTCACTGGCCGACGAGACTCCGGAAGGGCGTAGCGTAGTTGTGCTGGCAAAACAGAAGTACAGCCTTACCAGAGAGACACCGAAGGATGCCGAACTTGTGGAGTTCAGCGCTGACACCCGCCTCTCCGGCATCAACATCGAGGGGACACGCTACCGTAAAGGCGCCTCCGATTCGATGGTTGCGTTTGTAAAAAAACTGGGCTCTGCGTCCATACCGGATGATCTTGCCGGAGTTGTTGACAGGATCGCCAGAGGCGGAGCCACACCGCTGGTGGTATGCAGGGATAGCAAGATCATGGGAGTAATCAACCTTAAGGACATAGTTAAAGCCGGTATCCAGGAGCGTTTCCTGCAACTGCGCAGCATGGGGATCAAAACGGTGATGATCACCGGCGACAACCCGCTGACCGCTGCGGCAATCGCTGCAGAGGCGCAGGTGGATGACTTCCTGGCCCAGGCCAAACCGGAGGAAAAGCTGCGCCTGATCCGCGAGTACCAGGATGCCGGCTACATGGTAGCCATGACCGGCGACGGCACCAACGATGCTCCGGCCCTGGCACAGGCAGATGTGGCTGTCGCCATGAACACCGGCACCCAGCCGGCTCGGGAGGCGGCCAACATCATCGACCTGGACAGCAACCCTACCAAGCTGCTGGATATCGTAGAGGTAGGCAAACAGATCCTGATGACCCGTGGCAACCTGACCACCTTTAGCATCTCGAACGACATCGCCAAGTATTTCGCCATCATCCCGGCGGCGCTGTTATCGATCTACCCACAGTTGGGCGTGCTCAATGTGATGCATCTGGCCAGTCCGTTCACCGCCATCCTCTCGGCGGTTATCTTCAACGCTATCATCATCCCGATGCTGGTGCCGCTGGCCCTGAAGGGAACAAAGTTCCGTCCGATGCCTGCCGAAAAACTGCTGATTCATAACCTGCTGATATACGGGGTAGGTGGAATTATCGCGCCGTTTGTGGGGATCAAGGCGATTGATATGGTGATCGGGATGATGGTTTAACCCCTCCCTGCCTCCCCTTGATTCAAGGGGAGGAGAAAAGCTCCCCCTCTTAAAATAAGAGGGGGTTGGGGGGAGTTAAAAATCAAAGGAGAACAAAACCATGAAAGACATAAAACCAGCAATCCTGCTCTTCATAATTTTTACCATCATCTGCGGCGGCATCTATCCGGCAGTAGTTACGGGCTTGGCATATGCCATCTTCCCCAAACAGGCTAAGGGGAGCTTTATCACTAACAAGAACGGTACGGTAATCGGTTCGACCCTGATCGGACAACCCTTCTCCGACACAAAATACTTCTGGCCGCGCCCTTCCGCGACGAGCGATTTCGGCTTCAACGCCATGGCCTCGGGAGGCTCTAATGCCGGGCCGACCAACCCAGATTACCTGAAGACCGTAAGTGACCGGGTCAAGATGCTCCGCGACACAGGAGTAACCGGCAACATTCCGGCCGACCTGGTGCAGGCCTCGGCCAGCGGGCTCGACCCCCACATCACGCCAGAATCGGCCCTGCTGCAAGTGCCACGAGTTGCCAAGGCGCGCGGCATATCTGAAGATGTGCTGGTAAAAGCTGTCGCACAAGCCACCGAAGAGCACCAGTTCGGCTTTTTGGGAGAGCCAAGAGTAAATGTGCTTGAATTGAATCTGGAATTAAATAGACTGTAGTCGTGATGAGTTGTAGGTAGAGGATATTGCTGGGTGGTATTTGAGAATTTGCTTTTGTTTTTAAAGCACCCCTCTTATAAATAAGAGGGACTGGGGAGTTATGAGTCTGACATGACCGATAACTACGATATACGTCCCACTCCTGAGGCGATGCTCCGACTGGCCCAGGCCGAAGAGGTCACCGCAGAACTGGGTAAACTGAAGATCTTTCTCGGCTACGCGGCCGGGGTCGGCAAGACGTACGCCATGCTGGAGGCGGCCCGGCAGCGCAAGAAGGACGGGCGCGATGTGGTGGTTGGCTATGTCGAATCCCACGGTCGTTCCGAGACCGATGCCCTGCTTGAGGGATTGGAGCTCGTGCCGCGCAAGGATGTCCACTACATGGAGGTTGCACTTCAGGAGATGGACATTGACGCCATCTTGTCACGCAAACCCCAGATTGTGCTGGTAGACGAACTCGCCCACAGCAACACCCCAGGGTCGCAACATGAGAAACGCTGGCAGGATGTGGAAGAAATTCTGGAGGCCGGGATAGACGTCTACACCACAGTCAACATCCAGCACTTCGAAAGCCTGAATGACGTAGTAAGCCAGATCACCGGCATCACCGTACGGGAGACGCTTCCGGATCGGCTGTTGGACCTCGCCTTCGAGATCAAACTGATAGACCTCCCTCCTGAAGACCTTCTGCAGCGCCTGCACGAAGGAAAAGTCTACATCGCCGATCAGGCCGCCAAGGCTATCGAAAAGTTTTTCCGCCCCGGCAACCTGATGGCCTTGCGGGAGCTATCGCTGCGCCGTACCGCCGCCAGGGTGGATGACCAGATGCGCGCCTACATGGAGACCCAGTCGATCGCCGGTCCGTGGCCGACGGCAGAACGACTGTTGGTCTGTGTCAGCGGCAGTCCCTACAGCGAAAAGCTGATCCGTGCCACCTGCCGCCTGGCAGAAGAGTTGAAGGCGCAATGGACCACGGTCTACATCGAGACCCCCGGCAGCGGCCGGCATGTCAGGGAAAACCGGGAGCGCATCTGGCGCGACCTCCGTCTGGCCGAAGGATTGGGAGCCCAGGTTGCTTCCATCACCGCCACCGATGTCACCGACGCGGTCATGGAGTACACCGCACGACACAACATCACCAAGATCGTTATGGGCAAACCGAACAAACCCCGCTGGCAGGAAATTCTTAATCCCCCTGTCGTCGATCAGGTTATCCGGAGGAGCGGCGCCGTAGATGTCATCATAGTCAGTTTCGAACAGGGGGATTTTGCCAAGGCGCCAGCTGCACCGAAGCGCCGTCACCCTTTTGAACTACGCGGCTATGCAGCCAGTTTAACCCTTATCGCCGCCGCCACAGTGCTGTGCGAACTGCTGCGCCCCTTTCTGGCGCCGACCAACATGGTAATGTTCTACCTGTTGGCCGTGGTTGTCGCTTCGGTGCGACTCGGCCGCAAACCTGCCATGGCCACCGCCTTCCTCGGTGTGCTAGCCTTCGATTTCTTCTTTGTCCCCCCCCGCATGACGTTTGTCGTGGCCGACACCCAATATCTGATGACTTTTCTGGGGTTGTTCGTGGTGGGGATCGTCATCAGCACTCTGGTGGCCCGATCACGGGAACGGGCAGATGTGATGCGGGCCCGCGAAGTGCAGACCGCAAGCCTGTATTACCTGAGCCGGGACTTGGCCGCTTCCGTTGATATCACCGCCGTGTTGACGGCGGTTGTCAGGAACGTGGAAGAGGCCTTGATCGCCCAGGTTGTAATCCTCCTGCCGGAGGGGGAGCATCTCGACATCATGGCGTCCAGCGAGGGGCTCAATCTGGACGTCAAGGAGCAGGCCGTGGCCGACTGGGCATTCCGAAACAACCACTCGGCCGGGCGCGCCACGGATACACTCGTATCTGCGGATCTGATCTATCTTCCCCTGCAGACCCCGGCCAGTATCCTGGGTGTGATGGGGATAAAACTGGAGAGTGATCATGAATATCACTCCCAGGAGAACCGCCGGCTGCTGGATGCCTTCGCTACCCAGGCCTCGATGGCAATGGAACGGATCCAGTTCTCGCGCCAGGCCGAGCAGACCCAGATACTTCAGGCTCGGGAAAATCTGGAAAGGGCGCTGCTCAACTCCATCTCCCATGACCTGCGTTCCCCCCTGTCCACTGTCACCGGAGTATTGACAAGCCTGAAGGAGGAAGGGGCGCATCTCGGTGACCATGCGCGCCGTGAGCTTCTGGAGACCGCCTGCAGCGAGGCCGAGCGCCTGAACCGTTTCGTCGGCAACCTGCTGGATATGACACGAATCGAAGCAGGGGCAGTCAAACTCAACCTTGAACCATGCGATGTCCAGGAACTGGTTGGCTGTGCCCTGGCTGTCCTGGAGACACGTAGCGACACCCGGAAGGTAGCGTTCAAGATGCTGCCGGTAATGCCGCTGATACCCATGGACCTGGTGTTGATGACCCAAGTGCTGGTCAATCTATTGGAAAACAGTCTGAAATATTCGCCGCCGGGTAGTCCAATCGAGATCATCGCTTCCACCGAGGGCACATGGCTGCTGCTTGAGGTGGCAGACCGTGGCCCCGGTGTGCCGGAGCAGGATCTGAAACGGGTCTTTGACAAGTTTTACCGCATACCGATCCCCGAAGGAGCTGGCGGCACCGGGTTGGGGCTGTCAATATGCAAGGGAATTGTCGAGGCACATAATGGGAAGATCAGTGCCGAAAACCGTACTGGAGGCGGCTTAAGAATCACGATATGGTTGCCGTTAGGGGAACAACGTAATGACAGCTGAGCGAACTACCGAAAACCTCCCACGCATCCTAATCATCGATGATGAGCTGGCTATCCGCCGCTTTCTTCATACAGTATTGTCCAGCGAGGACTTTCTGCTGCATGAGGCTGAAAACGGCCATTCCGGACTTGCGGCTGCTGCCGCGTTTCGGCCGGACGTAATCCTGCTCGACCTGGGGTTGCCTGATCTGGACGGCATTGAGGTGATAAAACGAATTCGTGAATGGTCGCAAGTGCCGATTATTGTGCTCTCGGTGCGTGATCGCGAAAATGACAAGGTTGACGCTTTGGATGCAGGGGCCGACGATTATCTCACCAAGCCGTTCGGCGTCGGTGAACTGCTTGCACGCATCCGGGCCGCGCTCCGCCGGTCGCTGCAGGAAATCCCTGAACCTGTTTTTACCAGCAACGACCTGCAGGTGGATCTGGGCAGCAGACGGGTGACTGTCAATAGTGCCGTCATTTCGTTGACACCCACCGAATACGACATACTCCGGCTTCTGGTCGCCTACGCCGGCAAAGTCATGACACACAGACAGATTCTGAAACAGGTTTGGGGGATTGCCTATCTGGAGCAGCCGCACGTGCTGAGAGTAAACATCAGCAACCTGCGCCGTAAAATCGAACCCGACCCCTCCCGGCCCAGGCACATTATCACCGAACCTGGGGTGGGCTACCGCCTGATGTAAAGTCCCTAATCTTTCATCCACTTATCCAGCTTGGCAAGCAGATCGGGTAACAACAACGGCTTGGCGAGATGATCGTCCATCCCGGCGGCGATGCATCTGTCACGATCCTGCTTCATGGCGTTGCCGGTGAGTGCGATTACCGGAATGTCGTGACGACGTACGGCTGAAGCGGGATCACGAATGACTGCGGTGACTTCGTAGCCGCTCATTTCCGGCATCATGCAGTCCATCAGCACCAGCGCATAATCATTTGTCTCAAGTGCCTGCAATGCGGCCTTACCATCAACCGCCACATCTACCAGATAGCCATAGTTCTTCAGCAGCAGGGGTATTATTTTCTGGGCATTCGGGTCGTCCTCGGTTAGCAGAATGCATGTGACGTCCTCTTTCCCCCCTCCGACCTCTCCTTTAGGCCCGCAGCTTAGGTGCTGAGTGGGGGAGTCAGGGAGCGACAAGGTGAGGGGGAGCAAGGAATTGCTCTGTTTCTCCATTACAACAGTGAACCAGAATATTGAGCCTACCCCCTCGTTACTCTCCGCGCCGATACGTCCACCCATCAGTGCCGCCAACTTTTTGCATATCGCCAACCCCAGGCCGGTGCCGCCATATTTGCGCGTGGTGGAGCTGTCTGCCTGGGTGAACGGTTCGAATATTTGATCCAGTTTATCGGCTGCAATACCGATACCGCTGTCGGATACCAGAAAGCACAGTGTCGTGTACTGTTCATCTTCAGCATCTTTTCGGATCTGTAGTTTTACAGCGCCATTGAGGGTGAACTTGACGGCATTGCCGACAAGGTTGGTAATGATTTGACGCAACCGTCCCGCGTCGCCTTTCAAGGCCATTGGAACTTCGGGATTTATCAACGAGGTAAGTTTCACCCCTTTTTCGCGAGCATGAAACGACTGGAGGTTTATGACATCTGAAATCACCACCCCCAGGTCGAAATCGGTTAGTTCCAGTTCGATCCTGTCGGCTTCGACTTTGGAGAGATCAAGAATATCGTTGAGGAGGTGCACCAGTTCGATACCGGCGCTTTTAGCACTTTCAGCATAGTCGTGCTGTTCCTGGGTCAGTTCGGTATGCTCCAGCAACTCGATCATGCCGATGACGCCATTCATCGGATTGCGAATTTCGTGGCTCATGGTGGCGAGAAATTCGCTCTTGGCACGACTGGCGGCTTCGGCTGCGGTTTTGGCTTGTCGCAACTCCTCTTCCATCAGCTTGCGCTGTGTGATGTCGTATGCAGTACCGCTTGTGCCGACTATCTCTCCATTCTCATCGCTAATAAAAATGGCATTGAACACCAGGTGAATTTCGTCACCGAACTTCCCTATATGCGTCGTTTCAAAGCGATCAATCGAGTCACCCAGCATCAATCGCCTGAACGCCTCCAAGTCAAGCGCAGCATTCTCAGGAGATTGAAAGTCGCTGAACTTCCTGCCGAGCATTTCATCCAGTTCGTAGCCGAAGAGTTGTTCCCAGGCAAGATTGAGATAGGTATATCTTCCCTCGGCATCACATTGCCAGATCAGATCCTGCGAAGTCTCGACCAGTGAGCGATAAAGTGCTTTGGACTTTCTGAGCGATTCTTCCGCCCGTTTGCGCTCGGAGATATCTCGCACTACGCAGACATGTCTGGCAATTTTCCCAAGATCATCAAGGATGGGGGTGGGGGTTACCGAATGCTCGGAATCAAAGACCGTACCATCCTTTCTTTTCATGACAAAGGTCGTTTCGTAAAACCCTTTTTCAGCATAGGCCAGCAGCATCTCACGACCAAACCGCTCCGACATCTCTTCTGAAATATGGAGAATGGCGGTCGAAGTGCCGATCAGCTCTTCCCTGCTGTAACCGAACATAGTCTCACAGGTTATGTTGCATTCCATAATTTTCCGGGTGCCGGACTCGACAACAAAAATCGCCTCATTGAGACTGGATAAAGTTATTTCAAGGAGCAGTTTTGATGCATCCAGGGCTCTAAGCGTCAGTTTGTGCCTGGCGATCTCGGCAGACAGCACTTCGTTGGTCACATCCAACTCGGTCGTCCGCTCCTCCACCCGCCGCTCCAGTGAATCATTGATCTGCCTGGTTTCGTTGAACTGTTCAGACAACGTATTCGCCATGTCCCTGAAATTATTGATCAGGTGATTTGCCTCCTTGATGCCGCTTTCAGGCCAGACTACTTCCACATTGTCAGTCGCCAGTTTCACCGGCAGCTCATACGTCAGGGTGCGGAGCTCTCCGATTGTAACAACGATCTTGCGGCTGATAAATTCCGCCAGCGCCAGCGACCCGAGTAGAATCAGGAACAGCAGGGCCAACTTGTCGCTATAGTGTTCGTAGAGAGTTTTCTGGAAAGGCGCTACAGGCTGTTCCATGACCAGTTTCCACTCTGCCATGTTGCCGATGCCGGTTTCCGCGACATATATGGTTTTTTGCCAGCGCATTGAGGGAGGGGTGTTGGGAAGCATCTCAGGCACCCACTGACTGACGCCGCTATCAAGCCTGTTGAGCGTCCCTTTACCGCGCATAAAAGGCTTCATCACCGCTTGATCGATGCGGTTGGTCATTATGACAAGGCCGTTTTTATCAAGCAGAGTGTAATTCGACGTATGCCGGCCCACACTCTTGTCGAGGTACTCCTGTATCTGCTCCATGTTCAGGACACCTACGACTAAGCCGCCGTATTCTCCGCGAATGACCACGGGCACAAGCATCGCCACAAGCGGCTTGGGAGTACCGATTCTCCCCAGCATCACTTCCGAGAGTATCGGCTTGAGTGACCGCTTTAGCGTCGGGATGTAGGGACGATCAGCAAAGTTCTTATCGATGTTGTTCTGTCCCAGCTCGTCGACCAGGGGAAAGATAGCGGTTGTAGTCGCTTCCCTGTCTAGAAGCCCGATATAAAGAAAATTGGCATCCGACTTAGTTGCCAGTTCCAGGAAAGGTTGCATCTGCTGCGGGGATCTCGAAACGGTCATCTCTGCCAGATTGATAATGGCGGATTTTCTGTTTGACACCCAGGTTTCCAGTCTTTGTGTTATGCGCTGACTATCGTGCACCAATGACGAGCGAATGAGGAGATCCGTTTCATTGAAATCGTTTCTGCTTTCTATCGCCAGCGTGATCAGTGCAGGACACAACACGAAAAAGGCCAGCAGGTTGCAGACAATCTCACGGTATGAAACAAGAAACTTACGAGATCTGTGCACATATCCGATAAAGATCAATCGTGCTACCAAAGCATTGGCGATACCGTTTACCGCCTGTTTGCCCATGAAGACATAGGCATTACCGGACGGGACATGCATGGCAAAATGGTAGAAAAGATAGACCAGCGGCATCCCGAGTAAGAGCCAGTAGAGTGTATCGGCCAGTACCAGCCCGATCTTGCGGCGTTCCATCAGCACGCCTACGACCGCAACCTCGGCGGTCAGGATGATGATGGCATATGGGTGGTTCCAGAGGATCCAGGTATAACCGGCAATCATGGCAGCCGCCGGAATGCCGCGACCAAGGCCGAAAAACTGCAGCGCCAGCAGGGCAAAGATGCTGCCGAAAAGAAAATCGACACTCAGGAAGATCGGGTATTTGAAATAGTTGCCTGCCAGACCGGCGGCGACAAGAGCGATGTAGAGTGGGATTCCGTATCTGCCGGCTATGGAGGTGATAGGTGAAGAGGTGGCCATGAACTCTCCTGAACAAACGCAAAAAAAACCGGCGCACGGAAAAAACCGCAACACCGGATTTATGGACAGTTACATCAGTTCAGCGGCTTTGCCGAAAAGACGGCCAATTAATTTTTTACTAAGCAATTTCACAGCTTTTAAAGCCATCCTTACTCAAAATTGTATATTTGAATCTATATCACAATTCTTGAGATTATAACAAGCGCTCATATTCAATCTGATCTTCAGCAGCTTTCAGGCAGCAGCAGCGACGACCTCAAAAAGTTTATCACAAGCTGCCGGGCTGTAAAAAGATAGCTATCTGATTCGCTCTTGAACGCTGTAACCAGCTCTTCAGTTTTTCTCAAAGTTTCGTCGTCCCAGGCGCACCAGGCACGGATTATCGCCTCCGTTACCTCCGGGTGAAACTGGACGCCCCATGCGCATCTGCCGACACGAAAGGCCTGGTGAGGACATACCTCCGAAGACGCCAGCACTATTCCACCGGCAGGAATATCAAAACTGTCGTGGTGCCACTGGAAGGTGGTGAACTCAGCCGGAATCCCTCCGAAAAGGTGATCCGCCCTTCCCTCCTGTGAAAGAAAAACGCCCATAGTGCCGAGTTCTTCCCAGCGGTGCGAGACAACTGCCGCCCCAAGAGCTGACGCAAGAAGCTGGCCGCCAAGACAGATGCCGAAATACGGGACTTCCGCTGCGACTACATCACGAATAAGCGCCTTCAGATCGGTAAGAAACGGGTGTTTGAGATCATCATTAGACCCCATGGCGCCGCCAAGCACAATCAGTGCGGCAATTTCAGCTGCTGCCGGCAGGGTGTCGCCATTATACGGGTGATGCACAATATACGGGACCGTCAGATGTTCGACAATATTGCCGGGAGGCACTTCCGGATCATTCTGAATTATATGCAGCATGAATAGCTCCTCATTTCAGCATAGAAATATTCTCTCAAATCCTGAATTTCCCCACAAGCCGCTTCAAGTCCTCTGCCTGTTGTGCCAGCGAGTCGGAAGCCTGCGCCGACTCCTCAGCTCCCCGAGCGGTTGCCTGTACAGCATCAGTGATCTGCATCATGTTGCTGGAGATTTCGCTGGTCGTTGCGGTCTGTTCCTCGGCAGCCGTAGCGATCTGGTTGACCTGCATGGCGACATCATTAATCTGCTCCTGTATCTGCTGCAAGGCCTGCCCGGATCTGGAAGCTTCTTCTGTGCCGGTTTCAACCTCGCGAACGCCCTGCTCCATAGCATTAACAGCGGCCCTGGTTTCGGTCTGTATCGTCTTTATCATTTCTCCGATTTCTCTGGTTGCGCGTGTGGTCCGCTCTGCCAGCGCCCTCACCTCATCGGCAACAACGGCAAACCCCCGCCCCTGTTCACCTGCACGGGCAGCCTCTATGGCGGCGTTCAGCGCCAGCAGGTTTGTCTGGTCGGCAATATCTTCAATAGTGCCGATAATAGCTCCGATCTGGTCTGAACGATCACCAAGATTCTGCACGGTGCGGGCAGTTGCACTCACGCGCTCGGCAATCCGGCCCATGACCTGCACAGTGGCATTTACGACCTCCGTACCTCTGGTAGCGGTTCCGCTCGCAAGCCCAGCGCCATCTGCCGCCATCTGGCAGTTGCGTGCGATGTCTCCGGATGTCGCCGACATCTCCTCACCGGCGGTGGCAGCAGTTGTAGCTTGGCAGGCTACCTCCTCGCTGCCGGTGGCGATTTGCTCGGCAGAGGCATGCAGCTGCTGCGAGGCCGAAGCGATGTTTTCCGCCGACCGGATGACTTGAGATACGATTTCACGCAGATTTTCGACCATCTCCCGCATGGCTCCCATGACGCTTCCGGGTCCACCATCCACACGAACGTTCACGGAAAGGTCTCCGGATGCCACCTGGCGGGCAATAACGGCAACATATGCCGGATCCCCACCAAGATGTTTACCGGTATCGCGGATCAGCAGGATAAATATTGTCACTACCAGTGCAAAGAACAGGATGCCGCCCGCAATAACCGTGACCTTGGTGGTCTGGAGCATGGCGGCTGCCCGCTTCTCTGTTTCAGCGTTTTCTGCATTACTGAGAGAAACGATCTCGTCAATCACCTTGCGATGCGCCTCATATGCAGGCGACAAGGATTCATGGAGCAGCTTTTCCGCAAGAGCCTGGTCTCCGGCCATAAGCGCCGGGAAATACTGTTTTTCCGCTACGTCATAAAAAGCCACTGCCGGCTTGTACGACTGCTCCAGCATAAGATTTCTGATTTTCCCATCCGGCAGCTCCTTGGTCCAGTAGGTATGGCGGCCATCATACTCACCGCGAAGCTTCTTCAGGCGCTCCAGATACAAGGGAACTTTTGATTGATCCTGTTCCGCCTTGGCCTGCATCAGCACCAGATAGGATTCGAGGATGTACTCCGGGGGAGGGAGAATATCTGCGATCAGGTCTTTTCCCCTGACGATATCCTGATAAACAGGGCCGTTGACCTTAATGCGCTCGGTTTTCACGCCCATGGTCACTACAAGGATTATGATACCGAAAGCGATAAGACAGCAGGTGGCAACAAGCTTGGACTTGAGGGTGAGGGTGTTTCCGGAATCTCTCATTTACAGTAACCTCCAAAATTCAGGGTACCTGGAGACTCCATTGTCCAAGGCAGAATAGTTTGGATTCTTATAATTACATTGCTCTCAATTGTCAAGCTGACGATATTATCAGAAAGCGGTCGTCAAAATACGGAGACAGCATCGGGCTTACTTCGCGCCATAAAAGCCCGCCACCGCCGCAGCCGGGCCTTGGGACGACAACCCGATCCCAGCCTGAACGGTCTGCAAGCAGACGAAGTTCCTGTGCTGAGCGAGAGATTATACTAAGGTCCGGGAGCGACCAGGGGGTTTCTTCCACCGGAAAGGTGACTATACCGTTGCCGAGGTCAAAGACATGATTCCCCCGGTCCGCAAGCAATCTGCCTAACTTTTCGGCAAGCCCCGGAAAACGTAGCGCCGCCTGCTTCGCCACTCCTCGTCCAAAAACCGCTCGACCATCCCGGGTCACAGAACCATTCGTTGTGATAACAATAATACCGGTGGCGGCATACTTCCATATATCGCCTACCGTCTCAAGCATTCCGTGACCGATCCCTGCAGATAATCAAAAACCTCCCCGCGGGTCATAATGAAGCTCGGCATGTCGTTAAGGATGTCCTCGACCAGATGCAGCACCTTACCGTCAACGCTCTCCAATTTATCCATGACAGCCGATAGTATCGGCAGAATCTCATAGAGGTCGTGGCGGTTGAAGGGAGCAGGGTCAGGCAGACCCACAAACTTGGGCTCTTCCCGATTGGCAACGTCTCGCGGGTATCTAAATTTCAAGTCTGATGCTTTGACGGTGATGGCCATGGAAATACCTCCTAATAAAGGTTAATGTCCGCCGCAACCACTGCCACAACCACCGCCGCAGCCCGGCTTGACAATATCTGCGGCCTTCGGTTTGTTGCAAAGTTGCAGGGAGGAACGGTCCACGTACCAAGACTCATTTTCTTCTTTTCCCTGCAGTTCATTTTTCTTGAGCATCATCAGCACCCGCATTTCGGTTGTTTCCAGAAGCTGCGCCGCCTCGGCAATCGGTACAAAAGATGTTCCTAATTCACACATGATAATCTCCTTGTATTGTTTCGACTCCTCTCTGAGCGGAGTCGAAGGGCTCCTTATGCTGCCTTCGGCAGCGTTTCTTCGCCAAGATAAATTGCCATCAGTTCACAGTTGGTCAAGTCGCGTTTCCGTTTGCAT
This sequence comes from Geobacter sp., assembly GCA_025360785.1. Lineage (GTDB taxonomy): Bacteria > Desulfobacterota > Desulfuromonadia > Geobacterales > Pseudopelobacteraceae > JACRCG01. The sequence continues at coordinate 19,101 of JANYBN010000227.1, forward strand.
GACATGGCCCGCGTCTGTCCCAGCAGCAGCTCCGCCCGGCTGCGGTCAACAGCGATACCCATGCAGCGGTAGCGTTCGATCAACCCACCGGTGCCTGAATGTTTTCCGATCACGATGCTCCGCGTCAGCCCGACCTCTGCCGGATCAAATCCCTCGTAGTTATGCGGATCCTTGATGACTCCGTCGGCGTGCAGTCCGGATTCGTGGGCAAAAACCTTTGATCCGACCACCGGCTTGGAAACAGAAAGCGGCCGGTCTGAGGCTTTGGCTACGAAAAGCGACATTTCCCGGAAACGGTGGGTGTCAATGCCGGTTTCGATGCCGCAGGCGTGCTTCAGTCCCATGACCACCTCTTCAAGAGCCGCATTTCCCGCCCGTTCGCCCAAGCCGTTAATCGTGGTATTAACAAATTTCGCCCCGGCGCGGATGCCGGCAATAGCATTTGCGGTGGCCATTCCCAAATCGTTGTGGGTATGTACTTCGATATCAACATCGGGAACCGCCCGCCTCAGGAAGGCGACTTTGTCGAACATGGAGAATGGGTCCATGATTCCTAAAGTATCGCAGAAGCGGAAACGATCACCTCCGAGCGAACGTGTGATCTCCATCAGCTCCACCAGGAAGCCCATGTCAGCCCGGCTGGCATCTTCGCCCCCCACCGAGACATAGAGGTTGTGCTGCTTGGCAAAGCCGAGCGCGACTTTCAATTGTTCCTTGACCGCTTCGCGGCTTTTACGCAGTTTATGAAAGATCATCTGGTCAGAAACAGACAGGGAGATGTCAACCGCCTGCACGCCACAGGCGATACTTGCCTCAATTTCAGGCACCAGCGCCCGGTTCCAGGTTATCAAGCGGGCGCTCAGACCCAGGTCAACCAGGGAGCGTATGCCAGCCTGCTCTTCCACGCCCATGGCAGGAATACCGCACTCGATCTCCCCCACTCCGATGGAATCAAGCATGCGGGCAATAACGATCTTTTCCCGTTTCGAGAAGACGACCCCGGCGGTCTGCTCACCGTCACGGAGAGTGGTATCGTCAATGACAACATCCTGCCTGTTTTCCATGCATCCCATAACCACCTCCCGGAAACAAAAAACGCCGCATCCCCAGTGGAGATACGGCGTCCTTGCCGTTTCTGAACTTTTTTGTTATTTACAACTCTGCACAGTATGTACCAAACATAAATCCGTATTTAACACAGGGGTATGATGCGGAGGGCCGGACCACGTTTTTTATTGAGCTGGCCGGATAATGACTCCAGGTCAGATTGTTACGCTACATGCTTACAGGGCTGCGATTGCCTACAGGTACAAATATTGCAAAATTGGCTGAAAGATGTTGTTTCCGCAAATAAAGCAGTCATTAACCGGAATATTTTATGTTTTCAGCCACTTCTATGTAGCCAATTGCCACAACTGAGAACCTGAAATCATGCGCCATAAAATTTTTCCCATACTGCTGATTACGCTTTTTGCCATGCTGCTCATGGCAAATTCGTTCCACCGCCACGCCAGCCTGGCCGGAATGGTCAAGTGCCAGATTTGTTCCGGCATGCACGCAACAGCCAGCACCCATAGCGACATAACAGCTCCGCAAGTCATTCAAACGGAAATAACCGCTCTACCGCCCGCCCCCAACAATCATCCACTGGTTCAAAATCCCGTTCCGGATTCAACGCGCAACCGCGCACCACCTGCCACATTAACCTGATTTACCGGCGGTGTTTTATTTTGCGCTCAGCGCAGGCACCATGACTGATCGATCCGATATGCACCTGGCCATAAGGGAACTTCTGCCATGAACCGTAACAATTCTGCCATCCGGATTACCGTTTTCTATCTTGTAATTGGCTGCCTCTGGATTTTATTCTCCGACCGGCTGCTGGATCTGCTTGTCACCGACAGCAGTCTGATGGCTCGCATTTCTATACTCAAGGGGTGGGTCTACGTCTGCCTAACCTCGCTACTCCTGTATCTGCTGATACGGCGATCTATAGCAAGCCAGCTTAAGGCGGATCATGGACTGTACCTGAACAGGGAGACAATCGAGCACTCCGCCGATGAGGTAATCTGGACCGACGAACTGGGAAACATTATCTACACCAACCCGGCGGCAACCGCTATTTTGGGCTATTCGGCCGAAGAGTTGCTAGCCATGACGGTACATGAGCTGGGAGCAGATTTCCCGCCTGAAGCATGGTCCGGACACTGGCAGAAACTTAAAAAGTGCGGTTCACTGGTGTTCGAAACGGTACAGCGCCGCAAAAACGGCTCACTGCTCGACATTGAGGTCAGCTCCAACTATATCCGTCATGGCAACCATGAATATACGGCGGCCTTTATCCGCGATATCAGCGATCGCAAACGCTCCCAGGCAGCGCTCCTGGCATCAGAAAGCCATTTCAGAAATCTGCTGAAAACAGTCCATCTGGTGGCGGTCATGCTTGACAGCCACTGCCGGATCACCTTCTGCAACGACTTCCTGCTGACCCTGACCGGCTGGACAAGTGATGAGATTATCGGCAAGGACTGGTTCGAGGTATTTATACCAGAGGAAGAGCGTATTCACGTGCTGGCGGTCAAAGAATCAATCCAGGCGGAGAAGATCATTCTTCATTTTGAAAACCATATTCTCACAAAAAAAGGTGAACGGCGCCTGATAGCCTGGAACAACACAGTACTGCGAGCCCCTGAAGGCTCAGTTACCGGAACCGCTTCCATAGGTGTTGACATTACAGAACACCGCCGTCTTGAACGTGAGCAGCGTCAGATGGAACAGCGGATGCTGCATGCCCAAAAGCTTGAGAGCCTGGGCACAATGGCGGGGGGGATCGCTCACGACTTCAACAACATCCTTTCTGCGGTGCTTGGTAATGCCGAATTAGCTACCATCCGCCTTAATAAGGGGGAACCGGTTGAGGAGTTTCTGGAGAGAATCAAGAAGTCAGCCGGCCAGGCGGCTGATCTTGCCAGACAGATGCTGGACTATTCCGGGAGGAGCTTCTTTAAGGCGCACCCCCTTGATCTGAATATACTATTTGACGAGATGCGCCCTTTACTGAAAGCATCTGTTTCCAGCACAGTAGAGTTAAGCTTTACCACCGGTCTCCCCATACCATTTATAGAGGCCGACGCACTGCAGCTCCAACAGGTCATCACTAATCTGGTAGTTAATAGTTCAGAAGCGATTGGAGATGCATGCGGCACCATTTCAATAACAACCGGCAGCATGGAATGCGAGCGGCCCTATCTGATGGACGGCTGGCCGCCGGACAGTCAGCTGCCTCCAGGATTGTATGTGTATTTTGACGTCACGGACAGCGGTTGTGGCATGGACAAACAGACGATTGACCGCATGTGTGACCCATTCTTTACGACCAAATTCATTGGTCGGGGGCTGGGGATGGCGGCGGCTATGGGGATTGTTAAAGGACACTCTGGATGCATCAAGGTTTTAAGCTTGCCCGGAGAGGGGACCACCATCAGGGTGCTGCTTCCGGCCTCGACGCTTAAGGCAGAAGCGGACAGAGCGGTTTAAGATGTGAGTTCATAAAATGACAGACTATCCGCAACTCCCCATCGTGGCCAGTCCGTAAAGCAGCTCAGGCCGATAGTCAGGCTTTCTTCCCGCATACATCAATGCATTGCTGCCGGCAACGGCCATATTCCTACGCCTGAAAAACCGGGAGGCCGACCGGTTCGATGCCGGGACATCCGCCAGAATCTTTATCCCACTTGGAACCGATGTTATTGCGGCATCAAAAAGCAACTCCGCGCTGCCGGAGTCAACAGCCGAAAAAGGGCCGCAATGTACAGAGGCATCGTACGGCTGCAGCACAATAAAGCCTGATTCATTCTTCCAAACAGTGCCGCGACTCGCCGTCACTTCAAGCAGCGCCATACGGCGGTCTCCCCAGGCATGCGCATCCAGATCATGTACAGCCCTTGCCAACTCCTTATTACAATTATTCCCATGCCGCCCGCGCCCGGTTCCGACCCAGCGGTTGATCGTGTCTATTTGGATAAAACCATATTTTTCATAAAGGTGGACACCTGATTTCGATGCGGTCAGCCAGATGGTTTGTGCACCAGCCAGCCGGAGAGCTCCCACAGCCTTCTTAAACAACCCATTGCCAATTCCGCCGCCTCGAAACTGTTCCGCAACGATAAGGTTGCCGATCCAGCCGCTCCGTTCATGGAGCAGTGAGGTCACAAACCCGGCCGCAGCCCCGGAATCATCACGGGCGATAAAACATCCTTGCGGGAAGTTTGACAGAAGAAAATCAAACTCCCACTCACCTGCCACCCACCCTTCAGCAGCTGCCAGTCTTAAAAAAGACGCTATGTCATCCGTGCCGAACGGTTCAATTATCATGGTGTCGGGCAGGCCGCCTCGGCAATGGTCATATTCAGATCCTGTCCGATGAGGCCGATCGCATCGGCGCGGCACTGTTTGCAGTGGGCAAACTGGCCGATGATCCCTTCATTGGCTTTTTTGGTTGCAGCCAGATACTCTTCGCTGGGGGGCGTAATATACGCAAGTTCGGCCTGGGGAATAATCGGCATAATGTTCATGACAAAGGCGCCCAGTTCTTTGACCCGCGCCGCAATCAGCGGTATCTGGCTGTCATTGATGCCGGGCGTCAGCACGGTGTTGACCTTGATCGTCAGCCCAAGTTCACCGGCACGTTTGAGGCCCTCAAACTGGTTGGCAATCAAAATTTTTGCGCCATCGATACCGCTATAACGTTTGCCGTGATAGAAGACATTGCTGTAAATTTTGGCGCCGACTTCCGGATCAATGGCATTGATGGTGACCGTCAGACTGTGCAACCCCATCTCAAACAGACGATCAATCGATTCCGGCAACAGCAGGCCGTTGGTACTCAGACAGAGCATCAGTTGCGGAAATTCTTTCTTTACCATGGCAAAGGTCTCAAACGTCTCTTCGTTGGCCAGTGGATCTCCCGGTCCCGCGATGCCGATAACCTTGATGATCGGGCCGACAATCGGACTGGCCATGACTTCTCGTACCTTTTCTATCGCTTCCTGCGGTGTCAGAATACGGCTGGTCACGCCTGGGCGCGATTCGTTGGCGCAGTCGTGTTTGCGGGAGCAGTAGCCGCACTTGATGTTACATTGCGGCGCCACCGCCAGGTGCATTCGCCCGTTTTTATGATGATTGCCGCCGAAGCAGGGATGCCCCTGGATTTTGTTTTTCATCTCACATGCAGTTGCCATATTAGCGCTCCTTTTAAACAAAAAAACCCGCAGGAGATCTCCCACGGGCGTCGTTGCCATCGACATGGTTATAGGCATAATGCGTGCCAGTTTGGATTAACAGCGTGACCGAGATACCATTTTTAAATCATTCACCGCAGAGGACGCAAAGTAACGCAGAGTAAAATCAGAAGGTTAAAACATAAAAGTGCTTCGCTATATTGATGTCGAATTAGTATCAATAAAGCCATCTTCTTCCTCTGCGAACCTTTGCGTCCTCTGCGGTAAAACAGACTTTCAAACGAATTCCGAATCAGAATATGCACGTTATTTAAGCAGATCGATGTCGGATTACTCTTTGCAAGGATCCACTCTCAGTTGCTCTCAGTTATATAGTGGAGGATTTCATGTTCAACCAGTATGACCTCGAAGAAATCCGCGACCGCGCCCGTGCCGCCTTCGTCGGCATGGCGATCGGCGATGCCCTGGGCGCCACTGTCGAGTTCATGACCGCATCAGAAATTGCCGCAAAATACGGCACCTTTCGGGACATTATCGGTGGAGGATGGTTAAGACTGAAACCGGGGCAGGTAACCGATGACACCGAAATGGCGCTCTGCATCGCCCGGGCTATCGTAAAGAATCAAACCTGGTCGCTGTTGGCGGTTGCCGACAATTTTGCCGCCTGGCTCAAATCCCGCCCGGTCGATTGCGGAGATACCTGCCGCAAGGGGATTCGTGCCTATCTGCTGAACGGACAGCTGGAATCACCGCCAAACGAATGGGATGCCGGTAACGGCGCAGCCATGCGTATCTTGCCGGCTGTACTCTTTTCACTTCCCGATGACGAGCTGCTCAAAAAATATGTAATCGAGCAGGCGCACATTACCCACAACAACCCGGTTTCGGATGCTGCCTGCATCTGCCTGGGGCAGCTCCTGCACCTGGCGCTCTGCGGGGCCGGCAAAACCCGCCTGCGCCGCCAGGTTGACGGGTTGGTGACAAGATTCCCCACCTTTACTTTTGAGCCGTATCGCGGCCTGGCTACCGGCTATGTCGTAGATACCATGCAGACGGTGTTTCACTGGTTTTTTCGCGGGAAGAGTTTTAAGGAATGCCTGGTCGGAACGGTCAATCAGGGTGCCGATGCCGATACGACCGGAGCCATCTGCGGGATGCTCGCCGGGGCCTATTACGGGATGGATGCCATACCAAAACGGTGGCTGAAGAGGATGGATGGCAAGGTTATCGCCGAAATCGAGATCATGGCAGATCGTCTGATAACGGCAAGCCCGGCGGGAAGAAGGATGTAGGGGCGGCCCCGCGTGGCCGCCCACCCCGCTGGCCACCCAGAAGGGTAACCACTCGGGGTTACCCCTACCCTTCCTTCAAAATACCGGCAGCGACCTGCAGCAGCGACTTGCGTTTGTCCATCGCCGTTTTCTGCATGATTCGATAGGCCTCAGCCTCTGACACGCGGTTCTTTTCCATAAGAACCCCTTTGGCTTTTTCAATGATTTTACGGTTCTCTATGAGTTCCCGCAGATCGTCGATTTTCTCTTTCAGCTCCTCCACCTCTTCAACATGCTGCAGCGCAATTTCTATCGCCGGCAACAGATCCTGCTGACGGAGCGGTTTGGTTAAAAAAGCGGCAATACCGCTTGCCGATGCCCGTTTTACAGTCGCGCTGTCACAGGCGCTTGTAAGCAGCATGATCGGAATTTTCAGCTTTTTTCTGATCTCTACTGCGGCGGTTATTCCGTCCATACCAGGCATGGCAACATCCAATATCGCCATATCCGGAAAACTCGCCAACGCTAATTCCACGGCTTTTGCGCCGTTTCCACACTCCAGTATTTCATCGAAACCGAGATCAACCAGCATGCTCTTCAGGTTCATTCTAATAAGCGGCTCGTCATCACAAATCAGTATTGATTTTCCCATGGTTGTTTCCCCCTGTACCATGGAATTAGCATGAGGCGTGCCACTTGGAATATAATGACCGAGATAACCATAAGAACGGGCCCAAAAAAAAGCCGCAACGCCATTACATGGCGTTGCGGCGACATTATTCCGCGACTACGGAAGTTTCTCAATTCAGGAAATGGTCAGGTTCATCATTTCTTCTGGGCTCACTTGGCCTGTGAATCATAAACCGGGTTCAACCCCGGTATCCACTGTTTGGCGCTGAGATCATGGCCAATAGACTTGAAATGGGCAAAAATCCGCTGTTCCAGCTCGTATGCCCGTCTCGGCTCCAGATCGACAAGATTTTTGGTCTCATGGGGATCACTCTTCAGATTATACAGCTCACGGTTATTGTTCTCCAGGGTGTAGATCAGCTTCCAGCCGTCTGTCGTCTGGATGCCGCGCTTGTAGGTATACTGGCGGTAGTCGGTCTCAAAGAACACATCCTTTGCCACCGGTTTGCCCTTCAAGCCGGCGACGAGGCTGGCGCCGCGCATCTGTTTTTTTGCGTTATCCGGCATCTTCACATCCAGCAGGTCGAGAATGGTCGGCATGACGTCAATGCTGCTGACCTGATCCTTGATGACCTTGCCAACCTTCTGCTTGGGCAGTTTGATGATCAACGGCGTATGAATCAGCTCGTCGTAGAGGCTGAAACCGTGGTCAAAGCGTTTGTGCTCGTGGAACTCGGTACCGTGATCAGAGGTTAAGACGAAGATGGTCTTGTCCATCAGACCCATCTTCGCATACTCTTCAAGGAACTTCCTGAATCGTTCGTCGGTTCGCTGGATCTTTTCGTCATAGAGGGCCCGCCAGAACTTCACATCCTCGTCGCGCAGGGCAACCTTACCTTTTTCCAGACCCTCTTCGCGTAGCGCCTCCTGCTCTGCTGCTGATCCGGTAAACTTTTTATCGTATCCTTTGTCGACGAATCGGTAGTCAAACCCTTCTACCGGTATGTTCTGGCCGTGCATGTCATAACCGTGCAGGAACATGAAAAATTTCCTGTCCTTGTTTTTATGGAGCCATTCCAAGCCTTTGGGGATGCTGACCGACATGCTGCCGAACTTGCCCTTTTCAAAGAAATATTCATCGAATCCCTGGGAGTAGCCAAAACCACCGCTCACACCCGCATTACCGGTAAAGCCGCCGGTGGCGTAACCATTCTGTTTGAGAACTTCAGCTATTGTTACCAACTCCGGAGACAATTTTTTCAGGTTGGAAATGACGTTGTTATTGGGCGGATTGAATACAGAAAACTTGTTGGTCAGACGGTGTTCTGAAGGGTAGACGCCGGTGAACCAGGTCATGGAGGCGGGAACTGTCCAGGAGGCCACAGAAATATTGTTGGTGAAATTAAAGCCCTGCTTTGCCATGGCATCGATGGTCGGGGTGACGTTACCGGGATACCCCAGCGCCCCCACATGAGCCGCCTGCAGAGCATCAAAACTGACGAATACCACGTTGTAATCCTTGTATTTCATCGGCAGATCGGCCAGATCTACCGCCCCGGCTTTCCCCAGCATGAAACTGGGCATGGCCATGGTAGCCGCAACCACACCGACACCGACTGCGGTTTTCTTGATGAATTCCCTTCTGTCCATTTTTTCGGGTTGTGATCCATTAAGATTATCATTCAGTGACATGTGTACGTATCTCCTTTAAATGATGATAGCTGCAGATGATCTTGTTAGTAGACATCAAGGTCCCGTCCCACCACGACTTTACCGGCGTACCCTTTCATCTCCCGCAGCAGGTCTTCGGGTGTTGATGCCAACGGGCGTTTTTCCGGACGGAGTGTAATGGTATTGTGATAGGTGATCAACAGGCCGGGTTTGGCTTTGGCAGCCAGCTCAGCCAGCTGTGTCGTGGTGGTGTGGTATTTTGCAACATATGCCTGAATATCATACCCCTGGGCATTGGGGCGCATCGGATTGTTAAAAAACTTGAGCGTCTGCGCCTCGTGAATCAGTACATCGCAGCCGTGACAGGCATCAATTGTGGTCTGTAACGGAATGGTGTCACCGCTGATGACGATACTACGGTCGGCGGTATCGAAACGATAGCCGAAACTCTGTTCCCAGTCGCCATGTTTGGTCGGAAAAGCGGTAACGGTTACGTTGGAATCCTTGTAGACCACTCCGGCCTTGATCTCATGGGCATTCACCCGCCATCCATCCGGCGAACCGTGCTCCATTCCGCCGGTGCGGATGGCGATATCCTCCTGATAGGCAGCCAATAAATGTTCTGTCATATTTTTCAGCCCCTTGGGACCGTAGACCTCAAGAGGAACCCTGCGACCCATGACCCACGGGGTCAGGATAAGGTCCGGATAGCCGGCGGTATGATCAGAATGGAGATGGGTCAGGAAAACTACCCGAAGATTGGTTGGCTCCAGCGCAGCTATACCACTGTCAAGCTGGGCGGCAGCGGCGCGCCTGACGACACCCGGCCCGAAATCGACGAGATAGGCGTTGCCATTAACAACAATAGCGGTGGCAGAACCCGAGCGATCAGGATCCGGTTGCGGAGTGCCGGTTCCGAGCATAACAACCTTGGTTCTGTTTTCCTGCTGGATTGGCGCTTGTGCGAAGATCGGAGAGGTTACTGCCAACGGTAAAAACAGTGCGATATGAAACCAGAAGCGACGATGCGACCGGCAATAAATCTGCATTTACTGGACTCCATACTTAGGGGATCGATTGTTGTAGTTACTTGGTCAAGAATGATACCACCTGAAATTCAACAGCGTCAATGTGATAATCACGCTTCCTTGCTAGAAATAATCTCAAACCGTTTCAGCTTTCCTGCCCCTGGCCACAATCCCGGTTGCACAGGCCAATCCGCCCGCACCGTTGATTAACTGGGTCAGGTCCAGTTCCGCAGCAATAGTCAGCCCTGCCTTCTGATACAGTTCCTTTGTCTCCGGACAGCCGGCCGTCATGATGACCATGCGCGGCGCAACCGTGACAATATTCATAGCTTGCCACATTTTCACTTCGCTGTTTTCAGGAATAGCAACCACTTCGAAATTGTTTTCCTTCAGAAAGGAGATTATCTCACGATCAATAATTTTATGCCGCACCAACGCTAAATCACGGTCAACAATCTGCATCGACCCCAACAGATGCTGGGTGATCGCCTGACATGACGAAATAGCGACGCACGTCACCCCCTGTTGTTCCAAAACATACCTGACCTGCTGATATCCCGCAAGGTTGGTGCGGTTACCGACACCCACCAGCACAAGATCATCCTTGAGCCAGAGCGCATCGGCACCCTCAAAGAGCCCTTCTCCCGAAACGACGTGCAGCAACGGGATACCAAGCGACTTCAGGGTTCGTGCCGCGTAGAGCGGCTCCTGCCTGCGACCGGTATTGGCCATGTTTGCCAGAATTGCGCCCTTGGGTGTCATCAGGAACAGGTCGCGGCAATACATCATATTATGCAGGTATTCGCGCTCGTCATAAATAGGTGTGGGATCGATCAGATTGACCTCGATTCCGAAACCTTCAAAGCAGGCGATAATGGCACCATATTCCCGCATCAGGGAATGATGGTCGATGGGAGCCAGGTGCTGAATCTTCAGCGGGTCAGGATAATTGTCTATCTCCACCCCCGGAATGTGGAGCATGACCGAAGAAAGTTTTTCGTATTCCGAGTTAACGCCAAAAGTGGTCACAGCCATGACTCCATGTTCTCCGTATTGTAGCCAAAACAAGCTGCCATGTCGTGAATCCGGGGTGCGGCCAACACCCTGGCGATCATATCCTCACGTTTTTTCCAGCGGTAGAGTTGCGGCGGGAGGGTGGATTGCACCACCGGCAACTCGTCAAGCCCCAGCGCCACAACCTCTTCCACCGGAATCCCCATAAAATCCAGCATCCGCTCGAACTCACCTCTCCGTGAAGCAGCGGAGCGGATGATATCCTCGAAATGAACCCGGCAGTTGGGCCTGTGGCCTTGCGCAAGGTTCTCCAAAATCTCGGCATTGGCTGAGCGCCACTGAAAGGCACAGACCTCCACCAGCTCACGGTTGGCAAATTCCTGCCACCCTTCCGGGAGGTCGAAGTTCCACCATGTACTGCCAAAGGGATAGATATCGCTGTACCCCTTGATATTCAGCCGGTCCATACCGCCACCATCAAAGCTGTGCTTCAGATTGTGGGAGAAAAAACCACGATGATGCCAGCCGTCATAAATGCCGTTGATCGTGGCGGCCGGATTGCGCACCAGATGAATGATACGGATATCGGCATTGGGAAAGAGCCGATCCACCAGATTCATACGGTAACAGTCAACCGTAGCTTTCAACAGCAGGGTCTTGCTTGACAGGTCGGCAACCGTCGGCCTGCGGCGTGGCGACAGCAGCACAAAAGGTGGCTCCTCGATGGTAAAACCGGCGGTGGGAGGACCAACCGGGATATCAAGAGAGGGGAAGCGCAGGGCGACCTTGTCGGTGCCGATGTCATAATAGAAGGGATTGATCTGAGGCCAGACGGAAGACAGCTTTTCCAGCAGCCCCAGGTAAAAATCCTCCGCGCAGAAGCGATGGTTCCCGGCTGTATAACACTCTAATACCTGCGTGATGCACTTTCGCACTGTTGCCGGATCAAGCGCCACACCCGGCCACTGCAGGAAAAACCTGAGCATCAGGTCTTCAATATAGCCGGCGGCATCGATCTGCCCGTCTGCAGATTCCGCCAGGAACATGTCCGATAAAAAGTCCTGTGAAATCCCGGCAAGGTCAATGATGTCGTCGATCCGTTCCGTCGGTATCCGGTCGGACAGGTGGGGATTAAAGCCGTCCAGACAGCTGTTGAGCTTATAGAACGGGGCAGCCTCGCCGGTAAGCGCATAGACCTGCGGCAACCTGCCGAGCAGGGCGTACAAAAGACTGGAACCGGAGCGCGAGGATGAGTTGATGATCACAACCCTTTTAACATCCGCCAGGGAGTGTTGCAAAAGCGCCATATCCCGGCGGCTGTTCAGGATTTCGTTCCGAAATCTTTTTATCTCGCAGATCTTCCGGGCGATATCATGCATGGGGTTTAGTCAGTTTTCTTAGCAGGCGGATAGAGGTCATATAGAAGTTCTTGCGCAGACGGGCAACGGAGTTTTTGTCCTTGATCAGATGGTTGGTCTCGGCCTTGAGTTTGAGGAGGAATTCTGTAATTCTGTAGTTCAGCTTTTCCTGAATCAAATTGCTGTGCAGACCTGAAAGCCCCAAGAGCGGATGGGTCAATGGATAGCCCAGTTCACCCAGTTCTTCAAAGGCGATCGCTTCGAAAAGCAGGATTTCCGGTTCTGCCAGAAAACGGCGAAATTTTTCGGCGTTACCAGCCATGACCGGCTTCGAGGTATTTTCCCACGAGATACTGAGGCGACCTGATTTTTTGGCTTCGCTGGAGCGGTGGTATTCCAGCATCCCTTCTTCAAAGCCCTCACCCAGAAAGGTGCAGAGTTGCCTTGTGACCGCTGCAGGGTCGGCAATCAGATCCTCGTATTTCAGCAGAGTGATCTGTTCCAGCGGCAGCTTGGCCAGCCATGACAATCCTAGCCGCTGCTCCCGCTGCCAGCGCAGTGCCGAGTAGTAGACATGAAAGTGGTTAAAGATGGATTTTTTCGCCGAAACCGCCACGTCACGGCCATCGCGCACCATGAAGATGAAACGGGCATCCGGATAATAACGCAGGATCTCCGCGATATGCTCGATCATGAAGGTGCTTTTGCAGGCCCAGCGCCGCTTGCCGCTGTACGCAAGGTACTGGTTGTAGACCTCAAAATAGACATTAAGCAGGTTGCGCTCCCGCACGTCCCGCAAAACCATGTCCCGATCTGGCTTGAGCTCCCACGAATAGGTGTGCAGATCAACCATCCGGCAGACATCGGCGATCAGTCTTTGAAAGTTACGGTCGTCCGCAAGGTTACCGTACCGTGGTTCCAGCGGGCCGAATAACTTCATGATGTGCGGCGGGTGCGGCACGGCGATGGCACTGTGGGCATGAAGCATCAGGCGCAGCAGGTTGGTGCCGGAGCGTTCGGTGCCTATGATAAAGATAGGGTTCATTACGTAATTCACCTTCTCGCTTTCAGCACATCAGGTAACGGCAAGATACAGGGACATGGCTAAACCGGACTAACATTGGCAACCTTTGTCCTAGAAGATTCCTTCGTCGGTCGGATTCATCGGAATACCAAAGTGGCTGACTTGGTGCAGAATACGCAGTCCGAATGTTCCGGAATAGAAATACGGGATTTCCAAGTTTCCACGTCTCTGGCAATTGAGTGGAAAGTGCTTTGAACAGAATTACTTCAGGTTTGAACCTGTTCTCCACTCTACCCTGCGTCACTTTATTGGAAACAGTGAATCTTTAGCCAGTAAAAGTCGTTTTTCTAATAATTCATAACTACAAATGCTTACTAATATAGTTACAGTTAATGACAACACACAAAATATCAAATACGGTTTTACAAGAAAATATGTTCCTAGAATCCAGAGCACTGGGTAATGATACACATACAAGCCATATGATATTTTGCCTATATAGCTCAATACGGGATTATTGAAGATACAGCCGATAAAATTTCCAGACTTTACAGCAATCAATATTGAAGCGAAAACAATATTAAGCAAAGTATATCCCCAAATATATTTATAAGAATCGCTTAAGTAAGGTTTGTATCCAAGCGATGACAATTCAATACTCCCTGTCGATATAAATTCCGTTATTGTTCCAATTCCAATAGTAAATATTATTGCCAACCATGCCTTAAAGTTGGCATCCCTTTGACTACAATATAACGCCGCAATACCTCCAATGGCAAAAGAATCAAGATAAGAAAACGGAATGACATATATGAATATATCCATTCTGGCAATAAAGTATGGCACAACATATTTGCTATGTAAAAAAACCTCCATAAAACGTATCACAGGAGCTGATATAGCAACTGCAAACAAGAGGGTTCTAAATCTATTATTATCCACAAAAAATATTATTAACGGATACACAAGATAGAACTGTTCTTCAACTGCAAGTGACCAAAAATGGGACATTAATGCAGTACGCTTGAAGTTGCTTGTAGCGTGAAAGAAATCGTACGTATAAGTAATACAGTACCATACTTGACTTACAAACGTATCAAGCTGCCCCATTAGATTGAAATTGAAATATCGAGGCAGAATAAAGGCTAAGATACCTACTACAAATAAATAAAAATAATACAGTGGAAATATTCGCAGCGCTCTGCGTCCGTAGAAATTAATGAAGTAATCTCTGGGGCGCTGTTTTTCCTTCATTGCGATAAGTATTGGGGTAAGAAGAAAACCGGAAAGAACAAAAAAAGCTTGAACACCTAAATAACCACATTTGAGAAAACCTGCATGCACTGCGAATACAGCAAAAAAAGCGAAGGCGCGGAAAGTGTCAAGGCCAACATTCTTTTGCTGCTTTTTTACATTATCCTCCATTAGATATTCCTTGTCTGGGTATGTGGCCTTTTTGATTCATTCGCATAAATCCATAATGGCATACCTTATGGATTTTATTAACGAAGAACAACCTCTCTCTGTTAGCCTAACCAGTAGACGCGGCTGTTTCCGGCCATCGGATGCTTATTGAAGATCCTTCAACAGCCAAAATGCCAGCCTCACTCGTAACTGCCCCCAACAAACTCTATGTTATGTTATTACCTTTATTTTTTCCCAGTCGCGATCATCAGCAGCATGTCATCCAGGATATCGCCATCAGCAAAACGGACATGGTGAATCTGTTTAAACGCCTCATCAGCTGACCGGTACAGCTCCCGGATGCCGTCCATGTTCTCCTGGGGGATAGCGCCGTTGTCGATCCACTTGTTGATCGATTCGGGGGTGACATACTCCGTATCCGCCACATCGCAAAAGCCCTGCTTTTGCAGACAAGTCGAGATGTCATGCGGCATCAGATAGTTGCGCCGGGCCGGATTGCGCAGTTTCTGGATGGCAAAGGTCAATTCCCGATCGGTGTCGTTGTAGGCTGTCAGGTGGCATAGAGTCACGGTGCCGCCCGGTTTGAGCACCCGGTGAATCTCCGGGATGGCCTTGTCCAGTTCGGCAAACTGCAACCCCTGACGGCAGACGACGGCATCAAAACTGTTATCAGCAAACGGCATCTGCTCATAGGGAGCAAAGATAATCTCATCCATGCACTCATCAGCATGTTTGGCCATATCCGGGCTGATATCCAGACCGGTGACATTTTTGACCCTGCCGTAGAATCGCCTGGCGATCAGCCCGGTGCCGGTGGCTATATCCAGCACCAGCGATTCCGTACCGACTCCTGACAGCTCAAAAATACGGTTGATCAAGGCCTGATCCTCAACCCAATTGGATGAATGGTTGTATTTCTGCGCCCGGTTTTTGAAATGTATCGCTGCATTTTCCATTATAAAAACTCCTTCAAGCGTTCCTGGCGAATCCGCAACAGCTCGTCAAAAGCGGCGCGCAACGGAGCTTCCGGCAGGTCGGTCAGATTGATGATGGCATCGTTAGGATCATTGACCTTGCGTTCGGCAAGGGTTAACAGGTATTCGATGTGGTCGGTGATATAGCCCCGCTCCACCGCAATGTCATAGATTTTGGTGCCGGGAAAGGGAGTCAGATACTTGATCGAGATCGGAATAACCTCACTCTTCCAACAGAAGTCCATCATCTTCCTGAGCGATTCTTCACTCTCGCCAGGCAGGCCGACGATCAGATTGGCCGCCACCTTGATACCTGCTTTGACGGTCTCGGCGACGGCATATTCGATCTCTTCCACTTTGGTCATCTTGTCAGCCAGATCAAGGACTGTCTGATCCACCGACTCCACACCGTACCAGATATCACGGCAGCCGCAGTCATGCATGTAGCGGAGCAGTTCCGGCTTGATCCGTTCCACCCTGGTTGAGCAGGTCCAGGTCAGACCATATTTCTTAAGTACATCGCAGATCTTGTACGTACGCTCCAGATTAGAGGTGAAGGTCAAGTCATTGATGTAGAAATAGCGGATGCTGTGTTTCTCCACCAGTTCTTTTACCTCACGCTCGAACCGCTCCGGACTCTTGTAAGAGAGCTTCTCCATGTTGAGGAAACAGAATGAACAGCGGCCGTAGCAGCCACGCGAGGTGGTCAGTCCAAGTTCGGGGATGACCGGGTCCTGTTGAACACTCGGAAACAGAAACAGATCTGGAATCGGCAGCACATCCAGATCCATCAACTGCTTCCGCTTGGCGGTGAAATGCACCTTGCCGTCCAGGAGCAGGCCAAGACCGGCGATGTTCAGCGCCGTAGCGGGAGTCCCACCGTTTTCGATATGATCCAGAACCTCCAGCAGCGTCACTTCACCTTCACCAAGTATCGTATAATCAGGCTTGAACGAGTTGATGAGCGCTTCAGGCAATGAAGAGACCAGCGCCCCGCCGATCAAAGTGATGATCTGCGGGTTCAGCTCACGCACCCGGTTCAAAACCGCCAGATTCACCGGATAAGAATCGATAAAGGTCGGTGTGGCCATAACACCGCCGCGCCCTGCAGCATCGCGGCAGGCATCCTCGAAATCTTCACCCATGCGCAGATCGCGGATTTTGACATCCCACCCGGCCAGCTTGGCGATGGTGGCGATGTGACTGACCCCTTCGGTCGGGGTTTCCAGCAGGAATTCACGATTCGGAGTCGGCACCTGCGGTGAGGTGGGGAGAATCATGGTAAAGGCCGGCCGTGATTTGGCAGGCCTCGGGTTTGTCGTCAACCCGGCAATTTGCTGTTCATCGACTGTTCTGGTCATTCAGTTCCACCCGGCTTTCTCGTAATGAACTTCTCTGCTTCCTCAAGATAGATGTTGCCGCCATTGCTGTAATCATAGGGGCGCACCTCGATCCGATAGTTGATGTCACGGTAGATGCCGCGCAGCTCGTCACTGGTCAGATGCGGCGTGAACTTCACGAAACCGGGCTGCTCGATATCCGCTTCCACCGACTGCTCGCGTGACAGCCACTCCAGATGCCGCACTTCGTCAGTGATCAGGCCATCCTGCAGGCATTGGCGGTAAAACTCCGTCCCGGGCAGAGCCGATAGATACTTGACCCTGGTGACTTCCTTGAATTCGGCACAAAAGGCCATCAGCTCAGCCATGCTCTCGTGATTGTCATTGAGAGCGCCGATAATGAACAGCCCGCCGATCTTTACGCCGCACTTACGGTGCAGCTGAATGGTATCGATCATGGAATTGCGCGTGATACCTTTGTGATAACTTCCCAGCACCGCCGGCGAGACTGACTCCATGCCGTACAGCACGATATCCAGCCCCTTTTCCTTCATCAGCAACAGCGTCTCTTCGTCCATGCCGGTTACCCGGCTGAAGGCGGTCCAGCGAAACGAATGGTTTTCGAAGATGGTGTTCATCAGACGATGGACATAGGTACGGTCGGTGACAAAGGTCAGGTCGTTCCACCAGGCCCCTTGAAAGCCGCAGGAACTGTAGTAATCGATCTCCCGCTTTACCCGCTCTACCGACTTGTAATTCAGTTTCGGAAAGGCTCGATAGCAGAAGGTACAGTTGCAGGCACAGCCACGAGAGTAGGAGAGATAGATTTCCGGAATCTG
>JANYBN010000003.1 GCA_025360785.1 Geobacter sp.
AGTGACTGTTGCTGCGTAGTTTGCAGCTTACAGACACTTAGTAGTCTCATCAGATCTGATCCGCGTCCCATTACCGTTCATTCTTCTTTTGCATCCAGGTCGATCCGGCGGGTTTCCTTGAGCGTGTTGAGGACGATTTGGGTACGGGTGGCGCGAACGCCTGGAAAGCGCTGGATTTCTTCGCGTAGAATGCGGCCGAGTTCTCCCGGATCGGCGGCACGCAGCTTGACCAGATAGCCGTCCGGGCCGGCGACCTGATGAACCTCCTGCACTCCCGCAACCTGGGCGAGGCGTTCACCGAGCTGGCCGTTGTCGGCGGCATCGGCTTCGATGAAGAGGAACGCGGCCAGACCCTGGGCAAATGCCGCCGGGTTGAGACGTACCTCGTACCCTTCGATGATGCCGCGCTCCTCCAGCTTGCGGATGCGTTCCAGCACCGCCGACGGCGCCATCCCGATCTGACGGGAAACCTCGGCGTTGGGTATGCGCGCCTTCTCCTGAAGGATGTGCAGAATCTGCAGGTCTATTTCGTCTATTGTTCTTATAATATCCATATTATCAGAATATTATTCACCATAACAGTTGATGTCAAGAATTATTGCGACAGCAGATGGGAATGAATGCGGATTGGATGAATATTGCAAAACACAGGTTGTCTTTGCCACTCTTCTCGTCATCATGACATCGGTTGCCTGACAATCGTTTTCCACTTTTCCGGCGCGGTTCGTCTTGGGTCGCTTAAATATATTTCGTGATGTTTACCGACCCGCTGGCTGCCATTCTCTGCGATGAACAGATGCACCTTTTCAATGGTCGGCCCCTCCTCCGAGAACGGGCCTATATACAGTGTTTGCGCAGCCTTTCCCTCTCTGAAAGCGTCAAACCTTACGAGCGACAAGGAAACAGGCTTCTTCTTCTTTGCCACTTCTACCATCGCTTCTTTAACCATTTCCCGGGTAATGAACTCCGGCTGCATGATCATCAACGTCCATTTCCAGGCATCCTTGTTTCCCGTACTAAATGCAGTCATGTCGTCGGACCACCAAACAGCTTCGAGCGGCATTACCCCATAGTCGATGGCCAATGGTCCCTTTTTAACCATGAACTTCAGCGTGTAGGAAACCGGATAGAGTGCTTCGATCGCATCACTGAACGATTGCGAGGTGTTTGGATCCCCCTCGCCGTCAACCATGAGGAAGTTCATTGCCGGAACATCGACGCAGACAATTTCCTTGGTAGATGGTCCGTACAGGTGCTTGAACTGTTTTTTGCAGTCGATCTTTTCCATATTAACTCCTTACACATCGGGATAGATGCACATTAAGTTACACCTTTCCACATTTTCAGATCCAAACTTAATAAGCTCCTAAAACTCCCCGCGTATCCCCAGCGCAGGCATGAGCGGCAGCTGGGTGACTTTTTTGCGTGACGAATAATCGGCGTTATAGTCATATCCGGAGACGTTCTGGTTGGCGTAGGCGTTGATGATGTCCAGATAGGCGGACATCTTCCATTTGTCGAAAAGAAAGTCTCTGGCAATCCGGACATCCAGCCGGTGGTAATCGGGGAGCCGTTCCGAACCAAGCGCGCCGTAGGTCGGCCGGAGTCTGCCGCTGCTGTCGGTATAGGTGCCGATCACCGGGGTAATCGGTGCTCCGGTCTGGTAGCGCCATTTTGCCCCGAAGGTCCAGTTCCTGGCAAAGTTCCATTCGTACACCATGTTGACGATCAACGGCTGGTCGTAGCTGAACGGGAACGCCTCGCCGGTCACGTCGTTATGCCGCTCGGTCTTGGCATATGCGACTGAAACCCAGCCGGACCAGTCGGCGGTCCGGTTCTTTTTCACCAACACCTCGGCTCCGTACGCCTTGCCGCTGCCGCCGTTGATATAGTTCTCCGGCTCATGAGGGATGACCAGGTCTTCAAGCTTCTTGTAATATCCTTCCAGCTTGGCACTCCAGGCTTCCGGCAACTGCTGTTCCACCCCCGCGGAATAATGCTCCGCATTCTCGTAACTCAAGTGCGGATTGCCAAAGCCGTTTACCACCTGAAACCCTTGCGGAAACTGGTGGTATCTCCCCCACCCTGCGGTCAGCAGGGTATTCTTCACCGGCGTCACCTCAAGCCCCAGCCTCGGTTCTACGCGGTATTTTTCGAAATAGCTTTCGTATGAGCCATGCGCGCCGACGATCAGGGTGGCCCGGTCAAGGAACTGCCAGCGGTCTTTCAGCGCCACATCACACGACTGGGTCGAAATGGTGTCGTTGTTGGTGGCCCGTGCCGCGCTGGTGTAATCCGGCTGCGTGGCGAAATCTGAGCGCATCACCTTGGGAGAATCTATATCCAGCTTTACCGCGCCGATCGCGGATTCTACACCGAGTAGCAGCTGGTGATGCTCCCCGGCCTGCAGGGTCAGGTGATCACGGAAATAGTAAAGATCGTTACTGATCTTCACATGTCCCAACTGGGTCATCTGCTGTTGCACGTCGGTAGACATATGGGCCACGCCGAACCGGTTCGCCAGGCTTGGTGCGATTCTTGAGGAGAGGAGCATTCCCTGGGAGTGGTAGCCAATCTGCATCTGAGCGCTTCCGGCAAGGATCGGATCATGTTTGACCGCGTCTGCCTCGCTGGTCAGGTCGAACTTCATCTCGTCTGCAGCGCCGCCGGCCATCAGCGTCAGCGAACTGTCCGGCGAAATCTGCCAGATATATTTGCCCTGATAATCGTAAAACCGTGGGAACTGTTTGTATTCCACGCCATCGCTCAGTTTGCCGGTCTTCGGCAGAAACAGGTCGATGTAGCTGCGCCTTCCCGCAAGATAAAAGCTCTGGTTCCCGGTCACCGGTCCTTCCACCAGAATATCGGACTCCAGCATGCTGATGTTCACTTTGGCGCCGATCCGGTCGGTACGCGGCTTGCGCAGCCTGACATCAATGATGCCCCCTGTGACATCCAGATATTCCGGGCCGAACGACGAGCTGTAGATGTTGAAATCCTCCACCAGGTCGGCATTAAAAACGCTCTCCATTCCCCCCATATGAAAGAGATAGAATGCCGGCAGAAAATCTACGTAATAGGCATTATTCTCAGGTCCGGAGCCGCGGATCGCGGGGGCGCTGCTGTTGTCGCCCGCCGTGGCCACACCTGGAAGCGCTTGGATGGCACGCAGCGGGTCGCCCGCAGTGCCTGGGACCTGTGAGAGTTCTTTGCCGGTAATGACTGTTTTGGCGGTACGGTCAGGATTTCTGTCCGCCTGCACGACAACTTCATTCATTGAGTAGACCGGCTCCAGGTAGATCACCAGTGTTGCGTTTTTGCCGCCCTGCGTCACGGTGGCCTTGAGCGGCATGGATTTGACAAAGCCGACCGCCGCAGCCGCGAGCTGACACTCACCCGGAGATGGCACTTCAAGAGTAAAGCTGCCGTCGGGCTCGGTGGTCGCCGTCAGCGCATCGTTGCCAGGCACAAAAATGGTCACCCCGTCGAGCGGACGCCTCGTGCCTTTTTCGTACACCGTACCGTGCAGGGTGAGGAGCGAATCGCCGGCATGTGCAACAACTGCGGTTGTCATAAGCAGAAGTGCGGCAAGGATCAGACGTGTGAACGGCATTCAGCTCTCCATGGATTAGTTTTATTTCGATCCGAGTCTTTCTTTTTTATCCTGTTCATCCTGTTCATCCCTGTTAAATAAGGTTTTGCTAGTATTTGTTGGTTCTAAATTGTCAGGCTTAAAACTACTTCAGCTTGAACGTGTAAGGTATTTGTATAACGCACGGCACGGTCTTTTCCCCCATGTAGCCGGGATGGAAGCTGCTCTGGCGGGCGGCATCGATCACCGCCTTGTCAAAAAGCCTGCCGCCGCTCTTCTTGATAGTCACCTCATCCACCACCCCGCGCTCGTCCAGGTAGATCTCCGCCAGCACCCGCGCCTCGCTGCCGGTCATCCGCTCACTGTTCGGGTAAACCGGCTCGGCCCGTGACTTGAATGACGGAATTCTGGTCAGCCTGTAGAATGCCTGATAGTTCCCCTTGCCACGACTCTGCGGCCGGGGAACGCCTGTCCCTGATTGGGACGACGAGATCACGTTTGCAGCAGTCCCGCCGGCCGGCGCTGCCGTACTGCGTTGCTGCATCTGTGAGCCTGTGGGTGGAGCTTCGATCTTTGCTTGCTGTTGTGGGTGAACTGTCGCAGTCGCAACAGGCGCAGGTATCGGCTCTGTGCGATCCTTGTTTATTAACGAAGCGGGGGTTTTCGCAGGCTGGGGTGCAACGGGAACGGGAACGGGAGCGGGAACGCGCACAACGTCGCGTGGCAAAGAAGGCAACTGTACCAGTTCCACCGGGATATACTCTTTAATCGCGCTGGGTTGAGCCATTGACTGTATTGTGGAAGCCGCCCCGAACGCCGCCAGATGGAGTAGTAGCGAGACCGTCAGCGTCGCAAGCAAATTTGAATTTTTAGCTGCCATATTCGTCATAATATTTCGCCACAGGAAAATCAGGTACTTTAGCAACTTTTACCGGGGATTACTCTGAGGAAGGGGGCGACCATCACTCTGCTTTTCCGTGTTATACTTAGCGGCACTCATTACAATCCCTTCCATGAATCGCCAGTACCACGGCCGCTCCGAAACTTCCTTGACAGGTTTTTCTATTGCAGTCCCAAGAGCTGCGGAGCTTGTGATCGCAGGAGTTAAAGCAGACGAAACCTCTGCTTGCAGTGTTTTTACCTCAAACAACTTACCGGCATCCTGGGCGTGGCACAGCGGAGTAGCGATGAAGAAGAGCACTCCGCACAACAGAATCAATATTTTAAGTCCTTCTCTCAAACAATCACTTCCTCATATTGAGCTGTCATGCACGGTATAGTATAACTAGCTGCAATTAGTAAAGGCTTAATCATCTGCGGGAACGCGAGAATATCTTCGCGGGGTCCTCGCTCAAACAGTTCGGCTTATCGTACCATTTCAGCCAGATGCGCCTTTTAGCGGGAAGTGCAAAACGGTTGAGGGAAAACTTTACCAACTTCTGCGTAGCGCAACCTGCACCCGCCTGGCGGAATGGAGAGCTCCAAAGGGGCCATCCGCCTGGCCGTACGGGAGTTCGTATCCAACAGTCACCTTCCAGAGGTCGGTCAGGTTGTAGCCCGCCTCGGACTTGAGGAGGCCGTCGCCATGCTTGAGCCCGGCACTCCAGACAATCTTCCACTCCCCCCATTCCTCGGTCCGATTCCAGGCGATAATAACGGCGGGAAGGATCGCCCGATCAAACAGTTGTGACGCATCAACGGGGGTCTCCCTGGCGTTGCCGGCCAAAGTGACCAGCAGGGTGCCGTCGCCAAAACCGCGTTCGGCGCTCAGGGAACCGATAAAGGCGTCTCCCAGGTCGCGATCGCGGGAGAAGAGGGCGGCCGCCTCGCCGCGCACAATAAATGAGCCGAGTATCCGGGATAGCTCGACCCCTACCGCCTCCTCTCTGGCGTAGCGGCGCTCGACCGGGACTAGCAAGCCGGATGGCGCCGCTGTTGCCTGGTCGAAACGGAACTCCAGCAGCGGTGCCGGACGTACCCCGGCTCTACCCCACGCCCCCAGATCCCATTCGCCAAAAGTGTAGAGCGTGCGCAGGGCGGCAAAACCGATGACGGGAGGAGATGATTCGACCTCCTTGACTGTCCCTGCGGGAACCACTTCCGTTGTCAGCGGGGCGTTCCGGGAGCCAAGCACTGGCAAACGCCAGGGTGTCGTCACCGGGGCGACGACCGCTTCGTACCTGAGCGCGCCATTGGAACCGCTCAGGCGCAAAGACCAGAGCGGGATTTTTTCATCGGCGAAGGGGTCGGTCAGATCACGGGGGAGAAAAGCGTCGGCGGGGGAGTAGCCGTCGGTCTTGCCCCAGCCGAGCTGGAAACGCCCCAGTTGGAGGTCATGGGTAGGGCCAAGCGGAATGCGCAACCAGAAGTCACGCAGCGAAAACGGGGAGCGTCTTATTTCTCTGTCGGCCGGGTCGAAGATGAGCGCGCCTTCCCCGTCCGATGAGATTCCTTCTCCGCGCAGCGAGGCGGTGAGCTGAACCTCATCCAACTTTTCCTCCAACTTGGAAAAAAGAGTACCCCAGCCGAGCCCCCAATTGTCGCGACCTTGCCACCGTTCGGCATAGGCGAAGCCCTTTGCCTCGGCATAACCGGAAAACTCCTGCGCCAGGGCGGGCAGCGGAAAAAGCAGGAACACCAGTAAAAACGAGTGTCGCAACTCCAATTCGAGGCGTTTTTTCAATCGCCTCCCTCCCGGTTCAGGTTCTGCAGGGTAAAGCGGCCGGTGGCCTGAGGCCGGTCAAAAACGATTTCTTTCAGCAGCACCGTCGTCGTACTCCCTTTCTTCAGATCTTTCATCTCCATCTTCCGCGCCACCCAATGCCCTTCAACCTGCTGAAGATCGGCGAGCACCATTCGTTTGGCAGGTTCCTTTTCCCCTTTGCGGTACAGGTCTTCACGGAACAGATAAAGATTATCTTTGCGCAGGTAGAGGATTTTCTTCTCATAAACCGATTTGCCGACCTTCTCGACGGGAATGGCCTCAATGACGTAACAGGGGATATTATCCAAATGCTGTTCCCCCTTCAGCGCCACTTTGTACTTCTCATGATCGAACTCCTCCATATCCTCGTAGTTGAAGTCGGTACCTACGAAAGAGGCATCCCGGTCCTGGGCGGCAATGCGCCGCTCCCGCTTCATAGAAGGAAGATAGAGCCACTGATCCGGATTCTGCCCCCCCGGTCGGGCCAGTGACAGAAAGCCGACCCCCTTTACTTCAGGCGGGTCGATAAAGCGAATCAGATTTTTGGCATCACTAGCATACCCTTCGCGGAAGCTTTTCCACCCTTTCTTGCGTACCTTGCCCTCCTTATTGACCACCGTCAGTTCGCCGGCGTACAGCTGGGTTCTGGTACGATGGCGGCTCTCCGATTCCTTGAGGAGCGCGCGAGCGTCTGGGCCCGCCCAGGACAGCGAGATGCAGATGGTGGACAGGAGGAGTGCCATAGTCAGATGGCACAGGGGGCGTCTTACTATTCTGATTGAGAACATCAATTGCCTCCAGGTTTAAAAGAATCTCTATAAACAAAACATTACTCACGCACCAAAAGTAGGCGCTTTTAAGCGACGCCGCAACGACGCAACGAAAGTCTTTTAAACGAATCTTTTGTTTTGGTTTTACGTTGCGTCGTCGCCTAGAGGCGCCTACTTTTGGTGCGTAGTCGCGTGAAACAGGTTTTTATTTTCCATTTGTCCGGTTCAAGGAATTTTTCACTCATACTCAATCGCCTCGACGATCTTCATCTTCCCCGCTTGCCGGGCCGGAATCCAGGCAGCCAGGGCCGAAATCAACGGCAGGGCGACCAGAAGCTGCAGCAAAATTTCCCATGGATAGTGGTGGGACATAATCCAGCCGGTGAACAGCTCCGCCAGCGGCCCCTCCATAAAGAAGGCGAAGAGATTGCCGGCTGGGAGCGCCAGCACCAGCCCCGCCAGGGCTAGGAGCAACGCCTCCAGCACGATGCCCCGGGCGAGTTGGGCCGGGAAGGCGCCCAACGCCTTGAGGATGCCGATCTCTCTGGTCCGCTCCGCCACCGAGATGAGGAGCGCGGAGACGATGCCGAGGAAGGCGACTAGCAGGGCGAGAAAGAGCGTGACCCGCGTCAGGGCGTAAAAGGCATCGAGCGCCTTGGTGATCTCAGCGATGAACTCCTGGCGAGTGGAGACCAGCGCCGGATAACGGCCGGCCAGCATGGTGCGGATCAGGTCGCGCACCTGTCCGACGTTACTGCCGGGGAGCACCGAGACGTCGTAGATATCGACCCGGTCATCCTGCCAGTAGCGGATAAACTGGCTGCGATCCAGCATCACGGTCCCCTGATCGGAGCCGTAGTCCCGCACCACAGCGGCAATCGGGAAGCTCACTTTTCCGCTGGGAGTAACCAGCTCCACCCGCTGCCCGACCCCCAGCTTGTAACGCCGGGAAAAATTGTCCGAGACGACACATTTTCCCTCCTGAATCAATCCACGGCGCATCGCCGCCACATCCCCCTGGGTGAAATCGTACTTGATCCGCTCCAGCAGCAGGTTGTACTCAATGGAAGTGACCTGAATCTGGCGCCCCTGATAGAGAGGACGGATCGCCCGAAAACTTTCCACACTCTTTACCCCCGGCAGCTGCTGCAAATCGTCACGTAACCCGCCGGGGAAGAGGAAATCCGGGCGGTTGAAATTGGCCGAGGCGCGCACGAACAGGTCACAGGTCAGTGAGTCATTCATCCAGCGCTCCAGAGCCTTTTTGGTCGAGCCCATGTATCCACCCAGACCGAGCACAAAGGTGAGGGAAAGTGCCATGGCCATGATGGTGCCGGAGGTCCTGCGGGCGTTGCCGAGCAGAGTATCGCCGGAGAGCCGCCCCGCCACCGGGGCAAAGCGGGTCGCCAGCGGCACGAGGCCAAGGAGCAGCAGCAGCGTGAGCGGCCCCACCAGCAGTACGATCCCGGCGCCCCCCAAGAGCAGCTCGGTAAAGATGAACGGATTGCCGCCGAATGGCGGCCGGAGAGCCATGAGGATGGCACTTCCAAGCGCGATGACTCCGACAGTGATCCGCAGGCCGGACCTGCCGGGTGGGCGGGCCTGAAAGGTGCCCTTGGCAAACGCCTCGGTAGGTGAAATGCGGGAAGCGGTCAGCGCCGGTCCCCAGGCGCCGATCAGCGAGGCGATAATACCGAGGCACAGCGACTCAAGTACGACCACCGGCGGCAAATGCACTATTCCGGAACTGGTGACGCCGTACAGCGTCTCGGTCGTCTGTCCCATCATCTTGAGGAACGCCTGGGAAAAGGTGGTGCCGGCCAGGGTGCCGAGGAGGCCGCCGACAATGCCGATGACCAGCGCCTCGGCGAGAAAGAGGAGTTGTACTTGCCGGGGGGTGGCGCCCAAAGCGCGCAGGGTGCCGATGTCGCGCCGCCGTCGATTCACTGCCACATTGAAGGCGTTGAAGATCAGGAAGATGCCGATCGCCAAGGCAAAACCGCTGGAGATGTTGAACCCGGCAACAAAATTGGCGACGATCTTCTCCATCTGCTCGCCCCGCTTTCCCGGCGTTTCCACCCGAAAGGCCGGACCGAGTGTTTTTTCCAGGGTAGCGATCCCTGTTGCGATGCTGACCCCCTCGTCAAGCCGCACATCAAGCCGGTCGAAGCGCCGTCCCCTTCCGAACAGTTCCTGTGCGGCATAGACATCCACCACCATCAGGTTGCCGCCGAAAGCTTCGCTGAAGCCTTTGGGAGTGAGGAGCCCCCGCGCTGCGACCCGTTTCACGCCCTTGGGAACCTTGATTGCGATGCTGCCACCGCTTTTCAGGCCGGCCTTCCCGGCAAACTGGCGGGTAAAGATGGCCGAATCTGGCTGGGCGAGAAAGAGGAGCGGATCATCCAGATCGGCGTCATCACCCTCGAAACCGTAATCCCGCATTTCCCGGTCCCCCAGCAGGTCGATGCCGATCACCATCAGGCTGCCGAGCTCACCTTTTTCAGGGGTGACGATCTGCTCGATGACCGGCGAGGTAGCGCGGATGCCTGGGAGCGCCCGTACCTGCTCCTGTACTGCCTCCGGCACGCCACCCTCCATGGTGATCTGCAGTTGGGCCTTGCCGGCTACCCGGTCGACCGTGGAACGAATTCCCTTGACCAGCGTCCCCTTGGCGCTCTCGATTGAGCTGAAGGTGGCGACGCCGACGATCACTCCGAGGAGCGTGAGAACCGTCTTCGCCGTATGGCGCCTGACGTAGGAAAGGGAAAGGGTGCGGAGCAGGAACCTCATGCCACACCTCCGGCCACGGCGGAATCCCCCTCCACCCTGCCGTCCCGCAGCTTGATCAGCCGGGCGCAGGCAGAGGCGGCGTTATGGTCGTGGGTCACGATGACGATGGTGGTGCCCCGCTCACAGTTGATCCTCTTGAGCAGTTGCAAAATCTCCTCGCCCCGGGCCGAATCCAGATTGCCGGTCGGCTCGTCGGCCAGCAGCAGTGGCGCATCGGTGACCAGCGCCCTAGCGATCGCGACCCGTTGGCGTTCACCGCCGGAGAGTTCGTCGGGAAGATGACCTCCACGCGATTCAAGTCCGACCTCTTTCAGAGCCCTGGCGACCTTTGTTTCGATCTCTTTAGTCGCCATCCCGGCCAGATGCAGCGGCAGGGCCACGTTCTGGCTCACCCTCAGCGTCGGCATCAGGTGGTAGGCCTGGAAGATGTAGGAGACACCGGTGCGGCGGAACAGGGAACGCCCCTTTTCACTCTCCATGGCAAGGTCTGTCCCCGCTACAATAACCTGTCCGGAGGTCGGTACATCCAGCCCCCCCAGCAGGTTCAGGAGCGTTGATTTGCCGGAGCCGGACGGCCCCATGATCGCCACCATCTCACCGGCAGAAATCGCAAGAGTGATCCCGGCTAATGCATTTACTTCCGATTTTCCGGCATAGATTTTGGTTACATCTTGGAGTTTGAGCATGGTGTGTGATCTCCTTTGGGAACGTTTAAAACCAACCCCCCTCTGGGGCATAAAGGTGGATTTAGAGGGATTAGGTGCGAAAGTATCGTTATTGTTGCTGCCAGACAGACTCCTGCAGAAAGATTTTCCTGAACTCGCAACGCCCTCGCAGCTTGTAACAAAACGCCCTCCCCCCGAGAGTAAAGCGATTGGACCAGATGGTCATGGGTACGCTTCTGGTGTAACCTTTGCGAGCCGCTTCAATAACGTTGTCAATGCCGCGCAGAAAGAAATCCCTGTCACCAAAATCGAATACCCCTTCCTGCAGCCACGGCTCCATAAACCAGTAAAAGCCGCTCCGAATAACTTCCAGATGATCCGGCTCCATGTCGTCGGGGTCATCGAAGCGACAGGCCATGGCAATGGCGCTATTCAGACTCGGCAAATCCCGGTCTAGCGCCGCTTGAATCGCCTTATTTGAAAAGATCCAATCTTCGTCGCCTAAGACCAAGGTGCAGCCGAAGTCGATTATCCCGAGGCGGCCATCCGCCATGAAGATGAAGTTGCCTGGATGAGGGTCTGCCGGTAGCCAGTGCAGGCGATAATAGAGCCGATAGGTAGCCACAGTCAGCAGATGTGTGAAATGATCCCGTTCCGCCTGGCCCGGATTTCCGGCCAGGTACTCGTCAAGATGACAACCCTGCAGGTATTCTGTAGTCAGTACCCGTTTGGTGGAAAATTCTTCAAAGACCAGCGGCACAACCACCCGATCGGCGTCTGTAAATGTACTCCGCGCCAGCTTGCCAAAAATGGCCTCCTGCGCATAATCGGTCTCCATGAGAAGCATGCGCTCGATATCAGCCAGTTTGGCGAGAGCGTCCTGCCAGTCGATGCTCAGACAAAGCGGCTGGAGCAGAAGGCGTAGCGTGCGCAGGTCGCTCTTGATCGTTCGGGCGATGCCCGGATACTGGATCTTTACCGCCACCTCCTCGCCGCTGTGCAGCCGGGCGCGATGCACCTGTCCCAGGGAGGCAGCGGCAAAAGCCTGTTGGTTGAAGGAGGCGAAAACCTCCTCCGGTTCGCGGCAAAACTCATCCAGAAAGACTTCACGCACCAGCGAGTAGTGCATGGGAGGGGCCTCGAAATGCAGCGCGGAAAGCACCTCGGCAAACTCCTCCGGCACCACCTCGGGGAGATTGGCCAGCATCTGGCCGATCTTCATCACTGCACCCCGCAGGTAACCCATGGTGCCGAAGAGTTGCAGCGCGGCGGCCAGGTGAGCTTCGCTTTTCAGCCGCTGTTTTTCTTCTGAGTCGCTGAAGCGGCTACGCAGCCAATAGGCAAGATATCCGGCGGTGACCCTGGCCTGGAGGGAACCGAGGGTCCAGATCCGGGAAAATGAACTGACCGGCACTTTTTTATTGGATATTGTGGTGATAAAACGCGCCAGGCGCTGAGCGGACGGATCGGAGGCGCTACCCTTCGGCAGGGCGTCCAGCAACATTTCCATCTGAACGGATTCTGTTCCCCTGACGTTTTCACTCTGCATGCGCTGCTCCTTTGACCGGCATGGCGCCGGAAATTACCTGTACGAACGTGCGGATTGAATAGTCGATCAGTGACTGGGTATCTTCCTGATTGGGAGATGAATCGTTGGTCCAAAAGGCAAGGATGCCGAGATATAGTGACCAGTACATGGTCATGGCGACATAATCGGGGGTTTCAACAAAGCCGTGGCGTCCAATGATCTCCTGCACAACGGCCAGGTGCTCCACGCGGGCCGATTCCCCTTCCTGACATATGATCTTTCTGGGAAAAGGGCTCAAGGAGCGTTCCAGAACCGGGCCAAGAAATGGCCTCAATGGACGCAACCGCCGCAAACCCGAGGCGATAAAGAGAAACAGTTCTTCTGCAAGGTCCTCATCCCCTTTACGGCGGCACTGGAAATCTTCGCGTCCCTGGCCGAGGGCCTCGGTAACCATGGTCATCGCCAGGGTCTCCTTGCTCGGAAAATAGTTAAACAGTGTTCCGGTGGCCAATCCGGACGCCAAGGCGACGTCTCTGGTCGTGGCATCCTCAAACCCCTTGCTTGTGAAAATCTCTGCAGCATTTTCCAGAATACGCGCCCTGTTGTTCTGCTTGGCCTGATCGCTAATACGCATTAACTTCCTCCTGTAACCCCCTGCTAAACAGTACCAGGTCAGTTAACTAAACACCTTATGTCTACCCGACAAACCTGGATAAGCACGTTAGCTAAAATCCATTTCTATCATGCAGAACTTATTTCCATCTACTTTATGAGCGCGCTCACTATAACAGCGCCAAACATCAATAGCAATTCTTAAATGAGCGTGTTCATAATAATTTAAATAACAAGATCGCGGCTCAGCTTTGGGCGCATCCAAACGTTATAGAACGCAGTTTAAGTTTTGGATATATTTGTGTTGCAATTATCAATTTAATAATGTTATGTATACAACAGATTAAAAATAACGCTGATACACGATGTACATTTTGTTTATATATATTTGATAAATAACATATTTTTAAAATATAAGCTGTATTTTGCATCTATATATTTTGGTTGAACAAACATTTTATTTATTATTGTATACGGTTTTTTATAATTGTTTTTATGACGTCATTGACACATGACTACCATTGCGAAAATAAACACAAGTCTATTTCAATGTTGGATTTATAGCCGTGCAGCAGTTAAACAATCTAGTTATTCTAAAAAGAAAGGAGATAGCATCACTGAGCACCGGCAGTAAATCCTGCAAGCAAACAAGAAAGGAGTAACTAATGACAGATAAACAGTATGATTGGGCAGCAAT
>JANYBN010000094.1 GCA_025360785.1 Geobacter sp.
CTTTTTCCGTTTTTACCGGATCAGGAAGATAATAACCACCCATATCGACTGGTTTACCTTGGGCTCCGATCAACTCTTCATTAATCTTTGTCTCATTTTCCTGAAGCTGCTTGGCTACCTTGGCAAAACGTGCCTGCAGATCCTTGTCCCTGGTCTGTTCTGCCAAAGCCTCGGCCCAGTACATTGCGAGGTAGAAGTGGCTGCCTCTATTGTCTATCTGACCGACCTTACGGGCCGGGTTCTTGTTGTTATCGAGGAACTTGGTATTGGCCTGATCAAGCGTATCGGCCAAGAGCTGAGCTTTTTCATTTTTAAAGGTAGCTGCCAAATGCTCCAGAGATACTGCAAGCGCCAGAAATTCGCCGAGTGAATCCCATCTCAGGTACCCTTCCTGGACAAACTGCTGCACATGTTTAGGTGCCGAACCGCCTGCACCTGTCTCGAACAGTCCGCCGCCAGCCAGAAGCGGTACGATTGACAGCATCTTTGAACTGGTACCCAGCTCAAGAATCGGGAACAGGTCGGTGATATAATCGCGCAGGGCATTTCCGGTTACGGAAATAGTATCCTGGCCGGCTTTCGCCCTTGGCAGAGTGAAGCGCATCGCTTCCACTGGAGACATGATATGAATTTCCAGACCCTTCGTATCGTGATCTTTCAGGTACTGATTTACTTTCAGAATCATCTGGGCATCATGGGCCCTGTTTTTATCCAACCAGAACACAGCCGGTGCGCCAGTTGCCCTTGCTCTGCCGACAGCCAACTTGACCCAGTCCTGAATCGGCAGATCTTTTGCCTGACAACCACGCCAGATATCGCCCTCTTCTACTGTGTGCTGGAACAGCACCTCTCCAGCAGCATCAACGACACGCACCGTGCCATTTCCCTGAACTTTGAAGGTCTTGTCGTGTGAACCGTACTCCTCGGCCTTTTGTGCCATGAGGCCGACGTTGGAGGTGCAACCCATTGTCGAAGGGTCGAAGGCACCGTTTTTCTGACAGAAAGCTATGCACTCCTGATACCACTCGGAATAGGAGGTGTCTGGAATAACACACTTGGTATCGTGCAGTTTTCCGTCCGGGCCCCACATCATCCCCGAATCACGGACCACAACGGGCATGGATGCGTCGATGATAATATCGT
Organism: Geobacter sp.; assembly: GCA_025360785.1. Lineage (GTDB taxonomy): Bacteria > Desulfobacterota > Desulfuromonadia > Geobacterales > Pseudopelobacteraceae > JACRCG01. Next base: position 1,144 of record JANYBN010000094.1, read on the forward strand.
TACTTGCATGAAGATTGGTGATGCCCTTCGCAGAGTCAACCATCGCCAGTTCAGGTCTTTTCTTGTAAGCAGCCTGGATATCCGCTTCAATCTCTGCCTGTTTATCAGCTGGCAATTTCTTGATTTTCAGGTAAAGATCGCCCATACCAAGATCCGGATTGACACCCAGCTCTTTGAAAGCAGCTGCGTGCTTTTCAAAAACATCCTGGTAGAATACAGAGACGAAATGACCAAACATGATCGGATCAGATATTTTCATCATGGTGGCTTTGAGGTGTACCGAGAACAACACACCTTTAGCTTTTGCGTCATCGATCTGCTCGGCAATGAATTTACGCAGAGCACGTACATTCATAAATGCCCCGTCAAGTACTTCACCTGCCAAAAGAGGCAGTTTTTCTTTAAGAACGGTGACTTTTCCGGCTTGATCAACAAACTCGATTTTTACATTGCCAGCATTTTTCATCGTAGTGGATTTTTCACTATGATAAAAATCGCCAGAAGTCATATGTGATACATGCGTCTTCGATTCCGGGCTCCAGGCACCCAGTTTAACCGGATGCTTTTTGGCGTATTCTTTTACCGCTTTCGCCACGCGCCTATCGGAGTTACCTTCCCTCAGTACTGGATTAACGGCACTTCCCAAACACTTGGCATACCGTGCATTAAGCTCTTTCTCAGCATCGGTTTTGGGTTCTTCCGGATAGTCTGGAAGCTTGTAACCCTGCTCCTGCAATTCCTTGATAGCTGCTTTCAACTGAGGGATTGAAGCACTGACGTTAGGCAGTTTGATGATGTTGGCTTCAGGCTTCTGTGTAAGCTCACCCAGTTCAGCCAGATAATCCGGCATTCTCTGAGCTTCTGTAAGGTAGTCAGGAAAATTTGCGATAATTCTTCCTGCAACAGATATATCCCTTGTCTCCACAACAACACCAGCTGCCTTCGTGAAGGCGTTAACGATAGGGAGCAAAGAGTACGTTGCCAGTGCGGGAGCTTCATCAATTTTAGACCAGATAATCTTTTGTGTTGTCATGTATCTCTCCTTAGTTTTTTACCAGATAGCCAGAGGCTCTATGAAAACAGTGCCGTGACCTGCAACCGGATCATCCAAACGGATGTTTTTACTGTGGGGGGTTAGTCATTTAATCGGAAAACGTAACAAAAAAATGCGGGGCATTTTTTGATAAAACTATATGTTATAACGATACTTTACAGCCACGGTAAAAATTTCGTATACAGTATACAAAAGCAGTTTAGCTGTCAAGATAAAATCGGCTCAAGCCGAATGATATAGCAATTACAAACGGCTCTGTAATATCAGGTTGTCGCAGTTATTTTTTATTGGAATAGCGACGCGCCTCATCGGCTTCGTCACGACTGAAATTACGCGGGATTATAAAAACCTGGCCGGGCCAGAGGCGCTTGGGGTCGCGTATCTGGTCACGGTTGGCGCGATAAATAATCGGCCAGAGTGTTGAATCGTTATAAATCTCTGTTCGTGCGGATATCTGCGGTAAGGTTTCGCCCCTACGGACGGTATAAGAAGTCGGCAGTACTGGTTGAGATTCTTTACTTTTTTTCTGCGCAGAGCGGGTGGCTTCAACTGAGTCGGCCAACTGCCGGGCCCTCAGTCGAATCTCTGCTTCTGCGGCGGCACGCATCAGCTGTTCTTCTTCAGCTTTAGCAGCTAGCTCAGCAATACGCTGCTGTTTCTCGGCAGCAAGTTGCTTCCTTACCTGCTGTACCTCAGACTGCAGCAACTCTGCTTTTTGAAAAGCCAGTTGATAATAAACATCTGCACCTCTATCATCTTCACGAACATGATAGAGCGCTTCTCCATGCTCAAAAATTTCCAGCAGATTCCTGTATTCCTGAGGAAACAGTGTCGAAGCTTCCCGACGCCCAAGCTCCTCAACCAGTGCAGTTGACTTAATGCGCCAAGTAGGACCCGTAGCAGAACAAGCCGTCAGCAGTGCAGACAACAGCAGTATGCAAACTGCCTGACGACTTGTTCCGAACATAATTAACCCTGCTTTTCGGCCAGACGGACACCAAGCTCACGGAGTTGTTTAGTGTCCACTGCCGATGGAGCCTCAGACATCATACATGTGCCCTTCTGAGTTTTTGGAAATGCAATAACATCACGAATCGAGTCACTGCCTGTCAACAGCATTATCAATCGGTCCATCCCGAATGCGATTCCGCCATGCGGCGGTGTCCCGAACTCAAGAGCATCGAGCAGGAAGCCGAACTTGCTGCGGGCATCCTCTACGCTCATTCCGAGCAGTTTGAACATCAAGGACTGAACTTGCTCCTGATGGATTCTGATTGATCCGCCACCGATCTCGTTGCCGTTCAACACCAGATCATACGCCTTGGCACGGCATCGCCCCGGATCGGACTCGACAAAATCCAGATCCTCATCCATAGGTGCGGTAAATGGATGGTGGACAGCAGACCAGCGTTTTTCATCCTCATCCCACTCAAGCAGAGGGAATTCGGTTATCCAGACAAAGCGGTAGTCATCCTTGCTGGTCAGCTTGAGAAGATTAGCCAGGTGGTTACGCAACTTGCCGAGCGAGTCGTTGACGACCTTATGCTTGTCAGCCACGAAAAACAGCAGATCCCCTTCTTCGGCACCGAAGGAGCTGTTCATGGTGGCAATTTCTTCCGGAGTAAAGAACTTGGCGATCGGAGAATGCCACTCGCCATTCTCGATCTTGACGTAGGCAAGTCCCTTAGCCCCGTATATCTTGACGAATTCCGTCAGATCGTCGATATCCTTGCGGGAGAACTTTGCGCACCCCTTGGCGTTGATTCCCTTGATTGTTCCACTCTTGGAGGCGACATCAGCAAACACTTTAAAGCCTGAACCCTTGACGATGTCGGTAAGATCGCAGAGTTCCATACCGAAACGGAGGTCCGGATTATCGAGACCAAAACGTCGAATTGCCTCGGCATATGTCAGACGCTCTACCGGAAGCTGTACTGCAACCCCTTTTGCTTCGGTGAAAATACGTGCAATCAGCCCCTCCATGACTGTTATGATATCCTCCTGATCGATGAAGGACATTTCGCAGTCGATCTGAGTGAACTCCGGCTGACGATCGGCACGCAGATCCTCATCACGGAAACAACGCACTACCTGAAAATATTTATCAAAACCGGAAATCATCAGGATCTGTTTAAAAATCTGCGGTGACTGCGGCAGAGCATAAAAATGTCCCTGGTTAATGCGGGACGGCACAAGAAAGTCACGTGCGCCTTCCGGGGTCGATTTGGTAAGAAACGGGGTTTCAAGCTCTATGAAACCGTTATCGGTCAGGTAAGAGCGGGTCAGCTGGGAGACTTTCGAACGGAGTATCAGGTTATACTGCAGTTGGGGACGACGAAGATCAAGATAGCGATACTTCAAGCGGATGTTCTCATTGATGTCGCTATGTTCGTCCAGCATGAACGGCAACGGCTTGGAACGGTTGAGCAGTTTGCACTCCAGCACCTGAATTTCGACTTCTCCAGTCTTCATGTTCGGATTGACGGTTCCTTCAGGGCGAGGAATAACCGTGCCTCTGACAGCCAGCACAAACTCGCTGCGAACCGATTCGGCAACAGCATGGCCGGACGGGTTGACTTCAGGATCGAACACGATCTGGGCTATACCCTCGCGGTCGCGCAGATCGATAAAAATGAGTCCGCCATGGTCTCGGCGGCGCAGTGCCCACCCCATAAGTATCACTTCGCTGCCGATATCAGCAGCCTTCAGATCGCCGCAGTAATGTGTCCGTTTCCAGCTTCCGAGAAAATCCATACAATCCTCCATTTATTGATATATTGATTATTTTATAAGTCGCCCGATGTTTCCAAACCGAGGCCTGAGCTTGTCACGATCCCACGACCAGTACTTGATAAACGCCAAACCCTTGATCTGATCTCGCCGGACAAACTTCCAGAAGCGACTGTCGTAGGAGCGGTCGCGGTTGTCGCCCATCACGAAGTACGATCCTGCGGGCACGGTAACCGGCCCGAACGTATCGCGCGGATTCATTTCTTTCGGGATAATGTCCTTTTCCTTATGCACTTCATGCGGATTTTCATACGGCTTGCCATTTACAAATACTTTCTTTTCTTTCCCCTCAACAACATCACCTGGAACACCAACAATGCGCTTGATAAAATCTTTGCTGGGGTCTTCCGGATATTCAAAAACGATCACATCACCCTGACGCGGATCACGGATTGTAAGGATCCGCTTATCGACAAAAGGGATCTTGGTGCCGTAAATAAATTTACTGACCAGCAGATGATCTCCGATTGCCAGTGTATCCTCCATCGAACCGGATGGAATTTTAAAAGCCTGAACCAGATAAGTACGGATTACCAGTGCCAGTAGTATCGCTATTGCGATCGACTCGGCATACTCGCGGATCAGCCCCTTCTTTTTGACCGGCTCCTGTTGAGCCAAAGCAGAATTTACAGATGATGAGTCCTGATTTTCTTCCATGAGGATTCCTTTTAAAGACTTGGTCTGTCAGTCAACTTTCAAAATTGCCAGAAACGCTTCCTGCGGCAACTCGACGTTACCGACATTCTTCATCCGTTTCTTGCCCTCTTTTTGTTTCTCCAGCAACTTCCGCTTACGGGTGATATCTCCTCCGTAACATTTTGCAAGGACATCCTTGCGCATCGCCTTGACCGTCTCACGGGCAATAATCTTGTTGCCGATGGCTGCCTGAATGGCCACCTCGAACATCTGCCGGGAAATCAGCTCCTTCATCTTGGCGACCAGGTCACGACCGCGGAAATATGCTTTTTCGCGGTGCAGGATGAGTGACAACGCATCGACTACTTCCCCGTTAATCATGACATTCATGCGCACCAGATCACTACGCCGGTACTCCAGATGCTCGTAATCCAGAGAAGCATACCCTTTGGTGATCGATTTGAGGCGATCGTAAAAATCCAGAACGATCTCGTTCAATGGCAGTTCATAGATAATCATGACACGCGTCTGAGTCAGGTACTTGATCTCACGCTGGACACCGCGCTTGTCCTCGCAAAGTGCCAGTACGCCGCCAACAAATTCATTAGGCACATGGATATGTGCCAGGATAAAAGGTTCTTCCAGGTACTCAGTGTTTTGCAACTCCGGCATCTGATTGGCGCTCTGAATGGAGTAAACTTCGCCATTCATTTTGTTTACCCGATAGACAACCGTCGGCGCGGTAGTAATCAGCTCCAGCGAAAACTCGCGTTCCAGACGCTCCTGAATAATTTCCATATGCAGCAGGCCGAGGAAGCCGCAGCGAAAACCGAAACCTAACGCCAGTGACGTTTCCGGCTCGAACGAGAACGATGAATCGTTTAATTTCAACTTGGCCAGCGCATCGCGCAGCTGTTCGTACTGTACAGTGTCAATCGGGTACAAACCGGAGAAGACCATCGGCTTGACCTCCTTGAAACCGTCCAGCGCCTGCTCGCATTGGCGATGCAGCAGAGTTACCGTATCACCGACCTTGGCGTCCGCAACATCCTTGATTCCGGCAATAACGAAACCGACCTCTCCCGCCGACAGCTCCGACACCTCATTCATCGTCGGCGCAAATACTCCGACCTTGAGCGCTTCGAACGAACTGTTGGTAGACATCAACTGAATCCTGTCACCTTTTTTAAGCGTGCCGTCAAAGATGCGCACCAGGATGATAACGCCCTGATACTGATCATACCAGGAGTCAAACAGCAGCGCCTTGAGCGGAGCATCCGGGTTCCCGACTGGTGGCGGGATCTTCTTGACGATCTCCTCAAGGATTTCGTGCGTACCGATCCCCTCTTTGGCACTGGCCAGAACAGCATCATGAGCATCGATGCCGATAATATCCTCAATCTCCTGCTTAACCCGTTCAGGATCGGCAGCAGGCAGATCGATCTTGTTCAATACCGGAAAGACCTCCAGGTTAATATCCAGAGCGAGATAAACGTTCGCCAGTGTCTGAGCCTCGACCCCCTGAGATGCGTCAACCACCAGAAGTCCCCCCTCGCAGGCGGCCAGTGAACGTGACACCTCATAGGTAAAGTCAACATGACCGGGGGTGTCGATCAGGTTAAGAACATAGTCAACGCCGGCGTCAGAGCGGTAATTAAGCCGTACCGTCTGAGCCTTGATGGTAATACCCCGCTCACGCTCCAGATCCATTTTGTCCAGGAACTGGTTCTGTTTATCCCGGTCGGAAACCGTACCGGTATACTCAAGAAGGCGGTCTGCCAAGGTTGATTTGCCATGGTCGATGTGAGCGATAATGGAGAAGTTGCGGATTCTGCTGATTTCCATGAATTCCTTCGTACTCTAAAAATTAGGACTGTGAAGAATAAATAAAGATGGCGTGAAAGTAAAGGAGAAAAGGGTGGTGCAGAATGTCAAACCATGCCACGGAGGTGCTTACAAGCGGCTTGTTTGTTCCTGTTTTTCTGCTGCGCGCTTCAAAAAGGACGGGGCGGCGCTTTTTGATACTTTCGACAGCTGCTGCATAAGATCGAATGGTACATTCTTCAGATTATAATCAGCTTTAATGTCATTGACCATGCTGATCCAGAGATGTCCTGTCATCTCCGCATCGGCAAGAGCCCGGTGATGCACCCCATCGGTCTTGAGATTCTTGCAGCGGACCAGTGATTCCAGGCTGTGACTGTGGAATTCCGGGTAAATCCGGCGGGAAAGGAGCAATGAACACACAAATTCCTGGCAACGCAGTAGATTTAGCCGCTGCAGTTCGGCATCCAGAAAACGACTGTCGAAGGATGCATTATGGGCGACCAGATGGTGCTGCGCCATGAAAGAAGTAAATTTATGCATGACTTCGGAAACAGAGGGGGCACCACTCAGCATCTTATTGGTGATGCCGGTATATTCCTCAATGAAGCGGCTGATCTTCATCCCTGGATTCATCAGGCTCTGGAAACGGTCAACGATCACATTGTTCTCGACCAGAACGGCCCCGATTTCAATTACCCTGTCACCGTAATTCGGTGAGAGACCGGTGGTCTCAAAGTCGAGCACGACTACACTGTAATTACCCACGGTTTCACCTTTTCAGTCCAGTCTAGTCTATAATATGGATTACGTTTCACAGTTGCGACACAGGCTCTTCCCACTATTTACCAGCCTTCTTGACCTTCTTCTTTTTCATATTTTCTTTAACCCTCTTTTCTGCTCTTGCAATTAAAAGCCTATGACTCCCGGCGCCATTTCCTTCAGCGGGGGTGCGCTGAACATAGGTGCCATCCGGCAGCATATCCCACGCAGAACGCTGATCAGCCAGATGGGTATCAAACAATATGCGAAGCTCCTTGGTCAATTCAGGCGGTTCAACCGGGCAAAGAACCTCGACACGCGCCTCCAGATTACGCTTCATCGCATCAGCTGAAGCGATAAAGTATTCTTCGGCGCCACCGTTGTGAAAATAGTAGATACGGGCGTGTTCAAGAAACCTTCCGACAACGCTTATGACCCGGATATTATCGGAAAGCCCCACGATTCCGGGCCGCAACCGGCAGGTATCGCGAACAATCAGATCGATTTTCACCCCTGCCATCGAGGCCCGGTAGAGTGCTCGCACGACATCGCCATCCTCAAGTGCATTTATTTTGAATTGAATGGCTCCGCCACCACTGCTGATATGTAGATTGGACTCACGCTCAATTTTTTCAAGCAGGGCTTTTTTCAGCATCCGTGGCGCCAGAGCAAGCTTTGAATATTTGCGTTTGAGCATGAAACCAGTAGTGAGAAAATTGAACAGCTCGGTGACGTCTTCGGCAATGATCTGATCGCAGGTCAATAAACCGATATCACTGTACAAACGGGCGGTATCAGCATGATAATTACCGGTACCGATATGCAGGTAACGCCGCAGACCGTTATAATCCTGACGCACGACCATGATCACCTTGCAGTGGGTCTTCAATCCGACGACGCCATAAGTGACATGTACTCCTGCTTCCTCCATACGCTCCGCAAGACTGATGTTGGTTGCCTCGTCAAAGCGTGCTTTCAGCTCTACTACAACAGCAACCTGCTTGCCGTTATGCGCGGCAAGAATCAGGGCATCAATGATGCGGCTCTGGCGGGAGGTGCGATAGAGCGTCATCTTGATTCCGCGAACTTTGGGATCGGTCGCCGCCTCACGCAGAAAACGCTCTACTGAAGTTGAAAATGATTCGTATGGGTGCTGAAGCAGAATCGCACCGGCATCACGGATGACATGAAAGATGTTGCGCTGCGTTTGCAGCTGCGGATGATCAATCGGGTGGTGCGGAACATCGTGCAGTCGGGGAAAGTCGAGCTTCGTTAATTCGAATAGATCGCGCATGGCGAGCAGACCGGGGACTTCAAAAACATCTGTCGCTTCATCCAGTTCCAGTTCTGCCGCCAGGCGCCCCCTATGTAACGGCTCCATGCCGCTGCCGATCTCCAGTCGCACTATCGGGGCGAACTTGCGCTCCTTCAGCTCCGATTCAATCATCTCCATCAGATCGTCTGCTTCATCTTCATCCTTTTCGGTATTGGCATTCCTTGTTACCCTGAAAAGTTCGCATGATACAACCTCCATACCCGGAAACAGCATATCCAGGTTGTTCATCATAACCTCTTCGAGCCTGATAAAATGTTCTCCCTTACCAATCCTGATAAAGCGGGGGGTACCGGCATCAACCGGCACCTTGATCCGGACCAGTGAATTCTGTTTGGACTTAGGGTAGCGCAGTGACACCAGCAGATTGAGCGACAGATTCGAGATAAATGGAAACGGGTGGGCCGGATCTATAGATTGCGGCGTCAGCAGCGGAAAGATGTTCGCATAGTAAAACTCTCTCAGCAGCTTCATTTCCTTGGGAGTCAACTCGTCATAGCGTTCGATCAGGATGTTTTTATCTTCCAGAAGCGCACAGATTTCTTGAAAAGAGTGTTCCTTGCGTGCTTCGATATCGCGGACTTCAGCATAACATTCCGTCACCTGCTGGCGCGCAGAACGGCCATCGAGAGTCAACTCCCGCATCCCGGCGCCGATCTGCTGTTTCAGGCCGCCGATGCGTTTCATAAAGAACTCGTCCAGATTGCCGCTGACAATGGCAATAAATTTGAGTCGTTCCAAGAGCGGAGTACGATCGTCCTCAGCTTCATGCAGCACCCGACGATTGAACGCCAGCCAGGTCAACTCGCGGTTCAGGAACCACTGACTGTCGTGCAGATCGAATTCCGGTGATGTCACTGGTTGCATGTTCAGCGACTCGTTGGGGTCAGTCGTCTTGGTGTTTTTAGTTTTTTTAGCCTTGACCTGCTTTATTGAAACTTCAGAGTTCGGATCACGTTTCGCTTTTTTGGGAGGCTGTTTCTTTTTGACTTGAGTGACTTTCACACGCTCTCCATTTTTTTTCAGAAGATTATATATCTGACAATTGTGTTTATTGTAACGTATTCTCAGGCGACTACAATAACTAAGAGATCTGTGAAAAAGTATCATCGCTTTCGGCACAAAAAAGGCAACTCGGTCTGAGTTGCCTTTTTTGATCTTTATGACTATTAGGTTTCTAATTGACTAAATCACTATTCAGTTTCAACTCCGGTATTAGAAATAAAAGTTAAACCCGATTGCTGATCTGGTTGTTCCAAAATCAGTTCTTTTAGTTGTAAAACTCAGGCCTGCATTATCGATGCTCTTTACTTCATTTGATTTAAACCCTACCTGAACCGCACCCTCAAAACTGAAGTGTTTTGAAAGAAAGTACTCTGCCCCGGCCTCTGCAGCAACCTGCAGATCCTTAACATTTGCATCCTGATTACTTGCATATGTTATAAAACCGCCAACAAAAGGAGCGAAGTCGGCAACTTTCAAGTATTTGCGCACACCGGCTCCAATGGCCACATCGGTACCCTTGTCATCGGAACCTTTGATACCCAATCCAAATCCGCCTAAAATTGCAAGGTCATTTAGCACCAGGTATTTTCCATGGATGAATAAATCTGTACTTGTGTCGACGCCAAAACCGAAAGTCCCCTGTTTGAGCCCGTTGTCAGCAGATGCATTCTGAATTCCGATCCCCATAAGCAGCGCTGCAGCCATTACTACCATAACAATTTTTTTCATTTTCAATCTCCTTTAGTTTTTTGCGGCTTCCACGCAGCTACTTACTATGATTAGATTCTAATTGCAACTAAAAACAAAATCAATGTCGCGAGTTAATGATATGTCCGGTCTTGTAGCACATAACCTGTCCGGTTTAAGTTGTCGTCGGGAGACGACCAATGAAACGGACAATATGGCTACAGGAGACCAAACTGATGCGATTCAAAGAAGTCTATGGCAACTGGCAGAAAGACCGCCTGACACAAGCAGAGGCCGCCCTGATTCTTGGTGTTACTGACCGCACCTTTCGCCGCTACATTGACCGTTACGAAGAAAGTGGTCTTGAGGGCCTTGCCGACAAGCGACTTACCCAAACATCGCACCGACGCGCACCGGTAGATGAAGTCATAGCACTTGTTGATCTTTACAGCACTCGTCATCAAGGCTGGAATGCCCAACACTTCCATGACTGGTACAGTAAAAATGGTGGAAGCCGGAGTTACACCTGGGTAAAAAGTCAGTTACAGCAAGCAAAACTGATTCCGAAATCAAAACTCAAAGGTGTCCACCGTAAGCACCGTGATGCGTCTGCTTTTCCCGGTATGATGATCCATCAAGACGCCAGTACCCACGAATGGATATCGGGGCAGAAATGGGATCTCGTAAGCACGATGGATGACGCAACCAACGAACACTACTCCATGTTTTTCTGTGATCAGGAAGGCACTGTCAGCAGCTTTCAGGGGGTAAAGGAGACCATTGAAAAGCGCGGGCTCTTCAGCAGTTTCTACTCTGATCGCGGCAGTCACTACTGGCATACCCCTGAAGCTGGCGGCAAGGTTGACAAAAACAATCCGACTCAGTTTGGCAGGGGTATGACCCAACTTGGCATCAACATGATAGCTGCCTACTCTCCAGAAGCCAGGGGGCGCTCAGAACGTGCTTTTGCAACTCACCAAGGGCGCTTACCCAACGAGTTGGCGTTAATGGGAGTCGCCACCATGGAAACCGCCAACAAGTATCTGAGAGAAATCTATATGCCGGAATTCAATCGCAAGTTTGCGCATCCAGCGAGAGAAGAAGGCACGGCATTTGTGTCCTTCATTGGTGCATCGCTTGAAGACATTCTTTGTGAACATTATGAAAGAACGGTACAGCACGACAACTGTGTGAAGTTTGAAAATCTGGTGCTACAAATCGACAAGAACGAATACCGGTGCAACTACATCAAGGCCAAGGTCAGTGTGCATCGCTATCTTGATGGAACGCTCTCAGTCTTTCACGGTCCGAGAAAACTGGCAGAGTACGACAGCAGTGGGCAACAGATTCAAGATGTGATCAAAAAGGCAGCGTAACTGTCCGCCGCTTGCCGATGAGAAAGCTGCTCCGGGCTACGCCCTCCGCAGCTTTCTCATCAACTTCCAAAAGCGGACAATTCATTTGCTACAGAACCGGACAAGTCTATTCGCTCTTGACACTAAAAACAAAATCAAATGGATCACGATTTGATCCCATCTTCACCCATAATAATAACGACATACCCCAGAAAAGCTCAATTTCCTATCTCTATACCAAACCCTTCTCAGCAATTTCTACCGCTCGCATGACAGCCATTCCTTTGTTGACAGTTTCCTGCCACTCTGTTGCCGGATCGGAATCGGCCACAATGCCGGCGCCTGCCTGCAGGTGAACTTTTCCATCCTTAATAACCAAAGTGCGGATGGCAATGGCAAGGTCCATATTTCCCGAAAAGGAAAAATAGCCGACCGCACCGCCGTAGATCTCGCGGCGTACCGGTTCAAGCTCATCTATTATCTGCATGGCACGGACTTTGGGGGCTCCTGACAAGGTGCCCGCAGGAAACGTGGCTCGGACCAGATCAAAGGCATCCCGTTCAGCCGATAATTGCCCCTGGACATTTGAAACGATGTGCATGACATGGGAATAGCGCTCGACAAGCATCAGTTCGGATACTTTGACCGAACCGGTCGTGCAGACCCGACCCAGGTCGTTTCTGCCGAGATCGACCAGCATTACATGCTCGGCCAGTTCTTTGGGATCGGCAAGCAATTCGTCAGCCAGACGTGAATCATCCTCAGGTGTTGCCCCACGGGGGCGGGTTCCGGCAATGGGGCGTAATTCAACCCGATCACCTTCCTTGCGAACCATTACTTCGGGAGATGCGCCGGCAATCACCGTGTCGTCAAGGCGCAGAAAAAACATATATGGTGATGGATTGAGAGTCCTCAGTACCCGATATATATCAAGCGGGTCGGCGGTAAGCTCCCCGCTGAATCGCTGTGAAAGTACGACCTGAATGATGTCGCCGGATCGAACATATTCCTTGGCTTTCTCGACAGAATCCTCAAAGGAAGATTGGGACATGTTCGAGAGGAATTGAACCGGTTTTGCCGAGGTTACAGATTTTTTCGGAGGTAGAGGAGCGCGCAATTGGTTAATAATGGAATCAATTTTTTCTGTTGCACGAGAGTATGCTTCCGAAGATGAAATCTCCTTGGTAATGTGGGCATTTGAAACCACTTTAATTTTCTGACGCATGGTATCAAAAATCACTATGGTATCTGTAATCAGAAAATAAGAATCGTACGCATCGAGAAGAGCCGGTTTATGCGTCGGCAATGATTCAAAATGGCGAACCATGTCATAACCAAGATAGCCGACGGCTCCGCCAAAAAAACGGGGAAGACCCTCAACCTCAACCGGAGCAAACTGCGCTAAAAGCTCCTTAACGCAGGCAAGCGGATCTGCTGCTTCCTGCTGGACCGTTACGCCATCTGTAATTGTTTCAACCAGAGTGCCCTTTGAACGAATAATCACCGAAGGAGTTGAGCCAAGAAAGCTGTAGCGCCCCCATTTTTCACCTCCCTCAATACTTTCCAGAAGATAGGAAAAACGGCCGTCGTCAAGTTTTCTGAAGGCTGAGACCGGCGTGTCCATATCGGCCATAATTTCGCGATAAACCGGTATCAGGTTTCCTTTTTCAGCAAGCGAATAGAATGTGTCACGTGGTGGAAAAAACATTTAACACCTCATATAAAAAGTTGGCGAAAAAGCTAACACAGGCTCTTTGGAGAGTCAAGTTCAGCAGGACATCCGGCGAAACCGGTATTAATGCAAATTTTTTTAACACGAGTGCTATGTTTTAAAAAAAACGTGTTATAGTGGCCGCACATTGCGATATGAAAGGTGAAAAACTTATGAAGCAGAGCAAAATACTTCTTGAGAGCGATACCAATGAGCTTGAAATAGTTGAATTCAGAATCGACGAAGTCGATTCAAACGGCAACGTGCTCCCCTGCTACTATGGTGTTAATGTCGCTAAAGTCCGTGAAATAATCCGTTTGCCGCAAATGTCACGAGTGGTTAATGCCAAGCCTGGTGTCGAAGGGATGATCAAGCTTCGTGACAAGGTTATCACTATCATTAATCTTGCAACCGTACTCAACAAGGCGACCGGGGATCTGGTGGCAGACCGGGTCGTAGTCCTTGAATTCAACAACCTGATGGTTGGTGTGCTGGTTCATTCAGTCTCCCGGATCTATAGAATCTCCTGGAAGAATGTGGAACCCCCGGCTGCGGCCGTCCACAGCGATGAGGTGACCGGTCTGGTCAAGATGGACGACCGGATTATTCTGGTACTGGATTTTGAAAAGATCGTTGCTGAACTCTGTTCTGAAAGCGCCCTTAAACCTCTTGATACACTTTTGCTGCATCGCTCGGAGTCTAATCCAGAACGCGCCCTAAAAACGGTTCTGGTCGCCGATGATTCCGTATTTATCCGCAAGACGCTCTGCAGCAGCCTCCGTTCGGCCGGATATACGGTTGTTGAAGCAGAGAATGGTGCGGAGGCATGGAAAACAATTCAGGATACCATGCAAAAGGCTGCCTCAGATGGAAATCTGTTTAAAGATCATATCCAGATGTTGATAACTGACGTTGAAATGCCGCAAATGGACGGCCTGCATCTCACCTCGCTTGTTCGCAAGGAAGAAACACTGAAGGATCTGCCGGTCGCGATATTTTCCTCGCTTGCTTCTGAAGATAACAAACGCAAATGGATCGGGCTGGGTGCCAACTGCATTTTGACCAAGCCGGACTTACCAAAACTGGTTGATGTTGTTGACGAGTTAACGGCGTGATTGCCTCTTGACAACCGAGATAAAACTGTGATTAAGTGCCAGATATGAACTCACACCGCTTCTATATCGCATTCAGCTTTTACTTTTGGTTCGGCTTTTATTTCAGGCCGTCTGCCCGGGTACAGGTGTAAGCGAAGAAGCTATCACACAAAACCACAAACCGGGGCAGACGAAAGTCTCCCCGGTTTTTTGCTGTCTGATTTATCAGTTCAGCCAGAGCCGGGGGGAAACTTCCGGCTCTAACTGTTTGTGGGAAAGGATCAAGGGATGATAATCGTTATGAAAGCAGGAGCAGCACAGAAAGACAAGGATGAAGTATTGAGGCGCATCAAGGAGTTGGGGTATACCTCGCATGTGATTCATGGTACGACGCGCGATGTGATCGGGGCCATCGGTGACGAGCGCGGCAAGACGGCTCTTCAGGCGCTGGAGACTCTGCACGGAGTGGAAAATGTTGTTCCGATCCTGCAGCCGTACAAACTGGCTTCCCTGGAGGTCAAGAAGGAATCCAGCGTGGTGCGGATCAGTGACACTGTCGTTATCGGGGGCCCGCAAATTGTTATCATGGCAGGGCCTTGCTCGGTGGAGAGCGAAGAGCAGATTATTGAATCCGCTATTGCCGTCAAAAAAGCAGGGGCGCATATTCTGCGCGGCGGTGCATTCAAACCACGCACCTCTCCATATTCTTTTCAGGGGCTGGAAGAGGAAGGGCTGAAACTGCTGGCCAAGGCGCGTGACATTACCGGCCTTCCCTTTGTGACTGAGGTGATCAATCCTGAAACTGCCGACATGGTGGCGGATTATTCCGATATCCTGCAGATCGGCGCCCGCAATTCACAGAACTTTGCCCTGCTTAAAAAAGTCGGTCAGCTTGGCAAGCCGGTACTGCTGAAAAGGGGCATGGCGATGACAATCCAGGAGCTCCTGATGAGCGCCGAATATATCATGAGCGAGGGGAACCAGTCCGTAATCCTCTGCGAGCGTGGTATCCGCACCTTTGAGACCGCCACCCGCAACACCCTCGATTTATCAGCCATTCCCGTTCTGAAACGCAAAACACATCTACCGGTTGTCATTGATCCATCTCACGGCACCGGCGATCATCATTATGTGGCACCGATGAGCTATGCTGCTGTGGCGGCGGGAGCTGATGGCTTGATTGTGGAAGTTCATCCTGATCCTGAACACGCATCGTCTGATGGCGCCCAATCACTGAAACCGGCAAAGTTTGATGTAATGATGCAGAAACTTAAGCTGTTTGCCGAGGCGGATGGAAGGACCCTTTAACCTATAAAAAACATTCACCGCAGAGGACGCGGAGGAGCGCGGAGGAAATCAAAAACAAGAATCTTTATGGTAATTCAAAAGCTTTCCTGTTTTTACCCTGTTTCAGGTTTTCCTCTGCGTTACTCGCTTAGAAGCGCCTACTTTTGGTCGTGTCCTCTGCGGTAAATCAGGTAGTTAAGGTGTAGTTGGAATTGTCGCGTGTTGCAGGTTACTCGGCCTGGTCGGGATAGAGCTTCTCTATCTGCCGGAACGTGTCGATACACCCCAGAAAAATCTCCACCAGTTCAGGGTCGAACTGCTTGCCGGCCTCAGTCCTGATGGTTTCGAATACCTCATTTTCATCCCAGGCTTCCTTGTAACAACGTCTGCAGGAAAGAGCGTCATAAACATCTGCAATCGCAACAACTCTGCCAAAAAACGGTATTTCATCCCCGCTCTTTCCCATGGCCAGACCGTCATCTTTTTCAAAGCCCGGCAACGCTTTCTGTGTCAGCGGATCGATATGACCGGGATAGCCGTTGCCGTCCCATCGCTCATGATGACTGAACGCCACAATGGCGGCTGATTCGTCAAAATCCGAATATATATCAGAAAACAGATTGGCTCCGTAAAGAGTGTGCATCTTCATGACCTGAAATTCTTCCGGGGTGAATCGCCCCGGCTTCTTGAGGATATTGTCGGAAATTGCAACTTTACCGACATCGTGAAGCATGGCTGACATGCGGAGCACATCACGATTACGATCAATTTCGGGTTGCGGCACCTCGTTTTTAAAAGCCCAGGCTTCGTACAAAGCAACAGAGTAGGCGGCAACACGGTTGACGTGCGGGCCTGTTTCTTTGGGATCGCGCATTTCGGCCATCTTGTTCATACGCAATATGATTTCACGGGTCATCTTTGCGCGTTCAATGGCATTTGCGGCATTGTTGGCAAAGTACAAAATGATTTCTTCGTCATCATGAGCAAAGGGAATGGCGTCCCCCAGGTTATCAGTCGCGTTGATGAGTTGGAGAATGCCGATTACCTCCCCTCGAAAATTTTGCAGCGGGATAGTCAGCATGGAGCAGGTACGGTATCCGGTAAGATCATCATATGACCGGTTAAAGGAAAACGGATAACAGGCGTTCACTTCATAGACATCGGGAATATTCAAGATAGAACCGTTCTGGGCAACATATCCGGCAATAGAGGTGGTGCTGATCGGCACGGAAAAGGTGGAGTAGGGAAGTTTTTTGCCAGGCGGAAGCTGCCGCTGCATGGTGTCGTTCTGGGCATAGCGAAAGATCAGCTTGTCTCCCTCGCGGACATAAATCGAACCGGCATCACAGTTTGTAAATCCACGGGCTTCGAGCAGTATCTTCTCCAGCAGCAGATCGATGTCCTTGATTTGCGAAATTTCAAAGCCTAGATCGATGATCCTACGAAGTTTCAGTTCCTGATTTGCCATAATATCCCCCCCTAACAAACACTGCGTGGCATACTACCCTATTTTCAGCCGATTTTCAAACAGCAGAATAGATGCTGCTCATTTAATGTTTTTGAAGTTACCGCACCGGATTCACAGGCTCACCGCTTATTCCAAAGGTATCAATAATCCAGCGGGAAATACTCCTTTTTCCACCTGGAGAAAGCGGCAGGGCATCACTATGAAACCAGCCGGCCTCGACAACTTCTATGCCGTCAGGCTTGATTTCTCCATGAGCATAGTCAGCCAGAAATCCGATCATCTGCTGGCTGGGAAAGGGCCAGCACTGACTTCCCACATAACGGATATTGGCGACCTCTATCCCCGCCTCTTCGCGCACTTCCCGCTGGACACACTCCTCCAGAGATTCGCCGAAGTCAAGAAAACCTGCAACAAGGCTGAAGCGCCCGACATTCCAAGCGGCATTGCGGATCAGCAGCAGATCGTCACCGCGTCTTACCAATACGATAATGCAGGGGTGAATGTGGGGGAAATGTTCATCACCGCACGACTGACATTTTTTGCCCCAACTGGCCGGAATTCTGGTCAGCTCACAACCGCAGTGTGAACAGAAACGGCTGCGCCGCTCCCAATGCATTATTTGAGCGGCACGGCCGGCAATGGTGGCCAGAGTGTTGTCCAATCTTGCATCCGGCCCCTGAAACGGCAGTGCTTCATACTGCATAGACAAAATGGTATCCGAAGCAATCCGCACCGCACGTAGAGGATGCCCCTGCCAAAGGCCGATCTTGAGAGGCTCTGTTTCCGGGACCAGGCCTTCCGGCAACGATCCGACCGGAAGCAGCGCCTGTTCCAATCCAACGGGCACCAACAAGGAAGTACCCTGCAGAACAGCCCAATATCCTAGTGTATCATCCGGCACCTTTTCAGGGGGAAGAGGCGTGAATAGTCCGCTGATAATGGCTGTATTGAATGGTAAAAAATCGTACATCATGCTCATCCTCATATAGTTTTTTGGATTATTTCGGCACCTATCTTTTGTCAGATTGAATGACAGGCATCTGTATTTGAATACGATTATATCGTCATAACATCTTTACCAATGCAGGTTTTCATGTTATTGAACTTAATTTTTAGCCACAAATAGACTTGATTTTCAGTAATAAGGCAAAGGATATAAATATGCAGCACAAGTACTGTTTCATGCTTTTTCTTGCGATTCTCTGTTCCACAGCTCCTTCATGGTCTCAGGACGAATATACCATTCATATCGATCCCGCCACAAAAAACCGTTATTTCATATTCAACTCTTCCAAGGGGAATATTCGATTCAATCATGATCTGCATCAGGCTGAAATGAAGGCGGAATTCTGCATCCCCTGTCACAGGACCAAAACGCCGACCAAAGCACATACCATGACACGATTTGATGAGCGGGTCGCCCACCATTTCTGCAGAGGGTGCCACCGGGAAAAAGATCGCGGTCCCGTAGAATGCCATGAATGTCATAAAGAGCAAAAGTAACCTGATGAATAAATACCGTATGACCACTCATATTCGCAAGATTTTGTTCCTATCCGCGGCACTGTTCACACTTCTGCTTTCTGCCTGTGCCAGCCATCAGCGCGCCTATTCCTCACAGGATCAAAGCCAGTCAACAAGGCAAAAACCGGGACAGAAACCGTACACCGTTAATGGCAAACGTTATGAACCTCTTTCAAGCCATGAAGGTTTTGTGCAGGAGGGTGTTGCCAGCAGCTATGGCAAGGATTTTCATGGCCGCAAAACCAGCAACGGCGAAGTGTTCGACATGAATGCGATGACCGCTGCACACAAAACATTGCCGCTCAGTGTCTACGTCAAAGTGCGGCACAAGCGTACCGGCAAGGAGATTATAGTACGCATAAATGATCGCGGCCCGTTTGTTCGGGAACGCATTATTGATCTCTCAGAAGGTGCCGCACGTAAGCTGGATATGATTCAGGAAGGATTGGCGGCGGTCAAGGTAACGGCACTCGGATACAAGATCGACAAAGTCAATAAAGACAGCGAAGAAGTTGAATATCGCGCTCCGGCCAGTTACGACAAGGGTAGTTTCGCGCTTCAGGTTGCCGCGCTTAAGAACAGGACTAATGCATATCGCTATGCTGACGAACTGAAAAGAAAATACGGCTCGGCGGACGTACAGGAAGCACTTGTGGGGGGGAGCATGTTCTATCGAATTCGTTTAGGGCACTACTCCTCGTTGAAGTCTGCCCAAACCGCACAGGAATCATTCGAACGCAAAGGATTCCCCGGTAACTTTGTTGTTGCCGTCGACTAGTAAAGTTGAAGTCACGCTCTTATCCTGTTATCAGGGTTAACAATCCAACGCTGCAATTGCCGGTACAACCTTCTCGCAATCCAGAACAACCGCTGCAGGTATAAACAGATCGACCTCATTTCGGATGCTGCCGGTCAGGCGGTGGATAAGCTTCTGAAACAGCAGCAGCTCCTGAGCAAACAACTCTCTGAAACCGAAGCGCAGCCCTTCAAGTTGCCGGGGGGCTTCTTCGGTAAAATTCAGGGTGCACCACTCATCGAACAACTCTTCCCCGGAAACATCAATCATAGGAATACCGTTCAAACGACAGGTCATCGGCCGATGCTCATAGACCAGGCACCCACCGGCTTCCGAGAGCAGCAGACAGGGAGTGTCATCCTCTTCCGGCATAAGCGCATCCCAGTCATCTTCAGGTATTCCGTTCAACAGCCAAGGCTCTACAAAAACCGGATTCACTTGCGACAGCAGTTCCAAACGCCTGGATGCTGTTCGCACCAGTTCGGTTCTAACAGTTTCGGGAAGCCTGTCAAAACCACGCTTGAGATAGAACGCATCCAGCAGGGTAATATCAAAGAGTCCACGGCAACAGGCAAAACAGCCATCGCGACACGCCATTAAATCCTGATGCTGATCAAGGCAGCTCCTAAACCAGGCGTCCACCTCACCCAATAATGCTCCATATAGATCCAGCAGATCATTCATTGTAATTACATGTAAACCATGACGGTAATAGATATTGTGCCATCCACCGTCTTGAAAGGTATGGTCACCCCTTTGCACTGAACATTGATACTCGCCGTCTCATTTGCATCCGGAGGCTCCGATATTGCCCGCAGACTGCCTGATACTACCAGCGGCAGACCAAGTGCGACACTGCCGTACTGTTCATGATATTTGGTTTTAAAGACACCGGCAATATTGTTTGCCAGCTCCCCCATGGCATCACGAATGCACTCTTCATCAGCCTCATCAACCATCAGCAGCTCTTTGGCAACACGCTGGGCACTCGCTTTGTCAGTGGCGATGATAATGTATCCGACCCGGTCACCGGCAATTCCGACAATTCCAGTCACGTCGGAGTCAACCGGCTCAACCTTTTTTTCCACCTTACCGGCAAGCAGGTCAATATTCATATAGCTTTTAAAGGTGTCCTGAGTAGCGGACATGATAGTAAACATGATCTCTTCAAATGAAATATGTGCCAAAAGTATACCCTCCTGAAAAGTTATAGTTACGGTGTAACTATATTTAAAAATCCATTAAGCGCCACAACAGATTGACATTAAATGACTGTTATTGTGCAGTATAATCAAAAAAAATTGCACCGCAATACGTACCTTTATATAACACGATTACCCGACAGGCACAAATATTTAACTTCTGAATTTATCACTGACTAAAAATAGATAAAGAGGTGGTAGCGCATATGCCGATTAGGAGGTATAGTTAAATAATTTTCTGGCCAAAATACAATATTATAGTTAAAGTTAAAAACATTAAGTCAGACTACAAGCATGCTTTTTTAATCATTTTTTAAATGATTGACATCAAATCATAAGGAGATGGCGATGGCAAAGGGAAAATTTGTTGTTATTGAAGGGATTTACGGCTCAGGCAAACTCATCGTAGGCCTTGTTGAGAAACTGCGGGCAGCATTAATAGAACAGGGAAATGATGTATATGAAATTGACAGCCCGGATAGTGGGAGAGCCCAACTCATGGGTGTTCAAGAGCTTACCAACGGCTGGCTTTACGGAATGTTCAAACCGGACTTCTTCTTTGAACTCGCCTCAAGGGCTCGTGTCTGTTCAGTCACCCGGGAAGAATTGAAACAGGGAAAGATAGTACTGTGTAAAAACTTCACCGTTGCATCCATTGTCCACGCAAGGCTTAAAGGACATGACTGGTACCGTGAGGACTTGAACTGCCTTGAGGCTCGCGCACGTGGAGTTCAATTTGGTGGAGAGGTTTCCCCTGATCTCACCATTTTCCTGGATGTGCCACCTGAAACTGCGGCGCAGGATCTTGGCGAAAATATCGAAGGGGTATTCAAACCATCAGATCTGGTCCTTCAGCGCAGCTATTATCTTGAAGAACTGTCAAAGATGCCGGAAAACCATTACAAGATAATTAATGCTACTCGTCATGAAGATGAGGTTTTCTCAGAAGCACTCTCAATAATTAAAACCATTCTCAAATAAACAAGCAAGCAACGCAGCTTTTGCCGCATAAAAACGCCCCGCCGGAACCATTCCGACGAGGCGTTTTTGCATAAAGGCCGAACGGCAATATCAATACGCCCCGGGGTCTCCCAATACATCCTCTTCAGTCACTCTTGCCCTGAAAATTCGATATACCCAGATTTTGTAGCATATAACTATCGGTACCATAATCAATGCCACAGCGGTCATAATCTTCAAGGTAAGCAGACTGGACGACGAGTTGAAGATAGTGAGGTTTGAAGCTGCATCCAGATTTGACGGGAGCAGATTTGGAAATAGGCCGGTAACGCCGGTAAAGACAACAAACAAGATGGTCAGGCACGAAAATATGAATGCCTTTCCGGTTTCATTCCTGCCGGCGAAGACCTTAACCAGAAGCAGTGAAACAACCGCTATTACCGGGACGATGAGCAGAGCCGGCGTCTTGAAGAAGTTATCGTAGAGCTTGGTCGCCGGCCATGTATAACCAAGGAACACTACAGCAACGATCAGAAGCGCAGGCCATAATCTGTTAGCCATGGCAGTCGCTCGATCTTTCAGATCCCCGACTGTTTTGAGTGAGATATAGAGTGAGCCATGCACGGCGAAGAGCAGCACGAACAGAACTCCGGTTACCAGACCATACGGATTCAGCAGGCCGATAAGCGATCCTTCATAGGTGAATTGCAGCGTGGTGAAATCGTTGCGCATTGGAATACCGCTAAAGATGTTGCCGAATGCCACTCCGAGCAGCAGTGCGGGGAGGAAACTGGAGACGAGTATCGCCTTGTCCCATGTCCCCTTCCAGGTAGCGCCATCAAGCTTGCCACGGAACTCGAACGACACGCCCCTCACTATCAGTGAGAAGAGAAGCAGAATCAGAGCCGAATAGAGGTTGCTGAACATGAGCGCATAGGTGGTAGGAAATGCGGCAAAGGTAGCGCCACCGGCGGTGAGCAACCAGACCTCATTGCCATCCCACACCGGGCCGATGGCATTAATTAGAACACGTTTTTCAGTATCGTTTTTTGCGATAAACGTCGACAAGAAGCCGGTTCCCAGCACAAAACCGTCGAGCATGAAATAGACAGCCCAGAGCACACTCCACAATACAAACCAGGTAATTTGGAATATTGAAATATCCATGGGTTATGCCCTCCCTTTCATGTCGATTATGTTTGATAAATCCTTGTCCGGCCCCTTCTTGGCGTATTTAAACAGCAGGTAGATATCGATAGCGCCTAAAATACCGTACAACACAGTGAATCCGAGCAGCGACAGGGCAACCTGGGTGGCGGTGACAGATTTAGAAACCGCGTCGGATGTTTTCATTACCCCATACACAATCCATGGCTGACGCCCCAACTCCGCCACGATCCAGCCCAACTGCTGGGCCAGATAGGGCGCTGGAATCGCCAGCACCATCAGCAGGAGAAAGGCCCGCTTCTCAACAAAATTATCCCTACGGGAAAGTATGATTCCGATCAGACTGGCAAATATCATGAACGTACCAAGTCCGACCATCATGCGGAAACTCAGGAATATGGGGGTAACGGGGGGGCGCAGCTCCTTCGGAAACTCTTTGAGGCCCTTGATTTCACCGTTGGTATCGTGGAAGGCCATAAAGCTCAACATGCCCGGGATGGTAAGTTTTTCAACCGCGTTACACTCGTTATTTGAATCCGGAATGACAAGCAGGCACATCCCGGCGTTCCTCTTTGTCTCCCATATCGACTCCATGGCGGCGAACTTGGAGGGTTGAACCTTGGCAATTTCGACCGCATGAAAATCGCCGGTCATCGCGACAATCATGGATGCCACAAAGGCCCACACTGCGGCCATTCTGAAGGAACGCTTGAAGAATTCTATCTCGTTGGCCCGCAGCAAATGCCAGGCTGAGACCCCCATGATCACGAAGGCCGCCAAGGCATAACCGGACATCAGGGTATGTGAAAACTTTATCCAGCCGTAGGGATTGGTAAGAACGGCCATAAAATCAGTCATCTCGGCTCTGCCGTTGCGGATAACGTAACCGACCGGTTTCTGCATCCAGGCATTGGCAAGAAGAATAAAAAGGGCGGAAAGATTTGTGGCAATAGCGGCAAGCCAGATGGAAAGTGCATGAACTTTTTTGGAGATTTTTTTCCAGCCGAAGATCCAGACACCGATGAAAACGGATTCAAGGAAGAAGGTAATAGTTGCTTCCATCGCCAGCGGCGCACCAAATATGTCACCCACATAGCGGGAATATTCTGCCCAGTTAAGACCGAACTGGAACTCCATGGTAATACCGGTAACAACACCGAGAGCGAAGTTTATCAGAAACAGCTTGCCCCAGAATTTGGTCATGCGCAACCATGTCTCATCACCGGTTGTTACATACTTCGTCTCCATCCAGGCTGTCATTATTGACAACCCGAGCGTGAGCGGCACGAAAATCCAATGAAACATACAGGTTGCCGCAAACTGCAACTGACTGAGCGTAACTACATCCATACTTCCCCCCTTTGTGAATTTATTACCGCTGGCATGTGACCGGGTAAGTTATCGAATCAAGCTTACCACTGGTTTTGAACAATTCAATAATGGCTATATTAATATTTTGGCGCAATCAGTAATTGCACCAACAAGAGCTTTTTTATCTTTAATGGAGTATTAGATGAATGTCAACAATATATTTAGTGATACAAAATCAGTTTTGTCCGGTTTGGATTTTGCATTTAGTCCCCCTCCTTCCTTTTAAGGAGATACCGTTATCGGGGGTCAAGTAGTTTTTAGTGTGTATGCTGAGTCAAATGGCTTGTTTGTTTTGATTACGCCGTAAATCAGATGTACTAGTTTTTTCATGCAAGCGCAGGCAATCACCATACCGTTCTTTGATTTTGCTTTCATTCTGAGATACAGAGCTCTCACAATTGGATTGTGTATCATTGCTGACAATGCGGGCATATACAGTGCCTTTCTCAGTCGTGAATTGCCAATTTTGCAGATAGCCGATTTGCCTTTAACTGAAGTGCCTGAAGTATGCTCTTTGGGAGGAATATCATGAATGATGAACTTTTTCAGGAACTGTTGGAAAGTGTGAAGCAAGGCGCAGAGATAATGAAAGGCACAATGCAGCCCTCTAGGTCTTTTGAATTTCCAGAAACCGAAGTACGCGCTTTACGTGAGCAGTTCGGTCTTTCACAGGATAAGTTTGCAGACCTTGTGGGAATCAGCGTAGGAACATTAAGAAACTGGGAACAAGGCCGACGTAAACCGGAAGGCCCGGCACGTGTGCTTTTACGCATTGCCTCCCGCCACCCAGAGGCACTTCTGGACATAGGAAGGGAACAACCAAAAATAGCAGACCGCACACCATCGCATTCAACCGGACGTACTAAAAAGCTTCGCGCCGCCTAGATTCTTGCCTCAAACATTTAAAACCAAAAAACAACACCGAGAAAAATACCGAATTTCCAATCGGGTAGTCGGGGTAATGGCCGCATGGGGCGTTTGTGGCAAACGCTGATCCTCTGCCAATGGCAGCCGATGCTGGCGTATCTGCCGGTTGAATCGGTGATCAGAGTAATAAACAATTCTGTATGGCAGATTGTTAGTCTTTCAGCCCAACCAAACCTCCGAGGTTTGGTTGGGCTTTTCGCAGGCTACAAATCACGTTCCAGGTGAACCACCGAATCACCAAGCTCAAGACATGCGGGACGATGACTGATGACCAGCAGGGTCGTAGCTGTTCCTCCAACCCGCCTTTTCAAGTGCGAAATCACGTCTCTCTCCGTCGCACCGTCAAGACCTTCTGTCGGCTCATCCAACAGCAGAATGGGCGCATTTTTCAGGAGAGCCCGGGCTAGTGCGATACGGCGCGCCTCACCACCTGAAACCGCAGAACCATTGAGCCCCACCTGTGTATCCAGCCCCAGCGGCAGTCCCGCCACCCATGAGACCAGACAACTGTCCCTGAGCGCAAACTGAAGCTGTTCCTCATCTACCGAAGCGTTGCCGAGCAGGATATTGTCCCTGATAGTGCCGTTAAACAGGTGGGGACGTTGCGGCACTGCAGCGATCATGCTGATGAGCGCGTCCTTCGACAAATCCCTGATTTCGATACCGCCGACGGTGATACTCCCTTCATAGTTACGGAAACGGAGCATGATTTCGACAATAAGACTTTTGCCGCTGCCACTGGGTCCGGTCAGCACGACACTGCCGCCAGCCGGCACAGTCAGGGAAATGTTTCGTAACACCGGCTTGCACTGAAGATACGATGCTGAAACGTTGCTGAAATTGATCCCGTTATGGGCCGGCATGTCACTCAATACAGGTGTGTCCGGCACCGGTGCTGGGGCATCGGCCAGCTCGAAGATACGGGCAGCTGATTCGCGTGCAGCAGGCAGGAGATGCAGAGCCGTGGGCATCTGACCCGCAGCTTCAAAGAGCGCGGCAGAAAAGAGCAGCAGCATAACCAGATTGGGAGGGTGGATCTGGTGAGAAGCAACTCCCATACTGGCGCTCAACAGCACCGCTGCAACACCGCACCCGGCAAACAGCGCCATGCCGCCAAGAGAAAAGCCATTAATGCGGCCAAGTCGTTCCTGTTCCGCGACCAGCTTTGCCGATAAAGCATCTACTGCGGTCGCCTGGCGATCAACCGCTCCCAGCAGAATCAGCTCCTCAATACCTTGAAGTCCTTCGGTCACTCTGCTGCGCAGTTCGGCGGACAGCTGGGCCGATCTTCTGCCCGGCTGCTCCGAAAAACGCTGAACCAGCAATGGCAGCCCAATCCCAGCTAGCAATAGAAACAGCAGCATCACGGCAGCTGACGGAGGGCTGAAGCAGAGCAGGAAAACAAGTCCGGTCACAATAGAAACGGTTCCCACTGCGAGCGGCGCAATTATTCTCAGGTAAAGCGTTTCCAGGGCATCGACATCGGCCCGCAACCTGCCGGCCACATCGCCATCCGCATAACGCTCCAGACAGGCGGGAGCCAACGGCTCGAACCGCTTGAACAGCCAGACCCGCAGTTCCGCAAGAATCCTGAAGGTCGCTTCGTGAGTCACCAACCTCTCCGCATAGCGCCCGACTGTTCTTGAAATGGCCAGAAGACGGATGGCCGCCGACGGGAAGAAATAATTAAACGCTGCCCCGCTGCTGCCGGAAACGGCCATGGAGGCGATGAACCACCCTGAAACCGCCATCAGCAGGGTATTGGCAATTATAACCAAGACACCCAACAGGATTCCGGCTGCCATCCAGGGCCACTGGTTTCTGGATATTTTCAGAAAGCGAACGATCCAACTCACGCTTGATCCTCCCACGGAGTCAGAAAAGCTGTCGCAGAAACCACCCGTTCAATACGGCCATCAATCATTTCCGCCACTCTTTCTACATGGGACAGGGTCTGTTCGCGATGGCTGATCACCAGAACCGTCCGCCCTTTGGCCAGCCTTACCAGGGCCTCGCCAACCAGACGCTCGTTTTCCGCATCGAGTCCGGCAGTCGGTTCATCCAGCACTACAATGGTCGCCTTGCACAAATATGCCCTGGCAAGAGCCAGACGCTTCAATTCGCCTCCGGACAGACCGGCGCCGCGATCTCCCAGAACAGTGTCCAGACCAAGAGGAAGACGACCGATGAATTGGCTTGCAGAGGCAGCTTCAAGCGCGGTATTGATCTCATTCTCATCGGCGCACGGCCGACCAAGAGTGAGGTTTTCACGCACCGTTCCGGAAGTAAAATAAGGAGACTGCGGCACCCAGGCCAGCCTGAATCTCCAGGAATCAGGCGCAAGCGTGGTCAGATCCTGACCGTTGACAAGGACACGCCCCGATTCAGGCCTGGCTAACCCGGCAAGTAAGCGGGCCAAAGTTGTCTTCCCCGCCCCGCTCTCCCCTGCAAGTGCCGTGATGCTGCCGGACGGCAATTCCAGGTTAACGCCGGTTACCCCACCCCTGTTGCCGCCGTAACGAAAAGAGACCTCCTCAAAGATAATAGCAGGTGCTCCATTCGGAGCCGGCACTGTTCCTGCGAATCCCTCAGGCAATTGCTTGGCCAGCAGCGGCGCGATCCGTTCGGCGTCGGCCACCCCCTGCATCCTGGCATGATACGAGAGTCCAAGATTGCGTAACGGGAGGTAGAATTCCGGTGCCATCAGCAAAACGAAAAGTCCTTCCTGAAGCGTAAGGGCTCCCGAAAGAAGCCTGAAGCCGACGATAACCGCAACCACGGCGGTTCCGACCGTGGCAAAAAATTCCAGGGCAAAGGCGGACAAGAAGGCCACGCGCAATACGGCCATGGTAGCGGTGCGATACTCTTCGGAAACGCGCGCCACCGTCGCCGCCTCTTTTTTTGCCGCGCCGAATATTATGAGATCGGGCAACCCCTGCACCAGATCTATCAGATGACCGACCATGCGGGAGAGACGCCCCCACTGACGACGATGGAGCTTTTCTGAACCCTGGCCGATCAGAATCATGAAGAGAGGAATAAAGGGGGCGGAAAAGAGCAACACCAGACTTGAGCGCCATTCGGAAGGAACAATGATGATCAGGAACATGAGCGGCAGGATCGCCGCGAGGGATAGTTGTGGGAGAAAGCGGGTGAAATAGGGTTCCAGCTCGTCCACACCCTTGGTAATGGTTTCAATCAACGGGCCGGATTCTTCTCCTGCCAGGCCGGCCGGCCCCAGGGCTTGAATCTTGCGGTACAGCTTGCTCCGTACCGCTTGTTTCACTCCGGCCGCAACTGATGCAGACTTTTTTTCCAGTATATATATGCAGATGCAGCGAGTTGCAGCAAGCAGAGCGAGTGCTCCGGCAATCGACATAATCGACGCCACACCTTCGCCCTGCATGACGACTCGCTGACAGGCCATTGAGAGCAGGCGGGCCTGAAAAACCACCAGCAGCCCGATTCCGGCGGACAGTAAAACAACAAAGACCAGGAGTCCACGGACTTTTTTGGCCTCTGCAAGCAGCCAGAGTTCCGCACTGTTATCCCGCCGGGGACTCTCTTCAGAATGTTCAGTCATAGATTGAAATGGATTGTAAAAATGCCGTTATTCCCACTCGATTGTTGCCGGAGGCTTGCTGGAAATATCGTAGACGACCCGGTTAATACCCTTCACCTCGTTGATGATCCGGCCACTGATGCGGGCCAGATCCTCGTACGGCATCGGATACCAGCCGGCGGTCATAAAATCCTTGGTCTCAACCGCCCGCAGTGCAACGACATACTCATAGGTGCGCCCATCGCCCATGACGCCGACGC
Organism: Geobacter sp.; assembly: GCA_025360785.1. Classification (GTDB taxonomy): domain Bacteria; phylum Desulfobacterota; class Desulfuromonadia; order Geobacterales; family Pseudopelobacteraceae; genus JACRCG01. Next base: position 29,919 of record JANYBN010000094.1, read on the forward strand.
TCTTGACCGGCAGAAACACCGCAAAGGCCTGGCTGATCTTGTCATAATGCCCCGAGGAATAGAGTTCCTCGATATAAATGGCATCAGCCCGGCGCAAAATATCGCAGTACTCTTTTTTAACTTCGCCAAGAATCCGCACCCCGAGACCCGGACCGGGAAACGGGTGTCGCCAGACCATCTGGCGAGGCAGACCCATCTCTTCCCCGATGGCCCGTACTTCATCCTTGAACAGCTCTCTGAGCGGTTCGAGAAGCTTGAGTTTCATATAATCGGGGAGACCGCCAACATTGTGATGGCTTTTGATGTTATGCGCCTTGCCGGTTTTTGCCCCGGCTGATTCGATGACATCCGGATAAATGGTCCCCTGAGCCAGCCAGTTAGCATCTTTGATCAGCTTTGACTGCTCTTCGAAAATATCGACAAACAGGCCGCCGATGATCTTGCGCTTCTTTTCGGGATCGCTCTCGCCGGCCAGAGCGGTCAGGAAGCGCTCCTCGGCATCTACCCGGATCACCTTGACTCCTAGATTCTGGGCAAAGGTCGCCATAACCTGGTCACCCTCCCCCAGACGGAGCAGACCGTTATCAACAAACACACAGGTCAGCTGGTCGCCGATGGCGCGGTGGATCAGCGCTGCGGCCACCGACGAGTCAACGCCGCCGGAGAGGCCAAGAATGACGGTATCGCTGCCGACCTGAAGACGGATGCGTTCGACCGAATCCTCGATAATCTGACCGGGAGTCCATTGCCCGCTGCAACCGCATACCCTCCGTACAAAGGTGTCGATTAACATCTCGCCGCGCGGAGTGTGGTTTACCTCGGGATGAAACTGCACTCCGTAGAGATTCCTGCCGACATTCTGAATGGCGCAGACCGGGGCGTTGGCTGTACCGGCAACTATTTCGAATCCGTCCGGAACGCGGGCAACATGGTCACCATGACTCATCCAGACCGGGCTGATTCCATCAATAAAGAAACCGTCGAAAAGCGGGCCGGGATGCCCACTTGATAGCAGCTCGGCATGACCGAATTCACGTTTGCCGGCCGGCACGACTTCACCGCCAAAATGACGGCTCATCAACTGCATACCATAGCAGATACCCAGCACCGGCACGTCCAGCTCGAACAGCTCCTCGGCGACAGAGGGAGCGCCCTGATCATAAACCGAGCATGGACCGCCCGAAAGAATGATCCCGGTTGGGGCAAAGGTGCGGATAGCTGCGAGATCCATGTCGAACGGATGCAGTTCACAGTAAACATGGGCTTCGCGAATCCGGCGGGCGATCAACTGGGTGTACTGTGAACCAAAATCGAGTATCAGAATTCTTTGACTGTGAATATCAGACATAATTAAAACCTTTCCGTGTACATGGTAACTATTCACACACTTCATAATCATTAGATTTACAGAGATGAAGGGGATAAAGGGGACAGCGGCAACATGCTGAATAGGAAAATGCCCCGGTTAGCTGACCCGGGGCATAAAATTTCAAGTATTTTTAGTTGCTCACACGGTAGTTAGGCGCTTCTTTTGTTATAGTAACGTCGTGCACATGAGATTCTTTGAGTCCGGCTCCGGTGATACGAATAAAGCGACCTTTATCCTGCAACTCCTTGATGGTTCCACAGCCGGTATAACCCATTCCTGAACGGAGTCCGCCGAGCAGTTGATGAATATTGGCAGAGAGCGGCCCGCGTAGCGGCACCATCCCTTCGATTCCTTCCGGAACCAGCTTGACATCATCACCGACATCGGACTGGAAGTAGCGATCCTTGCTACCGTCCTTCATGGCGCCGATGGACCCCATGCCGCGATAACTCTTGTAGGTACGCCCCTGATAAAGAACCGTATCGCCGGGCGATTCCTCTGTGCCGGCAAACAGCGAGCCGATCATGATGCAGTCGGCTCCAGCCGTTACGGCCTTGGGAAGATCACCGGAATACTTGATGCCACCGTCGGCAATAACAGGAACATCATATTTGTGAGCCATACGGGAGCATTCATGGATTGCTGTAATCTGCGGAACGCCGACACCGGCCACGATGCGGGTCGTACAAATCGAGCCAGGTCCGATTCCGACTTTAATACCGTCGGCGCCCGCTTTGATCAGAGCCTCAGCCGCCTCGGCAGTAGCAATATTTCCGGCGATTATCTCCAAACCAGGAAAGGTTGATTTAGCACGTTGAACCGCTTCGATTACCCCTTGGGAATGTCCGTGGGCAGTATCGATGACGATGACATCCACTCCGGCCCTGATCAAAGCATCAATGCGGGCTTCCATATCCGGAGTGGGACCTACAGCAGCGCCGGTCCGCAGACGTCCCAGGCTGTCCTTGCAGGCAAAGGGATATTTTTTGACCTTTTCAATATCCTTTATAGTAATCAACCCCTTTAGGAAGCGGTCGTCATCTACCACCAACAGCTTCTCTACCCTGGTATGCTTGAGGATCTCTTTAGCCTGTTCCAGAGTTGTCCCGACTTCCACAGTCACCAGATTGCGTTTGGTCATACGGGCCGAGATCGGCAGGTCAAAATCAGTCTCAAAACGGAGATCGCGGTTTGTCAGAATCCCTACCAGCTTTCCGTTGGCTTTCGTGACAGGTACACCGGATATTCTATAGCGCTGCATGATATCCAGAGCTTCGCTGATTTTCTGCGTCGGGCGCATCGTGATCGGATCAACGATCATGCCTGACTCGCTTTTCTTGACCTTGTCCACTTCATAGGCCTGAGCCTCAATAGAGAGGTTCTTGTGAATAATACCAAGGCCACCCTCGCGAGCCATGCAGATAGCGCTTCGGGCTTCAGTTACGGTATCCATAGCCGCACTTACCAGAGGAATATTAAGCGGTATGTTTCGGGAAATTCTAGTAGTAAGGTTGGCATCGCGGGGGAGAATTATAGAATGGGCGGGAACAAGCAGGACATCGTCGAAGGTCAGCCCTTCGGTCAGTTTGTCATATTGCATGGACAACTCCTAGCAGATGAAAATTTTATAGAAGTTAGTACAGCGCACCGGTCAAGTCAAGGGAAATGGTTTGGATATTATGTATACTTTAGCGGCAAGATAAACGGATCTGCATTGATAGTATATCGCCATCGACAAGTAAACGGCTCAATCTTCGGAAGTGGTTTTTGCGACTACTGCCTGTAATTTATCTTACAGGATTTACTCGTGATTCACGCCATACGAACAAACACGGCACGACACTACCAGATACAACTTGACTCAAATTGACACATGATATAGTCATAAATATACTCGTAATGAATTGAATCCCCTTAGAGTTCTCGTAATAGGTAGATATCAACAACCGCACAACATGAAGTACCATGACACAACACACATCCATTGGAGCGACCGAATGCCGATAAAAACCGACATACAGTTATCAAACTCAAAATCAAACAATAAGAAGGTCAATAAGGTCACGACCAGCAACATTATGGAAGACGCTCCGTTATTTGCCGGGCTTGACGACTACAACTTGAAACAAGCAGAGAGAATGGATGCTGTGTCTACAACGGCAGGTCGGGTAAAGAAAGAGAAAGAGAAAAAGAAAGAAACTGTAACCGGACAAACAAAGCAGACAGCTGTAAAAATATCCCTGCCAAAAAGTGCTCCGAAGGTACAAAAGTCACAATCAATTGAGACTGGATCAATGCTGCTTTCCGTGACAGAAATCTGCGCCCTACTTAAAATTTCAAGGGCTACTCTGGTCAGAATGGATAAATCAGGACAACTACCCGGCCGTATCAAACTGGGTGGTTCGGTGCGATTTCACCGAGAGACAGTCGAGACGTGGCTTCAGAGCCTCATCAACATCCCCCCTGCCCTGTAACAATATTCCTAACCTCTTGTCTTAGTATACTGCTGGATCAGGTGATTCAACCATCGGGTTCATGCGGACAGCCAGAGAAAAAAGATAAGGGTAGTCATTCTTTAAATGCTGCATGTACATGACCCATTCTCTGGAAAGATGCCCAAACACGCGCTTGATATCGCCGTTTATATGATCAATATCACTCTGCGGCATATTTTCAAAATCATCCCGCGCTTCAAGTTCCTCCACCAGATGGAAAACGGCCCATAGCAGGTCGGTAAATTCTTCATGCTCAAGAAGGTTCTGATTTTCCAGTAAACTGACCAGAAAACCACGTTTTTCAATTAGATATTTCTTCAAGATAATCTTATTACATCGGCTTGACTCAATTTTGATGTCACATTTAAGCAGATATTCAAGTGTTGTTGAAAACTCCTGTTCCTTCCATGTCCCATTAATCAGCAAATGATGTTTCAGATCACCACAAGCTACTACATAAGCCGACAACTCTTTGAGCAGACGATTACCAACCTCACTGAAGAAGACACCAATAACCATATTCAATTTACGTAGAACAGCCTGACGCTCCCTCTCTTTCAACACCCTCTCGATCATCAAAGTAACAATGATGATGTAAACAGGGAGAAATGCAAAATTACCCAGAAAACCGACAGTCAGATCCTTCGCGCTGCCCAGCAGCATATAGTCTATACCGTAGAGGATCATAGAGACTGCAAACAGAGTAAATACCATCAACGATTTATTCAGTATCAATTTACGGAACACTCAGTAATGCCCTCCCTAAAAAGTGAGTATTAATTCGGCAGTGTAATAACAAACCTGCAGCCACCGGCATGGGGTAATTCTACTGACAGAGTCCCACCGTGTGCTTCAATTATTCGGTAGCTGATCGCCAAACCCAGTCCGGTTCCGGCGGGCTTTGTAGTCCAGAACGGCTCAAAAAGGTGCTGAATGTTATTTTCCGGTATTCCTGAACCGTTATCTGTAATGCTGATCCTGACTATGGCTGGGGCAAAACTGCACTCAACCTTGATTGCCCCGCCATCCGGCATAGCTTCGGCGGCATTCCGCAGTAAATTGATGATGACCTGATGAAGCTGATTCGGATCAACGCTAACTTCAAGCGATTCCGGCACTAGATTTTGCAGACTGATATTTACAAACCGAGGGTCATTAACATGAAAAAGGAATTCATCTTCAACATACATATTCAACACGATTTGTTTCAGTTGCGGCGGTGCAGGACGGGCATACATAAGAAATTCTGATATCAACGTATCAAGTCGTCCAGCTTCCCGTGTAACAATAGTCAGAAGACGCGCATCAGGTTCCTTAATATCTGCGGCACAAGAGAGGAGTTGAACCGACCCGCACAAGGCCGCGAGCGGATTGCGAATTTCATGCGCCATGCGAGCAGATAGTTCACCAAGCGCCGCCAATCGATCAGCTTTTTTCAACGCTGCTTCCATACTACGAATATTGGTAATATCCTTAAAGTTTACAATATAACCGGTCAGAATACCGTCACTATCATTAAACGGAGCTATTCTATACCCCAGGGTGATTACTGTATTGTGAGATGACGGATATTCAAACTCTCCTTTTATTGAATCACTGTCAGGATTGAAAAACCCATACAACTGCGGGAATATCATTTCAATCGGCTTATCGTAGGCATCAGACTGATTTAGGCCAACTATTGCTTCAGCATAAGGATTAAATACCCTGATTCGACATGTTATTGTTGTTGTCAGAAGACCACTCTCGCTATGTGCAACAATAGCGGAGTTCAACTGAGCCAGCTCAAAATTATCTACAGATGAGCGATGAAGGGCCTCTTCACTCAAACGGGCACGTTCTGCCAATAATCCGGTAACAAAAGCTGTCAATCCGAAGGCAATTAGGTTGAATGATATTGTATAGAACAGTTGTAAGGCGCCAACCAGACGCGCATCTTCCTGGCTTAAGCCAATAAATGAGAGAAAACCGAAGTACTGAAAATCGAGAATAGTACCGTACAGAATACCGCACAGTGATGCGGTATAGAGGGCTTGGCGACGTCCAAGCAACATACCGGCAATCATTATGGACAGCAGGTACAAAAATGAATACGGACTGAGTATCCCACCGGTAAAAAGTACAAGGACGGTGACAAACGACAAATCCCAGATAACCTGGAGATTGGTAAGAAACTGGGTGAACTTCAGTTTTTTAAGAATGATCAGCGAAATGATCGAAAATACAAAAGAAAACGCCATCAACCTGATTACACCAGGTTGAAAGCGTTCGGTAATGACAGCAGAATTTTGAAATTCAAAAAGTAATGTTGCAGCCAGAAAAAGAAAAGAAACAATAATCCTGGCGTAGATGAAGAGCCTGAGCCTGCGTTCAGAGCCCATAATCAACCGCCGACTGCTCCAGCCAGCTTGAAGATAGGAAGATACATGGCAACAACCAGGCCGCCGACTGTTGTACCCAGGAACACCATCAACAAGGGCTCCATCATGGATGTCATGGCGCCAACAGCATCATCAACCTCGTCATCATAAAAATCGGCTATTTTATTCAACATAGCGTCCATGGCACCGGTCGCTTCACCTACTGATATCATCTGTACCACCATCGGTGGGAAAACTCCGCTGGCAGCAAGCGGCTCCGCCATGGTCTTACCTTCAGAAATTGCCTGACGAACGGCGTATATCGCCTCTTCAACAATTTTGTTGCCGGCAGTTTTGGCTACAATCTCAAGACCATCCATGATCGGCACTCCGGAACTGACCATGGTCCCCAAAGTCCTGGTAAATTTTGCGACGGCAACCTTTCTGATCAGCGGGCCAACAATCGGTGCCTTGAGAGCCATCCGGTCAATATTTTTTTGCCCTTGCGATGTGGCATAGTATTTTTTGATACCCCATAGGATTGCATAAAAACCGGCTATGAGAACTACAAAGTATCTGACCAGAAAATTACTGAGGGCTATTACGAATTTTGTTGGCGCAGGTAATTCACCACCAAACTCGGTGAACATTTTGGCAAAGGTCGGTATAACAAAAATCAGAATAACACCAACAACCACTACCGCGATGGACATGATAGTGATCGGGTAGACCATGGCGCCTTTGATCTGCTTCTTAAGCTTCATGGATTTTTCTATGTATGCGGCCAGACGAGTCAGGATGGTATCCAGGATACCGCCTATTTCACCGGCAGCAACAAGGTTTACGAACAGTTGGTCAAAGGCTTTGGGGTGCTTGCCCAGAGCATCTGCAAACGTAGAACCACTCTCGACACTTTCCTTGACCTTGAATAATATATCTTTAAATGTCTTATTTTCCTGCTGGCTTGACAGGATATCAAGACATTGAACAAGCGGCAATCCGGAGTCAATCATGGTAGAAAACTGCCGTGTGAAAACGACAAGATCTTTTTCGTCTATTTTTTTCCCGCCGCCACCAAATGACGGCATCTTGAAACCCAATCCCTTGGATTCAGCCTTTATTGTGATATTACTGAAGCCGTATTTCTTCAGCTGAGCCTCAACGACATCAACAGTTGCCGCCTCGATAACACCTTTTTGTGTGCCACCGGTTTTAGTGCGAGCTTCCCAGTTAAATTTCGGCATTACGGTTCTCCTTGTTCAAATCAGTGCATCTGGTGACTGCGCTGCATACCTGCAGCAGGGTTGCTCATCATTTTTTTAAGTTCTTCGGGATCTTGCGAACGCCCGAGTGCCTCTTCAAGGGAAATCATTCGTCTCTGAAAGAGTATATAAAGTGCTTGATTCATCGTCTGCATACCAAACTTATCCTGTCCTATCTGCATCTGGGAATAAATCTGATGGACCTTGTCCTCCCTGATCAGATTCCGGATAGCGGCATTCGGTACCATAATTTCAAGGGCCAGGGCGCGACCTTTTGATCCCATTCTGGGAATTAAAGTTTGTGACAATACTCCTTCCAGCACAAAAGAAAGCTGCGCCCTGATCTGTGTCTGCTGATATGGAGGAAAAACGTCAACGATTCGGTTTATTGTCTGGGCGCAAGAGTTTGTATGCAGCGTGGCAAGACAGAGATGACCGGTTTCAGCCAAGGTGAGAGCCGCCTCAATTGTTTCAAGATCACGTAATTCGCCAACCAGAACGACATCCGGATCTTGTCTGAGAACATATTTCAGTGCATTTTTAAAGCCTTTGGTGTCAGCTCCTACTTCACGTTGATTTACCAGACAACCTTTGTGAGGGTGGAGGTATTCAATCGGATCCTCGATAGTGACAATATGCTCGCGCCGATTGATATTAATGTAATCAACGATTGAAGCCAGAGTTGTTGATTTACCGCTTCCAGTAGGGCCGGTCACCAGAATAAGGCCACGCGGCCGGGCAGCAAGTTCGGGTACAATCGGCGGCAAGTTTAATTCTTCAAACGTCAGGATTTTATACGGAATAACCCTGAAAACACCAGCCACTGCACCACGTTGAATAAACATATTTCCCCTGAAGCGTGAAAGCCCCTTTACTCCGAAGGAAAGATCCAGCTCGTTTTCCTCTTCAAACTTATGCTTCTGTGCATCAGTCAACACACTATAACAAAGCTGCTTGGTCTCTACCTGATTCATAGGAGGAAAGTCCATGGGCAACAGGTGGCCGTCAACACGCATTTGCGGAGGCGAATTGGTTGTAATATGGAGATCAGAACCGTTTGATTCTACAAGAATTTTTAAAAGCTGGTGAAGATTGAGCATCGATAAGCCCCCAGATTAGTCGTCAGATACGGTTATTCTTAACACTTCTTCAAAGGAAGTTACCCCTTCCTTAAGCTTTGTCAAGCCGGACTGACGCATCGTTTTGATGCCGATTCGCATGGATTCCCGTTTAATTTCGGCAGTATTGGCACCATTCAAAATCAGTTCCTTGATTTCTTCACGCATCGGCATGACCTGATAGAAACCAACACGACCCTTGTACCCGGTATTGTTGCAGACCGGGCAACCTTTGCCGCGCATGCAGACAAATGACGGCGCATCATCCGGCGATACCCCGGCATCTATTAAAGCTTGCACCGGGATCTCCTCCGGTTGCTTGCATTCTCCGCAGACACGACGGGCCAAACGCTGGGCAGTTATCAGATTTACTGCGGAAGCGACCAAAAAGGGCTCGATACCCATGTTCAGCAGTCGGTTGATGGTGGCTGGCGCATCATTGGTATGCAGAGTTGACAGTACCATATGGCCGGTTAAGGCCGCCTTGATGGCAATTTCAGCTGTTTCGAAATCGCGGATTTCCCCGATCATGATAATATCAGGATCCTGACGCAGGAACGAGCGCAACGCAGCCGAAAAGTTGAGGCCGATATCTTCGTGCATCTGAACCTGATTAATGCCGGCAAAGTTGAATTCGACCGGATCTTCGGCCGTGGATATGTTCTCCGATACCTTGTTCAGCTCGGATATGGCCGAATAGAGTGATACTGTCTTGCCGCTGCCTGTTGGCCCGGTAACCAGCACCATACCGAATGGTTTATGGATTTCATGCATGAAATGAGCTAACGCTTCAGGCTCATACCCAAGTTTGGTCAAGTCGGTTTGCAGGTTGCCCTTATCAAGCAGACGCATGACGATTTTCTCGCCAAACAGCGTCGGCAGACATGAAACACGGAAGTCCATGTCCTTGCCGCCACCCAGTTTAATTTTTATACGGCCGTCCTGCGGGAGTCTACGCTCGGCGATATCAAGTTCCGCCATAATCTTGATACGAGAGGTGATTGCATTCTTTAACTTAAGAGGTGGTTTCATGACTTCGTAGAGGACACCATCAATCCGGTAGCGGACCCTGAAAAGCTTTTCGTACGGTTCTACGTGAATATCGCTAGCTTTTTTCCTGATTGCATCCTGCAATATGGCGTTGACCATCTTGACAACCGGTGCATCCTCTGTCGCCCGTTCAAGAGAACCGACATCGATCTGCTCATTATCATCAACAATTTCAAAATCCTCAACATCAAGATTGTCCATGACGTCTGCCAGCGACGCTGACTGATCATAATACTTGTCTATCGAAGCTTTTATATCGCGCTCTGAGGCAACAACCATTTCAATGTTGTAGCCGGTCATAAACTTGATATCTTCAATTGCAAACAGGTTGGATGGATCGCTTACCGCGATTATCAGGGTCGCACCAGCCCTGTTAACAGGCAGCAGCTGATACTTTTGGACGACTTCAGGTGGAATGATTTTTATTACTGCGGAATCAATTTCGTAATCGGCAAGATTAACACTCGGCACACCGTACTGCTTGGATAAAAAAGAGGTGAGCTCATCCTCTGTAAGAAGGGCTTGATTAATAAGAATTGAACCGAGCCGAAGCTGATTTCCGGAAAGCTTTTGCTCTTCCAGCGCTTTACCTAACTGATCTTTGCTGATCAGATTGTTTTTAACAAGGATTTCTCCCAGTCTGTTTGACTGCATGATTTCTCCATTTACGTGTCTAAATCGCCATACTAGGGAGAATGCCGGTTATTGTCAAGCTGTAGTTAGGGGCATCAAATACTGATTAAAGCCTTCCGCATAACACCTTCAGGCGGCTTCTGACCGGTCCATATTTCGAAGGCGCGTTCACCCTGCGCTATAAGCATGCCAATACCATTGACAGCTCTTAAACCTAAAGCGGATGCTTCAATAACAAGCGGAGTACCTGAGTGCGAATAGACCATGTCGTACACTTTAGTATTTTCCGGCAGTGAGGCTAGATTAATGTCCTCAATCCGTTCACCGTTCATACCAAGTGAAGTGGTATTAAGCAGTAAGCATGTCGATCCGAGACATTCTTTACTCACTTGATTTTGGCTGACCACTTCAATACTTGTTTCGGGATAACGAATATTCATATCCAGCTTTACGGCACGAGCATTCTCAAGAGTACGGTTGCAGATAAGTATTTTTTTTGCACCTGAGCGGCACAAGGCAGCAATCGCACCACGGGCAGCGCCACCAGCTCCTATGACCAGAATCGGCTCCGTACCTGGAGAAAATTCCAGATCTTTCGAGAGCGAGTCCACCATGCCGTCACCATCGGTATTATAGCCGGTCAACGCGGTTCCGGTCAGCTTTACAGTATTAACAGCTCCGGCAGATTCGGCGCTTTCATCAAGACGATTCAAAAAAGGAATTATAGCTGTTTTGTGCGGAATGGTAACATTAAAACCACACACACCAAGTGCCTTCAACCCAATCACCGCCTGCTCCAGATTCTCTGGTTTTACGTCAAAGGGAACATAAACGTAATCAAGAAGGCTGGCAGCAAACGCAGCATTCTGCATAATCGGCGAAAGAGAGTGACGGATCGGATTGCCGATAATTCCAATAACGCTGGTTTTTCCATTAACGGTCTGCATCTGCTTAGCGTCCCAAGCCATAGCGCATACGGATTTGATCGGTAGTAACCTTCATCTCAGGTGAAATTTGTTCAGCCTTGACCAACATCATAGCTGCCTCCTGGTGCCTGTTAATTCCAGCAAAAAATTCACCGACCTCCACGTAACTGTTGGCATAAATCAAGATCGCTTTGCCAGTATCAAGATCAAGAAAAGACTGCTTTTCCATAATTCCACGACTACTATAATTATCCCACACCGAAATATCAGGAATCCCGGAAGGCTCGTTAATTTTACGCACACGATATACAATTCCACGCTGTGTCGGCTGATAATCCTTGAATTCAACGGAATATCGAGTAGAAAAATCGATATATACCGGTCTTATCCCCATATTTTCTGCTATCGCAATACGCAACGCCGATTCCGGGCCAAATGAGGCCATATCGAACTTCCTCAGGTTGCTGTTTTTAAACATACGCGGCAAGGAATCAAGATACCAGTTAAAGACGAGATGAGGAGTGTGGGGCAGGTCCACATCTTCGCGCAACCGCTCGATGCCTTGCAGATACCAGAGCGGGAATGCCCCGCTGTCACCCCAGGTAAACATAATTGCATCCTGCGGCAATGATCGAAGGGAATTCGAAGCATAATCAAAGGCGATATAATTGTTGTGCTGATCGTTTTCGTAATAATTGACCGCACACAAGGCTGATGGAAGTGTAAAGAAAAATATTGTTACAATGCCGTATACCGAAGCTCCGATACGATCTGGCAATTTTGCTGAGCGTATCGCGTAACCAAGCAGACTGAAAAGTCCGATGCCGATCATTACGGCAGCCTGTAGATAAAGAGGTGTAAAGAATTCTTCTGTAAGAAATATCAAATCCATCGGGGTGTTAAGGTAACCGGCAATCACAAGCAGAAAGACAACTACTGAAACGACATAGGCAATAAAAACTGTTTGGTTTTTTTTCCAAAGATAAAAAAGCCCTGACAACATCAATGCTGCACCGAGCCAGGTAAACTCTCGTGGAATGTTAAATGCGCTGATTTGTGCCCACAAGAGCTTTAAATCACGTACAGGCGGGTCTGACGGGTATCCTCTTCGGAGAAAATGCCACAAAAACTGATCTAGCGTTTTGGGATCGCCCCAGTTAAGCAATGGATTTTTCAGTGCCCTTAGAGGCAGATACAGATGAACTGAGAACCCGAGGAGAGCAAAAGCTGTTGCAAGTATCAGTTCCTTGAGACGTGTCATTATGCGCCAATCTGTCAGTACTATCATCAAAAACCATGCCGGCAGCAGTAACACAATGGTCTGATGTACACCCATCGACAAACCAGCCAGAAAGGTGCAGACATATATATATGAAGGACGTTCCGTCCCTTCCCGGTACTGTTCCTGCCACCGCAAAAGAAGATAAATAATTATTGCTGAAATGAATGCCAGTAGTGGATAGGGCTTATCATGATTTGATTGCAGCCATAATCGAGGCGTGACGGCAAAAGAAAGGGCAGCGGCCAAACCGGCGAATTTAACCGCTATCCGGTTAAAGCGCTTATCTTCGAGTAAAGTTTCATTTTTCAGTAACGTGATTGTGAGGATATAGACTATCAGGCAGGCCAACGAAGAAGACACCGCCGTGGCAACATTGATTCGGAAAGCAATATTGCCTAGCGGCAGCCAGGCGAAAGGTTTGGCATACATTAAAAAGAGTGGATAGCCGGGAGAATGCGCCGATCCGAGTGAAGCTGTAGCGGTCAGAAATTCTCCGCTGTCAAAAAAAGTTACCGATGGCGCCAGCGTGACCATATACACGGCAAACGGGAGTATAAATGAGAGAATAAGAAAAATGTCCAAGTTGATTTTTTTGAATCCTGGAAAATTCATCTGGCTTTCTCCGCCCCTTGAAGTTCGTTGAGTGACAACTTATTCTTCCACAAATAATATAATCCGGAAATGATGACCGGGAAAAAACCTGCGGCATGAATAACCAGTGCAATACTGACTGCGGTTGATTCCGGAATACCGAACGCTGACAGCCCCTTGAAACATGCATAGTGATATGTGCCGATATATCCCGGTGACGCCGGCACCATAACGGCAAAAACCAGCAAAACCAGTATGAACATGGAGGCTGTAATGGGAAGATGGATGCCAAAGCCCTGCAGCACCATATCAACAGGCAGAACACAGAACACCCAGACCGACAGGGATGACGTCAGCAGCGCGGCGACATGCCCCCCCTTGAAAGATATCCTGATACCGCCGATAAATGAGCCGAGTAAAGGAATAAGCCGGTCTGAGAGTTTTTGTGGGAACGGTCTCAACAATACCCCGGTCCATGCCAGAGTCCGGACTGTTTGACGTTTCAGCAGAAACAGAAAAACGACAACTCCTGCATACAGAACAAACGTAACCGCTCCTCCGGTTCGCAGCACAGTCTCGGCATCCGACATGCCTTGTGGCAATCTCAGCGTAAAAATAGTCAACAAAAGCATCAGCATGACCGTAAAACCATCGAAGAGCCGGTCTATCACCAGCGAAGCAAAAACGGTAGGCGTTTTCAGCCCTTCCTGCTGTGCCAGAATGTAGGCACGCACAAATTCACCAAGTCGTGCCGGAAGCAGATTATTGGCCATGTAACCGATAATAGTGACCGGGTATAACGATGAAATCGGGATGCGCTTTTCGGGAATAAGAATGTAATGCCAGCGGACGGCCCTCAAATAATAACTAATAAAGGTAAATACAACGGCAAGAAGTATATAGCGATAATCGACCCTGACAAGAGCCGACCACAGCTGGTTAAAATCAATTTTTCTAAACAGCAGCGCCATAAAAAAAACACTGACAGCTATTCCAAGCCACATTTTGATATCATTTTTTTTGTTCACAAGGTTCCTTTCAAACTATTTATTCATATAATCCATATTCAGATTATTCAAAATTATACGAGTACTTGCCACATCCTGACTAATGGCTGTTTTCAGTTCAGCAACATCAGTAAATTTCTGTTCCGGCCGCAGCTTTTGCACAAACTGAATCTTAATATCGTGATCATATATTCTGCCAGCAAAATCAAGCAGGAATACTTCTATAGTTCGTTTTTCTCCGCCATAAGTCGGATTACAACCGATATTGCAGGCACCTTTGACAAGTTTTCCATCAACCTGAGCCATCACCGCATACACACCATCAGAGGGAATCAGTTCGTTGAATGTGGATATATTAGCTGTCGGGAATCCGAGTGATTGGCCGATTTCACGGCCATGCACTATAGTCCCTGAAATCTGGTAATAACGGCCAAGAATACGCGCCGCTGCATCCATATCGCCATCAACAACAGCAGACCTTACCAGACTGCTGCTGAAGATAACACCCTCCTCTCCAATTGGAGGAAGATCTTCAAGGGTAAATCCATTCAGAACGCCAAGGCTTGCCAAGGTGCTGAAATTTCCTTCCCGCCCCCTGCCAAATGCGTAATCATGCCCGATAATGATATGCCGCATGCCTAGTGAGCTGCAGAGCATTTTGAGTACAAAATCATGTGCAGACATCCGGGAAAATTCTTTGGAAAAAGGTACCACGACCAGATAGTCGATCCCCGATTCCCCAATAAGCGCAGCTTTCTGTTCAAAAGTCGTTATCAAACAGGGCGCTGATTCAGGTGCAAGAATTTTCAACGGGTGCGGCTCGAAAGTGACGACTACAGATGGCAAGCCACGAGCCTGACTTTTCTGTTTCAGATGAGCAAATATTTCGGCATGACCGCGATGAACACCATCAAAATTGCCAATGGTGACACAGGATGCATCGAGAATTTTATCGTTGATATTCATGACTGTTACAATCTGCATCACTTACCCTATCCTATTGTTGCAAGTTCCAGCCGTTTACCCCAGCGCCGCAGCAGCTCATCATGCAATGGAACATGAGCCGGATGATCAAGCGCCGGATCACTTTCCAGCAGATCAAAGGCAGCCCGGCGGGCTTTTTCGAGCAATGAGCCGTCCCGCAGTATGTTGGCAACACGAAAGTCGGGCATCCCTGCCTGACGGGTACCAAGAAAATCACCAGGCCCCCTGATTTCCAGATCTGCCTCGGCAATCCGGAAACCGTCGCCGGTTGACTCCATCACCCGCAGACGTTTTTCACCATCTTCAGACATTTTGCCGGTTGTCATAAGGATACAACAGGACTTCTCTTTTCCCCGCCCTACCCTGCCCCGCAACTGATGCAGCTGAGAAAGGCCGAAGCGCTCGGCATGTTCTATGACCATCAAGGTCGCATTCGGCACGTCAATACCGACCTCGATAACGGTAGTCGAAACCAGAATATCAAACCCGCGCGACGTGAAGGAGGCCATGACCTCTTCCTTTTCCAAAGGGCTCAATCTGCCATGCAGCAGGCCGACCCGCAAACCGGGAAACACCTCAGCCTGAAGATGTTCAGCCATCTGACTGGCGGCCTTAAGATCCATTTTTTCAGTCTCTTCGACAAGCGGATAAACGATATAGACCTGCCGCCCAGATCGAACTTGATCGCGGATCATATCATAGAGTTGCATGCGACGTGACTCAAAAAAGACTTTGGTTTCAATAGGAATTCTTCCCGGCGGCATTTCATCGATTACCGACAGGTCGAGGTCTCCGAACAGCGTCATGGCGAGTGTACGGGGAATCGGCGTGGCAGTCATAACCAGTATGTCAGGATTAGTGCCCTTCTTTTTCAGGATGCCGCGCTGCAGCACGCCGAAACGGTGCTGTTCATCTATGATCCCCAGACCAAGTTTGGCAAATGCCACTTTTTCCTGAATAACCGCATGGGTGCCGATCACAATCCGGGCGGTACCGTCGGCAACTCGCTCAAGAGCCTCCTTTTTAGCCTTCCCCTTGAGGCCGGCCGTTATCAGAGTCACCTCTATTCCCATCTGCGTACACCAGCGGTGAATAGTATGCCAGTGCTGTTCCGCCAGGATTTCGGTAGGAGCCATGATGGCCACCTGATAATCATTCTCCACGGCGATCAGTGCCGCCATCAGCGCCACAAGGGTCTTGCCACTCCCGACATCCCCCTGCACCAGACGGTGCATAGGATGCGGCGCCATCATATCGGACTTTATTTCCGCCAGCACCCGTCGCTGTGCGGCGGTCAGTTCAAACGGAAGCAGCCTGACCAGCTCTTTGGTGTAACGATGGGTCACCTGAAAGGCGATCCCCTCTTCCAGCAGAACCCCGCGTTTTTTAAGGGCGAGCCCCAGCTCCCAGAAAAAGAATTCGTCAAACGCCAGCGCCTGATGCGCCGGTGTTGCACCTATATTCAGATCGGCAAGATCAGCTTCGGGCGGTGGCGCATGCACCTGGCCAAGCGCTTCGCGGAGAGAGGGAAATCCAGCCGGGCAGAGTTCGGGCGGCACCACGCTGTCAATATTAGCCAGAAATCCTGCCAAAACCTCGCGCATAACACGGCGCATCGTTTTCTGGTGGATCCCCTCTGTCAGCGGATAGACCGGCACGATCCGCCCGAAATTAGCCGGATCAGCCGCCAGCAGCGACGTAAGATCCTTCCCTTCGGGCAGCCACTCAACATCGGGGTGATGAACTTCACGCTGGTAACCGAACTGGCTCACCTCGCCGGTGAAAACGCCGACCCGCCCGACCTTCCAGGTGCGCTTCATCCAGACGGCGTTAGCACTGAACCACTTGCAGACAATGGTGCCGCTGTCATCTTGAACCAGCACCTCGAAAACGCTCCGACCGCTTTTGGTCCGGCCTGCTTCGGCAGACAGGACAGTGCCGGAGAATACGGCACTCTGGCCGGGACGGAGTGAAGAGACCGGGAACAGCTGGCGACGGTCTTCATAGCGTAGCGGCAGCAGATAGAGAGCATCCTCGACGGTACGGATCTCCTTTTTTTCGAGGAGCGCAGCCAGTTTTGGTCCGATGCCCTTTATAAACTGGATGCCGATGCCCAGGTTCTTGCGGGCAATCGCATCGTTCAGGCCTTTGCCGGCAATTACAGCCGGTGTAGCAGTAGCTTTGACGACAACCCGAATCGGGCGCAGAACCAGTTCGCCATTAGCCTCTTCAACAGAGAGAGAATCGCCAGGCATGAGCTCCAGTTTTTTCAAAATTTCGGATGGAATTGCAATGGAGTTGTTATCGGCAAGTTTGACTATGGACATGCATATTCCTGCACCTGGACAAAGTGGGATTCAGGCGGCAAAGATAATATTCTTTGCCATGTGTTGTCTACTCATTTCACCCTGATTCATTGACAAGAACACACTCAACAGGCATATCTGGTTTAAATACATCCGGCGAGAGGACCATCCGATGACCCCATCATACACATTCGAACAACTCATCTCTATCATGCGCAAACTGCGCGCCCCCGGCGGTTGTCCCTGGGACGCGGAACAGACCCACGAAAGCCTGACTCGCTACCTGCTTGAAGAGACCTACGAAGTCATCG
Source organism: Geobacter sp. (assembly GCA_025360785.1). GTDB lineage: Bacteria > Desulfobacterota > Desulfuromonadia > Geobacterales > Pseudopelobacteraceae > JACRCG01. The sequence continues at coordinate 47,613 of JANYBN010000094.1, forward strand.
AAGCTATCGATGAGAAATCTCCGCAGCACCTTAAGGAAGAGCTGGGCGATCTGTTGCTGCAGCCGATTTTTCACTCCGCCATTGCCGAGGAGTCAGGTGACTTCACCATTGACGATGTCATCAGCACCCTGTGCGACAAACTGATCCGCCGCCATCCCCATGTTTTCGGTGATGTTGAGATCAAGGACAGCGAAGCGCAGATTGAAAGCTGGGAGAAGATCAAAAAACTGGAGAAGGGGGATGAGCGGCCATCAGCCCTTTCGGGTGTCCCCGACCATCTTCCGGCACTGATGAAAGCGCATAAGATAAGTGAAAAAGCTTCGCGGGTCGGCTTTGACTGGGAACATGCCGACCAGGTATTCGCCAA
>JANYBN010000083.1 GCA_025360785.1 Geobacter sp.
CCAATTCTTCAAGATTTTTATTGGTAGCGGCTATAATACGTACATCAACTTTTTGCGATTTTGATGCCCCGACCGGCTCGAATTCTCGATTTTGCAACACCCGCAACAGTTTTACCTGCAGATTTGCCTTCATATCGCCAATTTCATCAAGAAACAGCGTACCCTTATCTGCCATCTCAAAGCGGCCGATCCGGTTGGCATAAGCTCCGGTGAAGGAACCTTTAACATGTCCGAACAACTCACTTTCCAGAAGGTCATCCGGAATAGCCGCGCAGTTGACGGGAACAAAGTTTTTAGCATGCCTGTCACTTAGTTGATGGATAGCTCTTGCTGCAAGTTCTTTGCCGGTACCTGATTCACCTTGTATCAGTACGGTAGCATTTGAGGCAGCTACCTTGGAGAGCATATCAAACAGTGCCCGCATCGGCGGGCTGGTACCAATCATGGTCGCCGAAAGGAGTTGATATTGTAAAGAGTCTCCGTTCGAGCGGTCGTCTATTTTCATAGCCTGATACTCGTGAGCCCGCATGACCAGACTTTCCAGTTCGTCCAGATTGAGCGGTTTGGGGAGCGTGAAGAAAGCATCATTGGCATCTTTTTTAAGCTCAGCACCGTCTGCTTCACCATATCCGATCATTACCAATAACGGATTGATCAGGTAGCTACGCTCCATAAAATCGAGGGCGATTGACTGCATATATGTAAAATTTGCTATCACTATATCAACATTCTTTTTTTGAATTGTGTCAAAAAAAGAAATTTCACCTTCTCCATCTGTGATATTGTAGCCTCGATATGTCAAAAAAGCAGACACAAGATCGCGGGTTTTCACATCATCGTCTGCTATGAGAATTGTACTGTTTTCCTGCATACAGACCTTGCCCCCAAATTCATGTAGCTTTCCAGACATAGATACACAGATTAAGGCAAAAGTCAATATAATGACGTCTCATTTGCCTCCGTACCAATGGAGCACCTAGATCATATATATTATATTTGTATATATGCAGGATATTGTTTGTATGTTGCTTGATATAGATTGATATGCATGGTAAATTGAAAAATGCCTATCCATTATTAGCATTAGCTTATATACGGCCTATGTATGAACATCCCTTATGTTCAAGGAGATCTATTAATGCAGAATTCCCTGGTGGTAGTAAAAGCTGATGACTCTCATGATGAACTTATCCAGCTGGTAAGCTTCAATCTTGATCAGGAAGAGTACGGAGTAGATGTTCTCAAGGTTCGCGAAATTATCCGCATGCCTATTATTACCCGCGTACCTAACACACCTCACTATGTTGAGGGAGTTATCAATTTGCGGGGAAAAGTCGTTCCAATTATCTGCATGAGGAAAAAGTTTGGTCTGATCGAATCCGAGAATGACAAACAGACCAGAATCATGGTCATGGACATGGATGGTGAACTGATGGGATTTATTGTTGACGCTGTTTCTGAAGTCATTAGAATCTCCGGCAGCGAGATTCAGCCATCCCCTGCTGTGGTGGCTGGTGGCATTGATCAGGAATGCATCGCCGGAGTCATCAATCAGGCCGAGCGCCTGCTTGTTTTACTTAATCTGGAGAAGATGTTTTCCCGTGATGAAAAGAATTTGTTCACCGGGATGTAATAGAATCTTGTCTCCATTAAATTTTTCAGGAGTTATGCACCATGCCACCAATTGATTGTGAAGACCAGGAACTACTGGACGGATTTCTTGCCGAGACGACTGAGTTGCTTGAAAAACTTGACGATGACCTCATTACTCTTGAGAAGTCTTCCGATGACACCGATCTGATGAACAGGATTTTCCGGTCGATTCACACCATAAAAGGAGCTTCAAGTTTTCTGGGGTTCGATCTGTTGGTCAAGGTCGCCCATAAAACAGAAGACGTCCTGAACCGACTACGCAAGGGCGAATTGGTTGTAAATCCTGAGATCATGGATGTCATTTTGGAAGCGACTGACCTTGTCAAGCTACTGGTAGGCGACATAAAGGCGGGTGACATCCAGGAACGGGAAACAGAAGGAACCATCAACAAACTACTACCGTTTCTTCTAGACACTGCCGGAGCTTCCCAAGTTGCCGCAGCGGCATTGCAACCACCCGCGCCAACACCACCAACAGCTATCGAGACACCTACCGTTACTAATACACCAGAAGCTACCTCTGATTCAGCTCCAGCACCATCGACCGCCCCGGTGCCTGCACCAAAACCGGTTTCTGAAGCAGCTCCAAAAAAAGTAGCGCCCCCTCCCAAGCCGGCCGAGGGAAAAGGTGGTGATGACCTTTCCGACAATACGACTGTCAGGGTCGATGTAAAACGTCTTGATGACCTGATGAATCAAGTTGGTGAACTGGTACTTGAACGCAACCGCATGATACAGATCAATCAGGATTTGCAGCAGAATGATGCGAATCGTGCAGATTTTAATGAAGAATTCGGTAAGCTCACTAAACGTATGAGTTTCGTCACCTCAGAACTGCAAATGCAAGTTCTCAAAATGCGGATGATCCCGGTTGAGAAGGTCTTTAAAAAGTTCCCCCGTATAGTAAGAAGCATGTCCCGGGATTTGGGCAAAGAGGTCGATCTTCAAATTGTCGGTGAAGAAACCGAGCTGGATCGGTCAGTTGTGGATGAAATTGGCGATCCCTTGATCCACCTGATCCGTAATGCCATGGATCACGGCCTTGAAACCCCAGATGAACGCCTGGCTGCAGGAAAGTCTCGCGGCGGCACACTTGTGCTCGCTGCAGTACACGAGGGCAATCAGATTATCATCAGCATCAAGGACGACGGTCGGGGCATTGATACGGAGCGAGTCGGGCGTAAAGCCATTGAAAAAGGACTCATTACCGAAGACCAGTTCACTGCAATGAGCCAGCGTGAAGTATTTGACCTGCTGTTCCTGCCCGGATTTTCAACCAAGGAAAAAGCCACGGACCTTTCCGGCCGCGGAGTCGGCATGGATGTAGTCAAGACCAACATTAAAAAACTGAATGGCCTGATAGAAATCAAGAGTGCCAAAGGGCTCGGATCTGAATTCATTTTACGGTTGCCGCTTACTCTGGCTATTATTCAGTCACTGCTGGTTGAAGTTGAGGGAGAGATCTATTCCATTCCACTCTCGTCCGTATTGGAAACAATTCGGGTTGATCAGCGCCAGTTCCACCAAATCGGCGGACAGGAAGTACTGAAACTGCGCGATATTGTACTGCCGCTGATCCGACTCCAGAAAGTATTCAATGTTCAGCAACGAGGCGAGTCAGACAATTTCTGTTATGTCGTTGTTGTAGGCGCCGCTGAAAAGCGCATGGGTCTGGTCGTTACCCGCCTGGTTGGACAACAGGAGGTTGCCATTAAATCTCTGGGCAACTATCTCGCAAACATTCCCGGCATTGCCGGCTCCACCATTCTGGGCGACGGGCGTGTAGCCTTGATCATTGATCCGGTAGCAATGTCAGAGGTTTGCGAATAATAAAGCTCTGCAATTATTAGAAGTGTAATGACGCCCAAGGAGTGAAAAGTGGCTATCAGCGATAAAGATTTTGAACAACTTCGCGATTTTATTTACAACATATGCGGAATGTATTTCCATACCACCAAGAAATATTTTTTGGAAAGCAGACTTACGCGCCGCATGGAAGCGACAGGCACCAAAACATACCAAGACTATTACATTCTTCTCAATTCTCCTCGCGGTTCGGAAGAATTAAAATTTCTGATGGATGAAATCACTACCAACGAAACCTATTTTTTCCGTAACGTCCCACAGTTGGCGGCACTTGAGAACAAACTACTGCCCGAACTTGTAGAAGTAAAAAACAAAATGGGATTCCGTAAACTGCGGATATGGAGTGCTGCCTCATCTTCAGGAGAAGAAGCCTACACTATGGCAATGATTCTCCTTGAAAAAAGGTCTACCTTACTGAAGGACTGGATCATTGAAATTGTGGGAACCGACATCAACGAAACAGTTATCGCCCAAGCCAAAGAAGGTATTTACAACGCTTATTCCGTACGAAATATCCCGGATTTGTACAAACGTAAATATATCCGTGAAGATAACGGAAAGTTCATTCTGTCTCCAGAAGTCAAAAAATTTGTAACCTTCAACAAGCTCAACCTGTATGAAGATTCAAAAATGATTTTCATGAAGAGCTTCGATTTCATTTTCTGCGCCAATGTGCTTATCTATTTTGATACGGCCTCTAAATCCAAGGTTGTTCAGCACTTTTATAACAATCTGCAGCCCTATGGATATTTTTTTGTAGGTCAGTCTGAATCCCTGCATGGCGTCAACGACAAGTTCAAGACGGTTCATTTCCCCGGTGGTTTTGGCTACAAAAAATAGCCCGAGAGGTTTAATTATATGAATAATGATCAAATGATGGAGCGGGCTGAAATATTGGTAGGAGCAGTTGATGATCTTCCTACTATACCGATTGTCGCGACCAAGATACTCCAATTGCTTGATGACCCCGATGTCAGCACTGAAGAGATCGCTGACCTTATGCTATCAGATCAGGTTATGACTGCCAGAGTCATGAAACTGCTCAACTCCCCTGTGTATAAACCAACCCAGGAGATAACCTCACTGAAGCGCGCTCTGGTGTACCTAGGCCTTCGTCATGTCCGCGAACTGGCTCTTACAACATCGGTTATTAATGCGTTTGACGGGACGTCAGGAGCGCTGGATCTAAAATCGTTTTGGGAACATTCCTTTGGAGTCGGCATGGTATCCAAAATCATTGCCCAGAAGGTCGGCTACGAAGATCTGGAAAAAGCCTATATTGCTGGTATAATTCATGATTTAGGGGAGGTTTTTTTAAGCAATTTCCTGCGCGACCCCTTCTTAGAGGTACTGGAACACATTAAAACTCACCCGGTGAAACTTGTTGATGCCGAGGAAAAACTGCTTGGTACGACCCACTGTGAAATTGGTCTTTGCATGGCACGTAAATGGAATTTCCCTGAAGCCTATTGTGATGTAATAGCGTATCACCACTCCCCGGCTGATGCTTCTGTAGATCCGATTTTGTGTGCCATCGTGAATCTTTCGGATCTATTCTGTAC
>JANYBN010000141.1 GCA_025360785.1 Geobacter sp.
GGATAGATTGGATCTGGAGCGCGCTGCTGCCGAAAAGGCTCAACTGAAAAAGCTGGCAAGCGATAATGAACTTCTGAAGCGAAAAAATCTGGAGGTGGCGCTGCATAAGCAGGAAATGGAGCGTGTTGCCCGTGGCAAGGCAGAGCAGGACTTAGCTGTTGTCAGCGCACGTCAGAATAAACCGGCGCCTCAACAGTATAAAAAACCTCCGGAAGTGAAGAGTCCGGTTAAACCTGCCGAAAAAGCGATGTCTGTAAGCTTGCCGCTCATAAAGGGTGATCTCAAGTTGGTGATCGCCGGAGCTATACAGCCGGATACAATGATTACTTTTACGGATTTTGCCAGGTCACGCCGGGACAGACCCTTCAGCAGGGCGGAATCGCGCCGAAATACCAAGATTGTTCCGTTAATTGCGAACACACGGGATACTGTCCGCGAGGTTGTCATTTCCCAAGCTAATCAAGGTGTATATACCATCACGGCTGAGCCTGCCAGGGAAACGGCCAGCATAACTTTGTCCCTGAAACTTTACGAAGGGACATCAAAGGCTGTAACCAGAGAACTGGGCAAACATACTGTTTCCCGTAAGAAGGTTCTGTTGAAAATATTGATGCCTGATGGAATTCTTTGGGACGACGATGCCGCCTTTTCCGGCAACATGGAGGATTCTGAAGGTGTAACTAAGTTTAATACCGAATCAGGATTGATGTGGAAGGAATATAACGAGTAAGCAAGTTGTTAACTTTAATCCTGCACTTCTCTCTCCCGTTTAAACCCTGCAGAAGTCCGTAAAGAATTCTTTGTTTTGTGTCGGACTCATTGACATATTTCACCTATTTCTGAATAGATATATGGAAGTTGCCCTGCAATAACAGTGTGTTGCCGGTGTGGAACACGTCTTGCAATTTTTCATCATGATTAATCTCCTCTTCGGCAATAATTTGTCAAAACAGCATTCAGGAGGCGGCATCATGATTAGAATTAACATAAAGTGCGTAACTTCGGTACTGCAGCTCTTAATCATTATGCTTGGACTGTCATTGCTGGTTCCTCAACGGGTAATCAGTTCCTGTGCAGCGCCCTTGAACGCCATCGAGGCTGAAAACTGCAAGCCTGGCAACCCGTCGAGTGAATGGGATATCACCGGCGCAGGAGACCCCGGCATCCAGGGTTTCGCCACCGACATCAGCGTTAATAAGGGTGAAACCGTTCGCTTCAAGGTTCAGACGGATGCGAGCGGCTATCTTCTGGATATCTACCGTATCGGATACTACGGAGGAAGCGGCGCCCGCAAGGTGGCAACAGTCCAGCCGACCGCCTCACTGCCGCAGATACAGCCGGCCTGTGTCAACGACTCAGCTACAAAACTTACCGACTGCGGCAATTGGGCCGAATCCGCATCATGGGCTGTGCCTGCTTATGCTGTCTCCGGGGTCTATGTTGCAAAGCTCATACGCCCGGATACCGGGGGGGCGAGCCATATCATTTTCATTGTCCGGGATGACACCGGCGGTTCCGACCTGCTGTTCAAAACCTCCGATACCACCTGGCAGGCCTATAACAGCTTTGGCCTTGGTTTTATCGAATATCCGGACTACGGCTATCCATCCCAGAAAGCCGTCAAGGCCAGTTATAATCGGCCGTTCCTGACCCGCGCAACCAATAACGGCCTGGGGGCCTACAACTGGTTTTTCCAATCCGAGTACCCGATGATCCGCTGGCTGGAGGCCAACGGCTACAACGTCAGCTACTTCACCTCGGTTGATGCCGACCGTCGTGGTACAGAAATACTCGAACACAAGGCCTTGCTGTCGGTCGGCCATGATGAATACTGGTCCGGCCAGATGCGCACAAATGTCGAAGCTGCCCGTGCCGCCGGGGTCCATCTGGCCTTTTTCAGCGGCAATTCGATCTATCGTAAAATCCGCTGGGAAAACAGCATCGACGGCTCAGGAACTTCGTTCCGGACTATGGTCTGCTACAACGAGAGCAACGCTCCTTTACCCATCGATCCGGCTGATCCCCCGATCTGGACCGGAACCTGGCGCAACCCGACCTTCAGCCCTCCCGCCGACGGCGGCCGACCCGAGAATTCCTTGAGCGGAACACTCTTTACGGTGTCCACCGGACCCAATAATGTTGGCATCTCCCTTGAAGTGCCTCAAGCGAACGGCAGGGTACGCTTCTGGCGCAACACCGCTGCAGCTTCCCTTGCCGCCGGTCAGACCTCAACGTTCGGCGACCGTGTAGTCGGGTACGAATTCGACGAAGATATTGACAACGGCTATCGGCCGGCAGGTTTGATGCAGCTTTCATCAACCACGACTCCGGTGAGTGCCAAACTCCTTGGAAACAACGTGAACATCGCCGCCGACGTTTACCTGCCAGGTACGGCGACCCACGCCATGACTCTCTATCGCGCACCGGGCAATGCGCTGGTCTTTTCCGCAGGAACGGTACAGTGGTCCTGGGGGCTCGAAGCTCAGCATGACAACGGTCCGTCCATCCCTGACCCGAACGTGCGGCAGGCAACGGTCAACCTTTTTGCCGACATGGGGGTGCAGCCGGTAACTTTGCAGCCGGGTCTTGCCGTCGCCGCTGCATCCACAGACAAGATCGCTCCGGTCTCAACTATTACTTCGCCTACAACAGGCTCATCAATTCCGGCGGGGACTCTGGTCACTATAACCGGAACAGCAAGCGATAGCGGCGGCGGGGTGGTGGGGGCCGTTGAAGTTTCTACAGACGGAGGATCTGTCTGGCATCCGGCTACGGGACGTGAAAACTGGAGCTATTCCTGGAGTCCCCCGGTCAGTGGTGCTGCCGTCATCCGCAGCAGGGCGGTCGATGACAACGGCAATCTGGAAACACCATCAGCCGGCATTAACGTAATCGTGGCTGCCATCTCACCTTCCTACACAATTTGGCCCGTAACAATCGTGCCCGGACTGGTCGATGGCGGCAAGGATAGTTCTGTTGAATTGGGAGTCAAATTCCGCTCCGATGCTAATGGCTACGTAACCGGAATTCGCTTCTATAAAGCGAGCACCAACACCGGCATTCACACCGGCAGCCTATGGACGGTAACCGGTACGCGCCTTGCCACGGCGATGTTTACCAACGAAAGCGCTTCAGGCTGGCAACAGGTGGATTTCGCAACGCCGGTAATGATCACTGCCAACACTGTATATGTGGTTTCTTACCATGCCGACACCGGCCATTACAGTGCCGATATAAATTATTTTACCGGCAAGGGGATGGACAGCCCGCCGCTGCATGCCCTGGCCAGTGGCGTGTCTGGCGTCAATGGCGTGTACGCATACGGCGCCACTAATAATTTCCCCAATCTGAGCTGGAAAAACAGCAACTACTGGGTTGACGCGGTGGTCAGACTAACGCCGCCGGCGACGCTTACCTCTATGGAGGTGACGCCAGTAAACCCGACGCTCACGAGCGGTGCCACACAACAGATGACTGCCACCGGCACCTTCTCGGACGGCAGTACTCAAAACGTAACGAACCAGGTGATTTGGGCATCGTCAAACACGGGCGCGGTCACCCTTGCCGGCACCGGCCTGGCTAGGGGTGTCGGTTCAGGCAACAGCACGATCACTGCAACACAGAGCGGCATTATCAGCAGTACGATTCTGACCGTGCAGGCGGCCCCTCTGACAATAACTACAGCGACACTGCCCCGTGCAATTCTGAATTTAGCCTACTTGGCCCAGTTGACGGCCGGAGGCGGGACCTTGCCGTTCACCTGGACTATATCCAGCGGGTCGCTGCCTGAAGGAATGACGCTCAACAGCACCACCGGAACCATAAACGGCACACCTTCGGCCGCGGGCGACTTCAATTTCGTGGTCCAGGTGACAGATTCAGGTATTCCGACGCAGACCGCCACCAAAGCTGTGAATGTTGCTGTCACCGGACAGTCGAGCTTCACCATCTGGCCGGTCACGACGGTACCGGGATTAATCGATGCAGGCCCGGACAGTGCGGTGGAGTTGGGGGTTAAATTTCGTGCCGACTTCTACGGCCTGGTGACCGGCATCCGTTTCTACAAGGCGGCTACCAACACCGGCACCCATGTCGGTAATCTCTGGACAGGCAGCGGTGCGCTGATAGCCACGGCTGCATTCACCGGTGAAACCGCTTCGGGCTGGCAACAGGTGAATTTCACAACCCCGGTGGCCATCGCCGCAAATACTGATTACGTTGTTTCCTATCACACCAACACCGGTCACTACAGTGCCGATATAAATTATTTTACCGGCAAGGGCATGGACAGTCCGCCGCTGCACGCCCTGGCGAATGGAGTCTCCGGCTTGAATGGCTTGTACGCCTACGGCACAAGCAGCCGCTTTCCCAATAATGGCTGGAACAGCTCCAACTACTGGGTGGATCTGGTATTCAGCACGGCTACGCCTCCAGACACAACATCACCGACCGTGACTGCATTCGGCGTACCAGCCATTTCTGCGACTCTGGCCGTTGCAATCACGAGTTTAACAGCCACGGACAACGTGGCGGTGACCGGCTATCTGGTCAACGAATCTGCCACCGCGCCGTTACCCGCTGACCCTTTATGGTCATCTTCATCACCGGTTTCCTATTCCGTTATGACATCCGGCAGCAAGACCCTGCATGCCTGGGCCAGGGACGCTGCCGGTAATGTGTCGGCCGGCTTGAGTGCCTCCGTCATCGTCCTGCCTCCGGATATTACGCCGCCGACCGTTTCCGGGTTCACTGTTCCGGCCTCCGTTTCTACATTTACCGTGGCGATCACAAGCTTCAGCGCCACGGACGATACGGCAGTGACCGGCTATATGGTCAAAGAATCGGCATCAACTCCTTCTCCGGTATCCCCCGGCTGGTCGGCTACGGCTCCGTCTTCCTACACCTTCACGACAATTGGTAACAAAACCCTGCATGCCTGGGTCAGGGATGCCGCCGGAAATGTGTCAGCCGGTGTTAGTGCCGCTGTTACTATTTCCTCAAACGGCCCGGTATTGCTCGTCTCCTCTACATCGAATCCTTTCAGCCGTTACTATGCCGAGATTCTCAGGGCCGAAGGGCTCAATTCTTTTGCCGAAACGGATATTTCGTTGCTGACATCCACATTGCTGGCTGCCCACGATGTCGTCATTGTTGGCGATTTTCCGCTGAGCACCTCTCAGGTCACGCTGCTCACTGACTGGGTCAACGCCGGCGGAAAACTGATCGCAATGCGTCCGGACAAAAAGCTCGCCGGCCTGCTGGGGTTGAGTGACCTGGGATCTACAATCTCCGGGGCCTATCTTCTTGTCAATACCTCTTCCGGCCCCGGCTCAGGGATCGTGAATCAGACTATTCAGTATCATGGCACGGCCGACCTCTATACACTCAATGGCGCAACAAATCTGGCAACTCTCTACTCGGATGCCGCCACTGCCACCACAAATCCGGCCGTTACGCTGAATAGTTTCGGAGCAAACGGAGGTCAGGCGGCGGCATTTACCTATGACCTGGCACGTTCCGTAGTCTACACACGCCAGGGCAATCCGGACTGGTCGGGTCAGGAGAGAGACGGCAATTTACCGATCCGGTCCAATGATCTGTTCTATGGCGCAGCCGGCTTTGACCTGCGTCAGGACTGGGTCAATACCGCCAAATTAGCCATACCTCAGGCTGACGAGCAGCAGCGGCTGCTGGCAAATATTATCATACGAATGAATCAGGACAAAAAGCCACTACCCCGCTTCTGGTACTTTCCGCGCAACCTGCCGGCGGTCATAGTCATGACCGGCGACGATCATGGTTTCAACGGGACCGCCGGCAGGTTTGACTCGTATCTGACCGCCAGTCCGCCAAACTGTTCGGTGGATAATTGGGAATGCATTCGGGGCACGTCGTACCTTTTTGCCTCAACACCGCTCGCCAACACTGATGCCCTAGCCTATACCAACAAGGGATTCGAAGTGGCGGCGCATATCAGCACTAACTGCAGCAACTGGACCCCGGCCCAGCTTGAATCCTTCTATGCAAGCCAACTCATCAACTGGCGTGCAAAGTACGGCAGCCTGCAATCTCCGACGACACACAGGACGCACTGTATCGCCTGGAGCGACTATGCGACTCAGCCTCTGGTTGAGTTGGCTAACGGGATTCGCCTGGATACGACCTACTACTACTATCCGTCGTCATGGGTATCTGATCGCCCCGGATTTTTCACCGGTTCCGGAATGCCTATGCGCTTTGCCGACACCAGTGGCAATCTCATTGATGTTTTCCAGGCAGCAACCCAGATGACCGATGAGTCGGGTCAGACATTCCCCTTCACTGTTGATTCACTGCTCGACAGCGCCATTGGACCGGAAGGATACTATGGCGCCTTTGTTGCCAACATGCACACTGATGTAAGCGCATCGAGCGGAAGCGACTCAATTGTGGCCTCAGCAAGTGCCCGGGGGATCCCGGTGGTTTCGGCCCGCCAGATGCTGAAATGGCTGGATGGACGCAATACCTCGACCTTCGGTTCGCTGGAGTGGAAAGATAATATGCTGAGTTTCACGATCACTGCTGCTGCAGAGGCGACTGGACTGACGGTCATGGTACCTGTGACCGATGGTCAAACCGTAACTAACATAACCCGTGACAACGCTCCGGTCTCATATGCAATTGTCAAGGTCAAGGGAATCCAGTATGCCCGCTTCCCGGCGCTAAACGGCGCTTACCAGGTCGCGTACGCCACCGACACTACGTCGCCGTTGGTTAGTGGGGTTTCTCCCCTTCAAGGTGAATCGGGCGTCAGCACGGTTCCTCAAAGCAGCGCCACCTTCAGTGAACTGATGAATCCGGCAAGCGTCACCAACGGCACATTTGAGCTGCGCGATCCGGCTAACATCATCGTTCCGGCAACAGTCGCCTACGATACTGCAGCTCAAAAGGCAACTCTTGAACCTTCTTTACCACTGAAAAGTTCCACGAATTATACAGCCACTATCAAGGGTGGGGCATATGGCGTAAAGGACCTCGCCGGCTATCCACTTGCAAATGATTACAGCTGGTCGTTCAGCACCACTTCGACATCAAGCGGTTCATATTCACTCTGGCCGGGGTCTGCTGTGCCGGGGTTGGTCGACTCCGGGCCGGACAAAGCGGTGGAGCTGGGTGTGAAATATCGCTCGGATATCAGCGGCTATATAACAGGCATCCGCTTCTACAAGGCGAGCACAAACACCGGTCCCCACACCGGCAATCTCTGGACTAACAGCGGCACACTGCTGGCTACCGCTCCATTCGCCAACGAGAGCGCTTCCGGGTGGCAGCAGGTGATTTTTCCCACAGCCGTGCCCATCAGCGTCAACACGGTCTATGTAGCCTCCTACCACACCGGTTCGGGCCACTACAGCGCCGATCAGAACTACTTTAAAAACAAAGGTGTCGACAGTCCGCCACTGCATGCCCTGGCCAATGGAGTTGCAGGCTTCAACGGCGTGTATGCCTACGGTTCGGCCAGCAGCTTTCCTAAACAAGGCTGGAACAGCTCCAACTACTGGGTGGATGTGATATTCAGTGCCATTGCGCCACCGACGCTTTCATTCATAACAGTAACGCCGGGCGACCAGAGGATAGCGGTCGGAGCAAGCCAGCAGTTCACCGCCACCGGGACCTACTCCGACGGCAGCACCCTGAACCTGACGAGCCGGGTGACATGGGGCTCTGCGGATTTCAACGTGGCCAATATTACCAGCTCCGGACTCGTGACATCCGTCAGCTTCGGCATTACCACAATCACGGCGACTTTGAACGGTATTTCCGGAAGTACGAACATGTCCGCGACGAACCAAATCGGTTTTGTCTCGCGCGACATCTATGCAATTGCCATGGATGGTTACTGTGGCTTGACACAGACATGGCGATGAATTGAATCTGATACGAGCAAGGAGGGAAATCATGAGAGTCCATTGGTTATTGCTTGCTGCTTTATTCATGGCGGTTACCGCATTAACTTTGATACCCCGGACAGCAATCTGCGCCACCATCTGGACAGGTACTACGGTTCCGGGGGTGGTGGACTCCGGCCCTGACAGTCCGGTGGAAACAGGGTTAAAGTTCCGGGCCGATTCCGGCGGTTCCATCACCGGCATCCGTTACTACAAGGCGGGCACAAATACCGGCATCCACATAGGCAATCTCTGGACCGGCAGCGGTACACTGCTGGCCACGGCCAACTTCAGCAACGAGACCGCCTCCGGGTGGCAGCAGGTGGACTTTGCCACGCCGGTGACGATCAGCGCCAACACGGTCTACGTCGCTTCCTACCACACCAGCGGCGGCCATTACAGCTTCGACCTGAATTACTTTGCGAGCAGCGGCACGGACTCACCACCGCTGCACGCCCTGGCAAACGGAGTGTCAGGGGTCAACGGCGTGTACGCCTACGGTACCACATCAAACTTTCCCAGCCAGGGCTGGAACAGTTCCAACTACTGGGTAGATGTGGTTTTCAGCCCAACCACTTCGTCCGACACTACGCCACCTGCCGTTTCGATTGCGTCGCCTTCAAACGGAGCTACGGTCGCGGGCACGGTCAACGTGACTGCAAATGCCGGAGACGCGGTGGGTGTCACCAGAGTCGAGTTTTATCTGGACGGCGCCATTCAGGCCACGGATACCGCCACCCCATACGTTTGGTCATGGAGCACAGCCCAAAGTCCAAACGGCTCACATTCGCTCTTCGCGATGGCTTATGACGCAGCCGGGAATGTCGCAACAAGCGCTGTCGTCTCCGTTACGCTGGCAAATACCGGGGCTGGCATCACATTGGTCCAAAAGACTTCCAAAGTTTCCTCCAAAGCCAAGAACCTGGCAGCAACCCTCCCGGTACCGGTTACAGCCGGCAACCTCATCGTGGTTTCGCTTGCAGTATCGCCGAATCTTCCGGCCGCAACAGCTGTTACCGATAGCCTGGGAAACAGCTACAGCATTGCCGGTTCCATTCTTGTCGCCCAAGACGCGTTCAGCGCCATATACTATGCCGTCAATGTAAAAGGCGGGACAGATGCCGTTACCGTCCGGACAGTCGGCTCCAACGGGCAGATATCTATGGCAGTGGCCGAATTTTCGGGAGTTGACACTGCAGCTCCGCTTGACATGAGTGCCGGAGCGACCGGGTCGGGAACAACTCCCACCTCCGGAACCATGACGCCTAACTTGGCGGGAGATCTCATTATCGGTTCCGGCACCCACAATGGCAGTACGGTGACAACTGCCGGCACCGGTTTCACGATGATTGCAGTTCCCACCGAAGACTCGAAGACACACCAGCCGCTGGCCATGGAATACCAGGTGCTGGGCGGAAGCCAACCGGTCGAAGCTGTCTTCAACCTTTCAGCCGGCTCTTCCTGGGCCCAGAACGGAGCAGCGTTCAAACGCCCCGCTCCTCAAAGTGCCGACACGACCCCCCCGACAGTGACCGTCTTTACCATTCCGGGCACTGCCACAGCTCTGACTGTGCCGATCACCGGCTTCAATGCTAACGACAACGTCCTGGTGACAGGCTACCTGGTCAACGAATCTGCCAACACTCCTTCAGTCGGCGCATCCGGCTGGTCGGCGACCCCCCCGGCCTCCTATGTTTTTGCTACCGCAGGCTCAAAGACGCTCTATGCCTGGGCCAGGGACGCCAGCGGCAATGTGTCCTCGGGCAGGAACGCCTCCGTCACGATAACGATACCGACTGTGACAAGTGATCCGATCCTTATCATCACATCCGCATCAAACCCTTTCAGCAGTTATTACGCCGAGATCCTCAGGACGGAAGGTTTTAACGAATTTACGGCCAAAGATATTTCAGCAGTAACGGCCACAGTGCTCAATACATACGACGTAGCCATCCTCGGCGAGATGCCGTTGACCGCCTCCCAGGTAACGACTCTGACCAGCTGGGTCAATGCAGGCGGGCATTTGATTGCCATGCGTCCGGACAAGAAGCTTGCCGGTCTGCTCGGGCTGACCGATCTGGCATCAACCATGTCGAATGCCTATCTACTGGTCAACATCGCCTCCGGTCCCGGCGCCGGTATCGTGGATCAGACCATTCAGTTCCACGGCACAGCCGACCGCTATGCTCTTAATGGCGCCACAAGTCTGGCAACCCTCTACTCCAGTGCCACCACGGCCATCTCCAGTCCGGCCGCATCGCTGCAGAGTGTCGGCGCCAACGGCGGTCAGGCGGCCGCCTTTGCCTATGATCTGGCGCGCTCGGTTGTTCTTACGCGCCAGGGTAACCCCGCCTGGTCCGGTCAGGAGAGGGACAGCTTTGCGCCGATCCGTTCCGATGACCTGTATTATGGCGCTGCAAGTTTCGATCGCCAATCAGATTGGGTCAATCTCGACAAGGTGGCGATTCCCCAGGCCGACGAGCAGCAGCGCCTGCTGGCGAATCTTGTCATCCGCATGAACCTGGACAAAAAACCTCTGCCCCGTTTCTGGTACTTTCCGCGCAACCTGCCGGCAGTGGTGGTCATGACCGGCGACGATCATGGTAGCGGCGCAACCGCCGGAAGGTTTGATTCCTATCTGTCCGCCAGTCATTCGAACTGTTCGGTGGATAACTGGGAGTGCATCCGGGGCACATCGTATTTATATCCCGACAACCCGCTCAGCAACGCACAGGCCACCTTCTACAACAACGCCGGCTTCGAGGTGGGCCTCCATGTGCTCACCAACTGTGCCGACTGGAGCGCGGTATCGCTCGAATCATTCTACTCAAATCAATTGTCCGCCTGGAGCTCAAAGTACAACAGTCTGCCCGCTCCGACGACCAGCCGGACACACTGTATCGTCTGGAGCGACTATGTGACGCAGTCGGAGGTCGAGCTGGATCATGGTATCAGACTCGATGCCAACTATTATTATTGGCCGCCGAACTGGGTTAATGATGACCCCGGTTTCTTTACCGGCTCAGGCATGCCCATGCGGTTTGCCGACTCCAGCGGTAACATCATCGATGTGTATCAGGCCACTACCCAGATGACCGATGAGTCGGGACAGACCTATCCATATACGATCAACATGCTTCTCGACGGGGCTGTCGGGTCGCAGGGGTACTATGGCGCTTTTGTGGTCAATGCGCACACCGATCAGACATCTTCGAGTGTATCCGATGCGGTTGTCGGTTCTGCAACTGCACATGGAATCCCCGTAGTCACGGCACGTCAGCTGCTGAAATGGCTTGATGGCCGCAACGGTTCCACCTTCAAAACAATTGCATGGAACGGCACCACCCTCTCTTTTTCGATCACAGCTGCCCAGGGCGCCACCGGACTTGTGGCAATGGTGCCGGTCGCGAATGGTCAAGCCGTGACAGAAGTGACGAGTAACGGTAATTCCGTCCCCTTTACCATGGTTACGGTCAAGGGCATTCCGTATGCCCGCATTTCGGCGGTAACCGGAGCTTATCAGGTCACCTATGGCGGTGTCGTTACTCCTCCTCCACCGCCGCCTCCACCTCCGCCTCCAGGATCGATCGGACCATTCTCCATCTGGTCTGATTCGACGGTTCCGGGAGTTGTCGATACAGGGCCGGACAGCACGGTGGAGCTGGGTATAAAGTTCCGCTCCGATGTCAGCGGCACCGTCAGCGGCATCCGCTTCTACAAGGCATCCGCAAATACCGGAACCCATGTCGGCAGCCTTTGGACCGGCAGCGGCTCACTGCTTGCCAGCGCCACATTTACCGGTGAAAGCGCCTCCGGCTGGCAGCAGGTGGAGTTTTTAACTCCGGTGGCGATAAGCGCCAACACGGTCTACGTGGCCTCATACCACACAAATGTGGGGCACTACAGCTTCAACCTGAACTTCTTCAATGGCCAGGGAGTGGACAGTCCGCCGCTGCATGCACCGGCCAACGGGGTGGTCGGCGTGAACGGTGTGTTCGCCTACGGCGCCGGCAGCAACTTCCCCAATGGCGGCTGGAACAGCTCCAACTACTGGGTCGATGTGGTCTTCAGCGAGAACGCGCCGCAAACGCTGATACAGACTCTGCAAACTCCACAGAAGTCAATCGTCGCGCCACTGCCAACGCTTTCGACCATTACGGTAACGCCGGGCGATCAGAGGATCGCGATAGGCACTACTCAGCAGTTTACCGCCACCGGTACCTACTCTGACGGCAGCACGCAAAACCTGACCAGCCAGGTGCTCTGGAACTCCTCGGACATAAACGTAATTGCTGTTTCGATCACCGGCGTTGTGACGGCCTACAGCCCCGGCACTGCCGTCATAACGGCGACGCTGAACGGCATCACCGGCAGTACCAATCTAACCGCCACGGAGGGTGTCGCCGGTATTTCGCCAGATGGAGGTGAATCATGAAATGTCATCTGCTTAAAGGGTTCACAATGATTTCAATCATGCTTGTCTTGTCGCTTATGGCAGCTCCGGTGGCGCGCGGCGCAACCATCTGGCCGAGCACTACGATCCCAGCGATCACCGATTCCGGGCCGGACAGCGCGGTGGAACTGGGTGTCAGGTTCCGCTCCGATACCAGCGGCACCATAACCGGCATCCGTTTCTACAAGGCGAGCGCCAATACCGGCACACATACGGGCAGCCTCTGGACGAGCAGCGGCACACGCCTGGCCACGGCCACCTTCAGCAATGAAACCGGCTCCGGCTGGCAGCAGGTAAATTTTGCAGCACCGGTGGCCATCAGCGCCAACACGGTCTACGTCGCTTCCTACCATACCAACAGCGGTCACTACAGCTGTGATCAGAACTTCTTCGCGAGCAAGGATGTGGACTCCCCGCCATTGCACGCTCTGGCAAACGGAGTGTCGGGCGCCAACGGTGTTTACTCCTACGGATCTGCCAGTAAATTTCCCAACCTGGGCTGGCGGAGTTCCAACTACTGGGTGGATGTGGTCTCCACCACTACTACATCAGCCGATACGGCAGCTCCGACCGTGACCGACTTCACCATTCCTGCCTCCGCTTCATCGCTCACTGTGCCTGTAAGCAGCATAAACGCCACGGACAACGTTGGAGTAAGCGGCTACCTGATCAATGAGTCGGCCACGAAACCGGACGCGACCTCCGGAGGGTGGACAACAACATCACCGACCTCCTATACCTTTGCAACAGCGGGCAGCAAGACCCTTTATGTCTGGGCCAAAGATGCTGCCGGCAACGTATCGGATGGCAGGAGTGCTGCGGTTGTAATTACACTTCAGTCGGGAGGCGGGACTGTTTGGTCTGCGGGCGACATGCATGTGCACCGCAGTTGCGGCGGATCCCCGGAAGCGGTGACGAGCTTGTACCAGAAAATGCTTCCGAACAATCTGGCGTTTATGTCCCTGCTGGCTGACATGGGCAATGGCGAGGTTCAGAACCCTGCGACAGACCTGCCGCTCGTAACCGGAAGAGATGCAGGTATCTCGGCACCGGGACAGATTCTGCACTGGGATGCGGAGTGGCATTGGGATGCCACGTATGGACAGTTTGCCCATCAGGCCCTTGGCGGGCACGTGCTGGCCCTTGGATTGCTGGAGGCGCATCAGATCTGGGAAGAGTACACCTATCCGATTTTTAGATGGGCGCATCAGCAAAACGCCATCACCGGCTTTGCGCATATGCAATATCTGAATAACGGTATTCCGCAAAGCCTCGATTGCTGCACACCTTTGGAGTATCCGGTCGAAGTCGCGCTGGGGTCGGTTGACTTTGTGTCGGAGGATGTGAATGGGAGTGATAATGCCATGCTGGCCTATTATCGGCTGCTTAACTGCGGTTTCCGGCCCGGCTTTGCCGCCGGTACGGATTATCCGTGCAACGGCGGCGCGGCATTAGGGTCACTCTTGACCTACGTGCAGGTGCCCGGAGACCAGATGACTTATCGAAACTGGATCGAAGGTATTGCTGCCGGGAGAACGGTGGTGTCGCGGAATGGTCAAAATGAATTTCTGGATCTGAAGGTGAACGGCACTGCAACGCCCGGAGACGAGATCAGGCTGGTGGGCAGCGGAGCCGTGCAGGTGACGGTTCAGTGGACGGCAAACCAGAGTCTGAGTGGAACGATCGAGCTGGTGCAAAACGGCGTGGTTGTGGCCGGTAGAGCAGCGTCGGCAGCAACCGGGAGCCCGGCGAGCCTGAGCGCGACAGTGAATTTTACCAGGAGCGGCTGGCTGGCGGCCCGCAGGATGGGGAGCAACGGACATCAGCTGCATACCGCTGCGGTGTTTGTGACGGTGGACAATGCGCCGGTTAGAGCGAGTGCCGTGGATGCGCAGTTTTATGTGCAGTGGATCGATAATCTGTTGACGAAGACATCACCGGGAGGGGCATGGAGTTCTTACTTCGTGAACAGCCGTTCAGCAGCGCAAACAAGGTATCAGTCTGCCAGGGCTATTTATCAGCAGATTGCTCTGGAGGCCGGTGCCGGTGCGCCGCCGCCGCAGCAGCAGGATGGAACCATATTGACCGGCCAGACACCCGGGTTGTACGAGAACGACGCGGATTATGAGCTGGGCACCAGGTTCTGGTCCGATGTGAACGGGAAGGTAAGCCAGGTGCGCCTGTATTCCAATGCCCTGGAGGGTGGGGTGCACACGGTGCGAATCTGGCGGGTCTCAGACAAGACGGTAGTGACAGGTCCGCATACGTGGAACATTCCATCCGGAAGTGCGGGCTGGAAAACATTCACGCTGCCGACTCCGTTGAATATTACTGCCAACATCGACTATATCGTGGCGGTGTCCAACAGTAGTGACCGTTACTATGCCGGTCAGCTCCATGGTTTTGATGCTCCGATCACAAACGGACATTTACACACCTATACAGGCAGCGGGGTTTACTCGACCGTTTTAGGGAACATGCCGATATCGATCTGGAACAATACTAACTATTTCCGGGATGTGGTGTTTGCCCCGCTGAATTGATTGTCAGGCATTCGTTAAGCGCGAAAAAAAACAGAACAAGGGAGGATAAATGCACCCAATATCAATAGCTTTACGGCTGGTTATCGGGTCTTTATTTGCGGCAATTCTTCTGACAGCGCCTTCCGCGCAAGCAGTCACCCTTGATAGCCATGTTGTGGTGCTGGACAGTGCCGGCAAAATCATTCCATGGACGGCAAATCCAAACGAGGGTTACGACCAGGTTGTTACGCTGGCCTGGAATTATTTGCTTACCGGTGTGCCCATCGACACCAAAAACGGTAAACCATACTATTACAGCTATAGCTACATGGAGCCTGCCACCCTCGGACCGGGCTACGGGCCGCATAATCCGGCCGGCCTTTACAGCATGCTGACCGAGTCAGCGCTCAAGTACTATGGATATTCCGGCAATATCGAGGTGGTTAATCTGGCCGTAAATGTTGCCACGGCGCAGCTCGACAACGGCATGACTCCGATAAGCGGCTGGAACTGGTCCAATGTCCCCTATGCCAGCGGAGATCAGGGCCTTCTGGATTACCACGGTGCGTCAGTAGGAGATATCAACGGCAGCGGTGACGGAACAGGAGTCATAGAACCGGACAAGGTCGGTGAAATGGGGTATGCCTGGCTGCAGCTCTACCGGTTCGGCGGCAATACCCGTTTCCTCGATGCAGCCATTGCGGCGGCAGATGCGTTGGCGAGTCATGTGCGCAGCGGCAACGCCACCCAGTCCCCCTGGCCGTTTCGGGTCTATGCCGAAACAGGGGTGGTGCGTGAAGAGTATTGCGCCGATGTGATTGGCCCGATCAGTTTGCTTGACGGACTGATCAGTCTCGGGCTCGGCGATACCACAGCCTATCAGGCGGCCCGTCAGACAGCCTGGAACTGGCTGATGGCGTATCCGATGCAGAACAACATCTGGGCCAATTATTTTGAAGATGTTCAAATCCAGCCAAACACAAACAACGTAAACCAGTACAATGCCATGATGACGGTACGATACCTCCTGGAGCACCCGGAATCAGACCCATCCTGGGAGAGTCATGTCCGCGGTCTTATCAGCTGGGTTGAGTCCAAATTCAAGGTTCTCTCCTACGGTGCCAATACGATCACCATTGCCGAACAGATGCAATTCTGGCATCCCATGGGGAGCCATACCTCCCGCTATGCGTCGGTTAATGCGCTGCTGTATGAAAAAACCGGCGATGTGGATGCCCTGGAAAAGGCGTATCGTTCACTTAACTGGGCTACATATATGGCCCGTGACAACGGCATAGTAATAGACGGTCCGGAAGTTAACCATGTCTGGTTTACCGACGGTTACGGTGATTATATCAGACACTTCTTGACCGGCATGGGAGCCGTTCCGGATTGGGCGCCGGCGGGGCAGAATCACCTTGTCCGATCCGGTTCAGTCGTTAAGAATATAACGTATTCGCCAAGCGGGGTTGGTTACACCACCAGCGATAGCGCTTCTACTGAGGTGCTGCGTACAAGTTTTACACCAGCCGGCGTGACTGTTGATGGACAGACCCTCAGCCAGAGATCTGACCTGGATGAGGCCGGTTGGACATTTGATCCCTCCCTGAATGTGTTGCGGGTTCGTCATGATACCGGCACAAACATCCAGATTACGCCTGGGACGCTTATGGAAATTGCTGTGACCCCGGTCAACCAGACGATCCTGACCGGAGCCACTCAGCAATTCACCGCCACCGGGACTTACTCAGAGGGGAGTACGCAGAATATTACCAGCCAGGTGACCTGGGTTTCGTCAAATACTGGCGTAGCCGGCATCAACAGTGTCGGCCTTGCCACGGCCGGAGGTGCCGGCAGCACCACCATCTCGGCGACGCTCGGCGGAATCACCGGCACTACGGCGCTGACAGTGCAGGCGGCCCCGTTGGCGATCACAACGGCTTCACTGCCCGGAGGTACACTGAATTTTCCTTACAAGTTCACGCTGGCGGCCAGCGGCGGGACTCTTCCGTACTCCTGGTCTATCGCCGGCTCACTGCCGACGGGGCTGTCGCTCAGTAGTTCGACCGGGGTTATCTCCGGAACGCCTACGGCTGGAGGCCTCTTCAGTTTCACGGTACAGGTAAACGATAGCAGCATCCCCCGGCAGCTCGTCACCAAAGCTTTGAACATTACCATCGTTACACAGGCCGATTTTAATATCTGGCCCTCAACGCTTCCGCAAATTGCGGATTCCGGGCCGGACAGCGCGGTGGAACTGGGAGTTAAGTTCCGTTCCGATACAAACGGCTCCATCACCGGCGTTCGCTTCTATAAGGCCAGCGCCAATAGCGGTACTCACATCGGTAACCTCTGGTCAAGCAGCGGCAGCCGTCTGGCAACTGCTACGTTTACCGGCGAAACCGGCTCCGGGTGGCAGCAGGTGAACTTTTCCGCCCCGGTGGCTATTACTGCCAACACGGTTTACGTCGCTTCCTATCACACCAACACCGGCCACTACAGCTGCGATCAATACTTTTTCGCAACGGCAGGAGTGGATCGTCCTCCGCTGCATGCCCTGGCAGCGGGCGTATCCGGCGTCAACGGCGTGTATGTTTATGGCTCTAACAGCAGCTTCCCCGCTCTGGGGTGGAGGAGTTCCAACTACTGGGTCGATGTGGTACTTAGCACTGTCGTAACCCCGCTCATAACGCTCTCGTCAATAGCGGTGACACCGGCCGGTCCGTCGATCCAGGTCGGGTCTACACAACAATTCACCGCTACCGGGACCTATTCCGATGGCAGTACACAGAATATAACCTCCCAGACCACCTGGGCCTCATCTAACCTGAGTGTAGCCACCATCAATGCCAGCGGCCTCGCCACGGCCAGAAGCGCCGGCAGCAGCACTATTTCCGCAACAGCAACACTGAGCGGAATCTCCGGCAACTCAACCCTGACTGTATTAGCGGCTCCGCTGATGATCACGACAACTTCACTGCCCGGAGGAACATTGAACGTCCTGTATTCGAACACGCTTGCGGCCGGCGGCGGAACTCTGCCGTATTCCTGGACGCTTGCCGGCGGCTCGCTGCCTACGGGTCTATCGCTAAACAGCTTGACCGGAGTTGTCTCCGGAACGCCCACCGTTGCCGGCTCCTCAACTTTTACGGTTCAGGTTAGCGATGCCGGAGCTCTCCCGCAGATAACCACTAGAATCCTGACTATTGTGATAGATACACCACCGCCACCCTCACTGGCGCCGGTACTCGATATGTCTGTAACCACAAAGCAGTCGGCCAGAAGCCGCACCATTAGCTCGCCTGGCTTCAGCACAGCCAGGCCGAACGAACTGCTGGTCGCCTTCATCGCTTTGGACGGACCCGGTGCCCGAGGTTCTCAGAGT
The DNA here is from genome assembly GCA_025360785.1 of Geobacter sp. GTDB lineage: Bacteria > Desulfobacterota > Desulfuromonadia > Geobacterales > Pseudopelobacteraceae > JACRCG01. The sequence continues at coordinate 18,289 of JANYBN010000141.1, forward strand.
ATAAGTTCTGTTACCGGCGGCGGTCTGACCTGGACAAGGCGCGCCCGTGCCAATGCACAGGCCGGGACAGCTGAAATCTGGCAGGCCATGGCAGCTAATGTCGTAAATAATGTGGTTGTCACAGCAACCCTGGCGAACGGTTCTTATCAGGGGATGATTACGGTGGCCGCTTTTCAGCGGGCCAGCCTGCTCGTGAACGGCGCAGTTGCAAACGCCAGTGCGGCAAGCGGAGCATCGACGGTATCGCTGGTTACGACCAGAGCAAATTCTTTGGTGTGGGGTGTCGGAGATGATTGGGACAGGGCTGTTGTCCGGGCAGTGAGTTCAGATCAGACCAAGTTCAGTGAGTTCCTGGCGCCGGCCGGTGATACTTTCTGGGTGCAGTACATTACTGCACCTGTCGCCACGGCTGGTGCCACTGCAACAATTTCCTGCACATCGCCAACAAATGATCGCTGGAACCTGGCGGCTATTGAAATAGTGCCGCTATAACCGCCGTTTCAGGTGTTAGGCCGGTTATTTCTGAAAACAGACACGCGTAAAAGTATTAACAGTCATTTTTGCTTTTATATTACAGCCTGTTACCGGGTTGCTGGAGGTGTCCTCCGGAAGTTTTATACAGTCGGCTTGTCGCTTGTTTAATCGGAATGCCACGATATTACTGCATATTTTAAGAAGCGTTTGTTGGCATATATTTTGGTTTACAAAATCCAGTGATACCAGACGGAGGGTTGCGTCAAGGTTGATTTTAGAATGGTCATTGATCCATGTCTTTACAGAGGCCAGGAGAAAACAATGAAGTGCAATGAGTTCCATCGTGAGTAGGGCAGCCACGATTCTTCGTAACATTACCAGTAACTGGATCGGATTCGTTGTCAATGCTTCAGTGACTCTGGTGCTGACACCTTACGTGATTAACCAACTGGGCGCGGCGCGATATGGCATCTGGATTTTGACATCGAGCTTCATCGGATACTACGGATTCCTGGACCTGGGGTTTCGCGCCGGAGTCACTCAGTACCTTACGCGCTATCTTGCGGTGCGCGATTATGACAGAGGCAGCGATTGCCTCAGCAGCGCAGTGGCTGCGCTTTCCCTGCTAGGGACACTGATGCTGGCTCTCAGCTTAGGGACTGCATATATTACACCTCACCTCTTTACGATTCCGTCAGACATGGTGCAGGAAGCATTCTGGTGCATCCTGATAGTAGGTGTCAGCAGCGCCGTACAATGTGTATTTTCCCCGTATGCAGCGATATTTACGGCCATGCAGCGCTTCGACCTTTCGAACCTGATCGGCGTAGGGACACGATTGGTGACAGCAGGAGGTATTTTTTCTGCCCTCAAAACGGGTCATGGCCTTATAGGCGTCAGCGTTGCTTTCTGCGGAGCAAATGTCATTGATTACCTGATCCGCTGGCGAGTGGCCAGATGTCTTGCGCCAGAGCTGGAAGTGACATGGCATCGGGCAAAACTCAGCCGGTTGCGCGAGATTGCTTCGTTCGGGGGGTGGAATTTCCTGATTTCAATAAACTCGTATGTCTACAACTATGTGCCTAACATACTCATCGGTGCATTCATGCCCATTGCTGCTCTCGGGTACTATGCATTGGCTACGGGCCTGCTCAGAAATGTCAATTCCGTTCTTAGCCCGGTCGGCCAGGTCATGTATCCAGTCGCTGTAGAGATGTATGCAAAAGGCGATCAAAAAGAGCTTGTGCGTCTTTATCACGATGGTTCAAGGCTTATGTTGCTGGCAATGTTCTCCACTGTACTGGTGGCTACCTTTTGGGCGGAAGATTTTTACCGTCTGTGGGTTGGGGAGATGTACGTGAGCGGAGCGCAATTTCATTCCGTGGCGTTAGTATTCCAAATATTATTAATCAGCACCTTTACAACCTATGTTTCCAACATTGCCGGGCAAATCCTGATTGGTTCGGGTCGAGTGCGGACAATAGCCATAGCACTTATATGTGGGTCCGTGTTGAATCTGACGTTCAGTTTGATTCTGATCCGACCCTATGGACTTGCCGGCATTGCTGCAGCGACAGTCATTGCTTCGGTGATCATTGATTTGATCGCAATTCCATTGCTGCTGCAAAAGATTATCGGCCTTTCGGTAAAAAGCTTCCTGTTTAGTGCCTGCGTACGCCCGGTTGCTGCAGGCGCGCTGCAGGCAATCCTTATATTAACCATTCGTCTTATGGGAAAGCCGGCAGACTGGCAAAATCTGTTTTTGCAGGGTGGATTGGCAGGAGTCGGGTTAGTGGTTACTGTAATAGCCATCGGGCTAACCGCGACAGAACGGGAAAGGTTTGTAGTGAGGCCAATGCAGAGACTTTTTGGATGAAATCATTATCAAGTGGCGCCAATATTGCCGCCACTGACCACAGTAAACGAAGGTGGAATATGGACGTGAGTGAATGTAAATACGATGATGATCCTAAGATCAGGTACGATTACAATATTTTCCGGAACCTGCTTGAACAGGCGGAATACCTGCTGGCCGGAGAAAGCTGTTCTGCGTCTGCCGTGTGCGCTCAAGTTGCAGCTGATTATGCCGCTTTCCGGCACCCTGGCATATTTGTCAGCCCGCAACTGGAAATGGTTTTACAGGAGATAGGCAACAAAACCATGCAGGATAAGACCTTGAGCCGAACCAGCCCAAAGCTTGAACCGGCACAACAGCACATTGTCCATGTGATCACCTTTGCGCGGCCGATTGGCGGAGATACCCGATATCTTTGGAGGTGGATTGAAAAGGACCGGCAGAGGTCCCATTCTGTAGTGATAACCGGAGCTCAACGGGAGGCCGTACCGGAACATCTTGCTGCTTCGGTGGCACAGAGAGGCGGCGCTGTATATGTCATCAGCCCGGATATAGCGGATCCTGTCCGGCGCGCTCAGGCGTTACGGGATCATGTCCGCTGTGCAGACCTGATCGTGCTTCATCTGTATCCGGAGGACACTCTGCCGCTGATAGCCTTTGCGCACAGGGACAGTTTCCCCCCAATTATCTATATTGCTCATGCAGACGAGAGATTCTGGGTGGGCGCCACTATAAGCGACGTTTTTGTTCATATGCGAGAGAGTGGCATCCGGCTTGCACGGGAACGGAGTCGCATTGATGCGGAGAGAATTTCCATTCTCCCGATACCGATACTCCAGCGGCAGCGCTCACTTACTCGCAAAGAAGCAAAGATCAAGCTGGGTTTGACAAGCGATTCTGTGCTCATCATATCCATTGCCAGAGGGATGAAATTCAAAAAACAGTCCGGTGTTGATTTTGTAGACAGCATAATGCCGATTATTGAGCGTTTCAAGAACGTTGTAGTGCTCGTAATCGGCCCGGAAAACAGGGATCAATGGGAAACAGGTCAGCGGAAAACGCATGGAAGGCTCAGGGCATTGGGTCCGGTTGCCGACACAGCAGTTTATTACGAAGCAGCAGATATCTATCTGGACTCTTTCCCGTTTTCATCGAACACCTCCCTGCTTGAGGCAGGCAATTATGGCCTGCCGCTGGTCAGTTATTTTCCCCATTCACCCGGTTCAGAAGTACTTGGCGCCGGATCACCGGCGATCGATGAAGTGGTACAGAAATTCACGAATCTCGAAGCCTATGTAGATGCAATCTCTCGATTGATTGCGGATCCGGCATACCGACTCCGGACCGGGGAACTGTGCAGGGAAAGCATTATTGATTTTCACGACGGGCCAGCCTGGGATAAGTGCCTGGAAAACATCTACGAAAAGGCGTTTACAGTCAGCCGGAATAATTCGAAACCCCTCCCGGATCTTACTCCTTCGGGAGAGCTGGATGCTGTTCTCAATAGACTGTATCGGCATTTCAACCTGGGCGGCATCATTGATAGAAATGCCGGACATCTGCCGCTGCTGTTACGCATTCGGGTGCTGTTAAGATTGATGAAAATAAATCGTTCGTTCAGCTTCGGCCTCTTCCTGCCGGACTGCCTGACTGCCGTTCTTGGGCCGTTTATGAAAGGATGGCGTCATCTTCCGGTTATTGGAGGATGGGGTGCTGCCGACTCTAAATTTGCAGGAGGAAGTCCGGAAAACGTCCAACCGGAATTTCATCTGGAATAGCAAAGGAGAGACAAATGGATATCAGCGTTATTATCTGCACATATAATAGAGGAAATCTTCTGCACAGCGTTCTTTTGGATCTTACCCGACAAGATGCTGTCAGTAATATCAGTTTCGAAGTAATCATAGTTGACAACAATTCAACGGACAATACAAAACAGGTGTGTGATGAGTTTGTTGCAAGGTGTCCTATTACATTCCGTTATATTTTTGAAGAACGTCAGGGAAAAATATTTGCCTTGAATACCGGGATTAAAGAGTCGAAAGGCCGCATCATCGCATTTACCGATGATGACATAATCTTGGACTCAAAATGGTTGTTATCTATTAAACAGGCTTTTTCGGTAAATCCGGATTGCAAGGCGTTCGGAGGAAGGGTACTTCCATTATGGCCGGATACATTACCGGTGTGGATTGCTAAAGAGGGCACATTCAGGAATACGGATGGAGTAATTGTCGAACATGATTTAGGTGATATTGATAAAAGTTATCATCAACCCGGTATGTACCCGGCAATTGGAGCAAATATGTTTTTTGCCAGAGAGGTTTTCGATAAATATGGCGGTTTCAATGAAAGGATGAATCTGAAAAATAATAAAAAGGCGATGGTTGAAGATACGGAGTTATGCAACAGATTATTGAGAAACAAAGAACAAATGATCTACAGACCTGACTCTATTGTGTATCACCCCGTCTGTGATGACAGGCTGACAAAGAGCTATTTTAGAAAATACTCGTTTAGAGCAGGAAGATTACACAATGTGATGAATGATCATCAAACCCGCGGACAATACGTAATACTTAACCTGCGAAAAAATAATCGAATACTATGTAACGTCCCATTGTATCTATTCAGGGACATAGCTACCAAGTTTTTTCAATACATAGTAGCAACTTGTAAAAAAAGACCACAAGAAATTATTCTTTTAGAAAAATCGATTATTTTTAACGCAGGTATTGTTTATGAATTATTAAAAGAAAGATGGGAACAAACCCCGAGTTAAAATCTGGCTATCAAGTCTGCTCTATCCGGAAGTAACCGATGAGACAGAAAAAATCGTATCTTTCCCCATCCCCGAATCTAACAATATGAACATTTTTAACACCTCTCCTCCCTTGCCTATTGATACAGCATATCGACATTTCAGACCATAAATCTATTTGTTTAGCCAGTATTTAATCACGCAACCAAAATCGTAAGCACTCGTAATTACAGAAATAAATATGGCACTAATCGTGCTCATGGATAACTTGATTATGCGGTCTGCGTTGCTGGTAAGAGAGAGGATTCACTATGGTAATGCGTATCGGAAGAACTATACCTCCGGCAGCGTCGCCGATTTATCTTAAAGATATTGTGTCAGGGATTGCCGGATTCTTTCAAGGGGAGCGCATCGTCAAGAGGTTCGAAGATGAACTCAAATCATTTTACCAGGTCAGATATTGTTTTGCTGTTTCCTCCGGGAAGGCGGCCCTTGTCTTCATACTTCAAGCATTGCATGAGATCTACCCGGAGAGAAATGAAGTTCTTATTCCGGCCTATACCTGCTACTCCGTTCCATCAGCGATAATAAGGGCCGGGTTCAAAGTTCGATTATGCGATATGGCACAAGGGACGCTCGATTTTGATTTTGACCGTCTCAAGGAGGAATTGGATAGTCCACGTCTACTCTGTGTGATCCCCACCCATTTATTCGGCATGCCGGCTGATGTGGAGCGGGTAAAGACACTGATAAGCAAGCGCGACATATTCGTCCTGGAAGACGCTGCCCAGGCAATGGGGGGTGAATGGAACGGAAAGAAGTTGGGAACGCTGGGAAATGTAGGACTGTTCAGCCTGGGGCGTGGAAAGGCTTTTTCTACTTTAGAAGGTGGTCTGATCCTGACTGATAATGATCTGATCGGGCGAATACTTGAGAAGAGGCTGGCCGATATTAAAGGATATGGGGTCTTGGACAGTCTGAAACTGATTCTTAATGTCGTTGCACTGTCGGTACTTATTTATCCATGGATTTACTGGCTACCGAAATTATTGCCATTTTTAAAACTGGGAGAAACATATTTCAATCCATTCTTTCCAATCAGAAGGTTGTCTTCATTCCAGGCGGGGATGGCAAAAAAATGGAATACCAAAATTAATAACCTTAAGGCCGCCCGCTCGATAAATAACAATAAAATTGCCGGCTACGGGATAAATCCTCCAGGTGTTTGCCGGGGAGCAATTGCAGATTTAATCAGATTTCCCGTGTTGGTCGCTGATTCTGATACCAAAATGAAGATACTTCGGAAGAGCGAGAGGATGGGATTGGGAATATCAGGCGGTTACCCCGATTCCATTGATGGGATCGATGGAATCGGAAATATTTCCAATAAAAATTCGTTTCCAGTGGCAAAAGACATTGCAGAAAGAATAATTACTTTGCCGGTTCACAGTTTAATGAGCGAGGGTGATGTAAAAAACATGATGCAAATGCTTAAGCCACTGTTAATCCACTGAAAAAAGAGAAGGTGAAATTAAGTGATAAGCGTAATAATACCTACTTACAACTGCGACAAATACATTTGCGAAGCATTGGACAGTGTGCTTCATCAAACCTGTTCAGATTACGAAATAATAGTGATCGACGACGGATCAACCGACACAACCAAGGCCATAATCGATACCGGATACCAGACTGTACGATATTACTATATGGAAAATAACGGCGTTGCAGCTGCAAGAAATTTTGGGATATCGAAGGCACAGGGTGAATTGATCGCCTTTCTTGATGCGGACGACAAGTGGCTGCCGGAAAAACTCGAAAAGCAGGCGGTGCTGTTTTTGAAAAATGACACATTGGGTATGGCTTTTACGGAAAACAGATTTTTCGATGAACAGGGCATGCAATCGAAAAAAGTCTGCAAGAGAGAGCGCCTGATGGAGGGTGATATTGTAAAAAACATCTTTTTGAAGAGTTACGTCGTTACCTCCACGGTAATGGTTAGAAAGCAGGTTTTTGATGCAGTTGGCCTGTTCGAGGAAGGACTGACTGTTGCTGAAGACGATAATATGTGGATGCGAATCGGCATGAAATACAGTGTTGAACTTCTCGATGAACCAATGCTTATGTACCGTATGACTGAAGGAAGTTTGAGCAGAAACAGATGCA
>JANYBN010000161.1 GCA_025360785.1 Geobacter sp.
TATCGTCACCGGTAAACCACCCACTACCGCCGAATGTTTGCTCTCAATAGTGATATTCATGCTGCCTTTTTCAATAATTTTGCTGCTGACAAATTTCCATTTAGCCGGTTCGATGATTTTGTCCGGATTTGCTGCGGAAGCGATGGCTTCGTTTACATAGCACCAGATGTGAATCCAGCGCCTGCCGTCGAAATAGGCCATCCCGGTTTGATTCTTATCATTGGCATTGTAGTCGGGATCGTTTTTCGACAGGCCTCCGCCAAGAAAGATCCCGGAGTGTGGGTATCCTTCAAGTGATTTGAATCGGCTCAGATTTATCAGCAGTTTTTTCCCGTCCGGAAATATGTTTTTGATGGAACCATTCCCGTTTTTGACATTCCAGTTTAATAAAAGGTGGGAATCATTGGGCGTAATACGGTGTTGTTTATTTACAAAATCGCCAAAAGGTATCCCGGCAATGAACCTGGTGACATCCTCAGGGAACACGTCGTCAGTCACCTCTAAACGCCAGTTGCTCCCGGACAACAGGTATATGCCTTCCCACCCTCCGGTAAGGTTCCATTTTATGCCCAGGCAAAGGGCAAGGAACGATAGCGCAGCTATGATGGAAGCGACTCTGGCAATTTTAATTTTCATGAAAAATCTACCAATATTTGCTGAGCTGAGATTGTTCAGGTGTGGCTGCATTATTGATGCAGTTAGCTAAAAAGTCCATATCTGTTTCAGTGCATAATTATCGCAATTTACACAGATGAATTACGCGAATTGGCCGATGTTGACATATATGTCAACTAAGGTAAACAGATCTGCCGGTAAAACAATCATCTGTCTGCCTATATTTAGACCAAGTTGGCCGAATATTTAGGCATCAAAAGATTTTTGGCTCACTACATGCACAATTTGCGGGCTGCAGTAGAGTGGCGGTAGTTTAATTTAAAGGAGAGATTATGCAAAACTGCATTAAAAATGTACTTACGCTTATCGTGCTGATGTTTGTTGTATGCGGACAGGTAGCCGCTGCTGAAAATGCAGGCACCACACTTGCTGCGCTGAGTGATGTCCAGAAATACGAGCGCGCCATTCATATCATGGCCATGCTGCTGGTGGGCTTCGGCTTCCTGATGGTATTTGTCAAAAAGTACGGCCGCTCGGCATTGACGGCAACCTATCTGCTGGTAAGCGTCTCCATCCCGCTGTACTTCCTGAAGGAGAACTTTTACGGCTTCGGCGGCACTGAAGGGCTCATCGATAAGCTGATTCTGGCCGAATTTGCCGCTGCCAGCCTGCTGATATGCGCCGGAGCGGTGCTGGGGCGTCTGAAAATGGGGCAGTACATGCTGCTGGGTCTGCTGTTCGTGCCGTTCTATGCCTTGAATGAATGGATCGTCCTTAATGGCGGCCTGGGGTTGGTCACCGGCAAGGTGGTCGATACCGGCGGATCAATAGTTATTCACGCCTTCGGCGCGATCTTCGGCCTGGCTGTGGCATCCTCCATGACCACGCTGAAAGAGTATGACACCCCGATCGAGTGCGACGACACCAGCGACCGGTATTCACTGCTGGGAAGCATGGTGCTTTGGGTGTTCTGGCCCAGTTTCTGCGCGGCGTTGGTTGCCCCGGCTGATGTGCCACGGACAGCCGTCAACGTCATCCTGGCGCTCTGCGGCTCGACTATCGCCACCTATTTTGCTTCGGTAAAGCTGAGGGGCAAGGTATCGGCTGCGGATATCGCCAACGCGACGCTGGCCGGCGGTGTGGCCATCGGTTCAACCTGCGACATCGCAGTGCCCGGCACCGCCTTTGCGATCGGCATCCTGGCCGGAGTTGTTTCAACGTTCGGTTTTGCCGTCATTCAATCGCGGCTGACGGAAATGACTAAGAAGGTCGATACCTGCGGCGTACTCTATCTGCACGGCCTGCCGGGTATCCTCGGCGGAGTTGCCGCGATGTTTGTCGTCAGCGGCATCAACTTCGGGGCACAACTGTCAGGGATACTCGTAACGGTTGTAATCGCCGCCGTCAGCGGCCTGGTCAGCGGCAAGGTGATTGCGGCTCTGGGAAGAAGATCGGTGCCGTATCTTGATGATGAGGAGTTTGAAGGCGAAGCGGTGGAAGAGGATGAGGATCAGCCCTGCGTTGTGGCGGCAGATTCTATTTAGCATTTAATTTTATCTTATTAGCACTAATCTACAGCAAGTTCCTTCTCCCTTAGGGAGAAGGTGGCCAACGGCCGGATGAGGGGGCAACAGTGCTGCATGATCCAACCCTGCCCCCTCACCCTAGCCCTCTCCCTCATGGAGAGGGGGACTGTTTAGCCGCCAAAGCGGGAGATTGGTTCTATTCAGGTAATTTTATAAGACTGCTTTTAGAGGGGTTCCCAATTTGGGGACCTCTTTTGCTTTGCATGCCGGTTCAGTGCATCAGCCGGTACTGCGTAATGTAAACAGCGATGCCGCAGAAGTAGCCGATCAATGCAAGTCCGCTGATTCGTTTTACATACCAGAAGAAGTGGATCTTCTCCAACCCCATGGCGGCGACACCCGCCGCAGATCCGATGATCAGGATCGATCCCCCCGTGCCGGTACAATAGGCCATGAACTCCCACAAAAAACTGTCAGGCGGATATTCCGCCAGGCTGTACATCCCCATGGAGGCTGCCACCAGCGGTACGTTGTCCACAATGGCGCTCACCATGCCGATGATGGCGACGATGACGTCCTCGCGCCCCACGGTTCTGTTGAACCAGGCGGCCAGGTTGGTCAGTATGTGGGTGTGCTCAAGGGTTGAAACCGCCAGCAGGATGCCGATGAAAAAGATGATTGAGCTCATGTCGATCTGTTTGAGCGCCCGCGCCAGAGTCAGGTGCTCCCTGGCCTCATCATCCTTTTTGCTGTGAATCAGCTCACCGGTCAGCCAGATAATTCCCAGGCCGAAGAGGATGCCCATGAAAGGGGGAAGGTGGGTCACCGCTTTGAATATCGGCACGCAGACCAGAATTCCAAGACCCATGGTGAACATCAGGTTCTGCTCAAAGGGAGTGGTTGTGTCGCTATGGCCATGTTCTTCGCTTCTCGCCGGGCTGACAACTTTTTTGCCTTTCAGAAACCAGCTGGTAATTGCCAGCGGCACGACCATGTTGACGGCAGAAGCCAGGAATACGCCCTTCATGATAGCAAGGGCAGTGATCTGCCCGCCGATCCAGAGCATGGTGGTCGTTACGTCGCCGATGGGTGACCATGCACCGCCGGCATTGGCCGAGATGACGATGATACCGGCAAAGAACAGCCGGTCGTCCTGTTTGTTCAGAAGTTTCTTGATCAGCGAGATCATCACGATGGTGGTGGTAAGGTTGTCCAGCACCGCACTCAGGAAGAAGGTTACGATACCTATCAACCAGAGCAGGGATACCAGGCTTTTAGTATTGATGCGCCTGGTGATCACATCGAAGCCGTTATGGGCATCCACCACCTCGACGATGGTCATCGCCCCCATCAGGAAGAAGACGATCTGGGCGGTGCTCATCAGAGACTCTCCCAGCTGCACGTTCACCAGGTGGTGATCGCCGGTTGACATGGCATAAATCGACCAGAGCAAGCCGGCGCCGATCAGAGCGGAAGCGGTCTTGTTAACTTTGAGCAGATGCTCGAAAGCTATGGCGGCGTAGGCGATGACAAAGATGATGATTAGTGCTGTGAGCATGGGAAATCCTCGGCTTGTAATAAGGGGAAGCGCCTCAGTATAGATGAAATTTGGCT
>JANYBN010000058.1 GCA_025360785.1 Geobacter sp.
CGGATTCAACAGGGCCAACAAAAAATCGAATGAAGCTGGTCTCAAATACTTCATGCTCGGTGCGTTCTCCACCGGTTTCATGCTTTACGGCATGGCGCTCATTTACGGCGCAACCGGAACTACACGCCTCTACAAGATTGCCTCAATCGTCGGTCAGATGACGCTCCCATCGTCCAATATCATGCTGGTAGCCGGCATGTTGCTTATGATGACCGGATTTGCGTTTAAAATTGCTGCTGCACCGTTTCACATGTGGACACCTGACGTCTACGAGGGTGCTCCAACGCCGATGACCGCCTTCATGTCAGCCGGTCCTAAGGCTGCCGGTTTTGCCGCGCTGCTACGTATCTTTCTGGTTGCGCTCCCGACATTACAGGTAGAGTGGAGCCAGGTACTCTGGGTGCTGGCTGTGTTGACGATGACGGTTGGTAACATAACAGCGCTTCGTCAGGACAACATCAAGCGCGTTCTTGCTTATTCATCAATAGCACACGCAGGGTATGCACTTGTTGGTTTTACCGCCGGAAACGGTACCGGCACTGCAGGTATCCTGTTTTATATGCTTTCTTACGCCTTCATGAACATCGGAGCCTTTGCAATTATCATCCTCGTTTCCAAAAAGGGTGATACTAACGGTAACGTCTCTGATTTTGCCGGCTTGGGATTCAAACGTCCGCTTCTCGCAGTTGCGATGACATTATTCCTGTTCTCTTTGGCAGGAGTACCTCCGGCAGCCGGTTTTATCGGCAAGTTTTACCTCTTCTCAGGAGCAATCCAGAAAGGGTACATCTGGCTGGCGGTTATTGGCGTGCTTAACAGTGCCGCGTCCGCTTATTACTATCTGCGTATCATGGTCTACATGTATTTCAAAGAGTCCACAGAGGATTTCGAGTGGGTGCATGTTACTGCGCCGGTTGCTCTTGCGCTGATAATTGCAGTTGCCGGTACACTGATTCCTGGTATTATTCCTTCCTTTATTCTTCAGTATGCTCAGATGGCAGTCAAGTTAATTTAGTAGTTTCTACATGCTGTAATGACAAAGGGCGGCCTCTTAAAGAGACCGCCCTTTGTCATTGAGTGAATACATGGTAGTATCTGTCCTCAGGAGTAAATGATGGCAACGCAGGAAATTTGGACAACTCTTAAAATACTTGCCTGGACAAAAGAGTATCTGCTCACGAAAGGGGTCGCAAATGCACGCCTGGAAGCTGAGTGGCTCCTCTGTGCCGCAATGGGTGTCGATAGAGTCGGTCTGTATCTTCAACACGACAAACCTTTGAATGACGAGGAACTTACAGCATATCGCGCCATGGTAGTTCGGAGAGCACGGCGTGAGCCGCTTCAGCATATTCTGGGGAGCCAGGAATTCTGCGGTTTGGAGTATGAAGTTACGGCTGATGTTCTGATTCCGAGATATGACACCGAGGTGTTGGTAGCGGAGGCGATTGCACGGAATCCTGGCGCTCGTACAATTCTGGATATCGGTACCGGAAGCGGATGTATTGCAATTTCTTTACAAAAAAGGTTATTGCAATCGCTTGTTACGGCTACAGATATTTCGGAAGCAGCTTTGACCGTTGCCAAGCGCAATTCCGAGAAACATGGGGCACCGATAGAATTTCAGTTCGGATCTCTGTTTGTTCCCGTTGCAGGCCGCCGATTTGATCTGATTGTGTCAAATCCGCCGTATATTCCAACATTTGATATCGAATCTCTTGATCAGGAAGTGCGGGATTATGATCCGCGGGCAGCGCTGGACGGCGGCTCAGACGGTCTTGATGTATACCGATCACTCATTCCTGCTGCTGTTGAACATCTTAACAATGGCGGATGGCTGCTGGTAGAGATAGGGGTTAGTCAGGCAAAAGATGTTGTTGAATTGTTTAAGCAAACCAGCTGTTATAATGCGCCAATTACGGCTATTGATAGTGGCGGAATCGTGAGGATTGTTGGTGCTCAGATAAAGGAGAAATTATGAACATCGAAGAGGCGGGTAGGGTTCTTGCTGAAAGTGATCTGCTGGTCAATGAAACGGGTGTCCTGGCGGCTATAGATCGGCTAGCAGTTGAGATGACAGCGGAGTTTAAGGAGTCAAATCCGGTACTGGTTTGTTGTATGAATGGAGGATTGGCTTTTTCTGGGCAGCTGCTGACGAAGCTGGTATTTCCGCTGCAAGTGGATTATGTGCATGCTACCCGCTATGGTCATGAAATTAACGGTGTTGCGCTCGACTGGAAGGTCAGGCCTCAGATTGATCTGCATGGCAGAACGGTGGTGCTGCTGGATGATATTCTTGATGAGGGGGTCACTTTGGCCGCCATTGCCGATTATTGCCGTCAACAGGGTGCAACGAAGGTCATGATGGCGGTACTCGTTGAAAAACTCCACTTGCGCAAGGTTACACCAGGTATGAGGGCCGACTTTACGGGTATTGAGGTTGGTGATCGCTTTCTGTTCGGATACGGCCTTGATTATAAAGGGTATTGGAGAAATGCGCCCGGAATCTATGCACTTAAAGGTCACTAAACTTCTGTCGGTTAGTACATCCAGTTCATACGTAATATCTTTAAAGTTTTAATTCAAAAGGCGGCCAATTGGCCGCCTTTTGAATTAAATTGCGAGACTCCGGAAAAAGCCCTCCGTTTCATTCCATTCCGTGAACTGATTTATTGCTGCTTATCCAAGTCATGGGGAACCATAACTTCTGTTGTGGCGGTAGAGCTGTTACCAGCTTTGTCGGTGACCACGGCGATAACAGAGTAATGCCGTCCATCCTTGTCATTTCCGTCACGCCATGCCTCCAGGCTGACTACACCGCCGAAACCGGAAACAGTGCCTGTATAGATCCCGTATTCATCAATGACATTGATATTAATTGAAGCAACGCCGGACTGGGGGTCAGTTAACAAGCCATTGACCTGAACATTAACCATTTTGTGGTTGGGAGGCCAGAGTATCTTCTTGTCTAACGATACAGCTACTGTCGGAGGAGTCTGGTCAATATTGACGTTACGTTGATTGATCTGTTCCACATTGCCGGCAGTGTCAACAGAATAGTACCTGACTGTATGGGCACCGTCTTTGCTGATGACCAACCGGGCGGCAGATCCAGGAGTAACAATCTCTGCGGCATCATCTATAGAATAATGTATTTCCTTTACGTCGGATTCGGCGTCAACAGCGGTAAAATCAACCGTCACCGCCGAAACGTACCAGTTATTGGACCCTTTGTTGCCAGTCAAGGTCGAAGCCGTCTGAGGTGGCAACATGTCCAGTCTGGCCAGGCCAACGCCGAGCGGGCCGACGCCAGTCGGCACAGTGGCAATCGACAGAAGAGTTTTTGTATCGATAATACTCAAGGTGTTCGAGGAGTAGTTAGAAACGTAGAGGCGAGTACCTTTGGAATCAGCAGCTATGCCATTGGGGTGGATACCGACATTAACGGTATGTGTCACGGTCAATAACGCAGCATCTATGACCGAAATAGTTCCGCTGTTATAGTTGGTTACATAGAGCGTTTTGCCGTCAGGAGAAACTGCGATATTGCGGGGGCTACCGATCGAGATGCTGCTTATGACCTTATTTGTAGATGTATCTATGACCGAAATCGCGCCTCCGCCAAAATTTGCTACATACAGATATTTACCGTCGGGGGATACAGCGAGACCCTGCGGAGAGCGACCTACGGTGATGGATGCAATTCGTGAGAAGGTTGCCAGGCTAATGACGTCTACATAACTGGAGAACATCGAACGACTTATATATGCAATACCAGCTGCCGGATTTATGGCAACACTATGCGGGAAGGAGACGGACAGTGTCGCTGTCTGTCTCCGCTGGGCGAGGTCGATTCTGACGATTTGGCCGGATGTTCGGCATACGGCCAAGGCCTCTGCACCCGACGGCATCATGGCGATGGAGGATGGCGAACAAGAAACAGGAATCCGATCCTTAACTGTCTTGTATCGAGGGTCTATGACAATAATATCGTTAGAGTCCAAATTGGACACATAGATGGTGTCCCCATTGGGAGATGCTGACACTTCTTGAGGAATAAGGCCACCGGCTATGTCAGCCAGTGCAGTGTCGGTCACTCCGTCAACCGGTGTCACATTGTTGGAAAATGAATTTGCAACGTAGATGTCGTCGGCAAATGCAGTGCTGACAATTAAGATAGCCAAAGAAATTAAGAACATAGCTGCTTTCATGACTGACACCTCCGAGTGTTCCTGAATTCTAGCATATCTGTAAAAACATTAATGCATGTATTTTGCTGTTCAAAATCCCACTCTAAGACCAAGCAAGGCACTGTGATTGATATATTCCATTTCAAATTTGCGACCATTGGCCTCTGAAAATGCAGGCCTGATACTGCTGAAAAAACGATAGCCGAGATCGAGATTCAGATGGTCAGAAATCGCGAAATCAATACCACCACCAAACTGGTAAGCGAAGACTACGTCGGTGCCATTGCCCATGGGCTGACCGTTTACTTTCAACTCAGAGGCCTCAATCCGGACTGCTCCGACGCCTAGCCCGGCATACGGCGCCCATCGGCTGTCGTTGTGGAAAACACCAAAACAGTTGAACAGCAGGCTGTCAGCCACAACCTTGCCGCTGCCATTGAAACTCCCTTCGACAAACTTTACATGGTCGAGCCGATTGCTGCGTCTGGTGTATTCCAGCTCAACCCGCCCTTCTCCAACAGGATTGCCCGGTTCAAAATCCCATCCCAGAACAGCGCTCCCCTGAAGTGCCGGGTTGAAAGTGAGGCCGAAGTCTCCCAAATCATCAGAACTTCTAGCGTTCATCAGAGCATTTCCACCAATAGCCATCCCGATATAAGGGCCCGAGTGCAGCGCCATGACCTGGCCGCAGAGCAGAAGCGGCAGAGAGATGGTCATAATTAGCAGGCAAGAACGTTTCATGTAATCACTTCCTTGATTGTTAAAGAATTATGTATTGGTCTAGGGTGTCACTATAATCGTTACGGATGGGGATGGGGTCAACCCGAGGAAGCTTGCCGTAAGTGTCGCCGTGCCACCATCAACCCCCACAACCTGGCCGGGCTGATTCAGGGAGTCGGCCAGAATCGCGATGTTCGGATTGTCGATCGTCCAGACCGTATCTTCGGTAACAATCTGGCTAGTGCCGTTACTAAAAGTTGCTGTTGCCGTAAACTGGATCATGTTTCCTGTCGCCACTGTTGGAGTAGCCGGTGATATGGCCAGGTTTACAACGGTTGGTGCCGTCACATTCACACTGGCCGGTACCGGAGCAGACAAGTTGCCATAGTTTGCGTTGATGGTGGCAAGGCCGGTGGTGATTCCTCCAACTCTCCCCTTGTTGGCAAGCTCGGTACTGGAGTTACCGACGCTGGCAAACGAAGTGTTGCTGGAGGCCAACATAGTACCGTCACTCGCAGTTAAGTCCTGGGTGGTACCATCATCAAAACTACCACTGACCTTGACCCTGTCGGTCGTTCCGGCCGTCATATTCAGATTCACTGGGGAAATAGCGATGGACAGAAGCGTTGTAGCTGTGACCGTCAGTGTGGCAGTTGCGGTCACAGACCCGGAGCCGGATTTGACCGTAACTGTGGTCGCCGGTGTTGCAGCTTTGGCGTTGAGAAAAATCATATTGCCGGCAGGGAGGGTCACCGTTGCTAAGTTTGGATTGGCCGTCGACCAGAGAACCACCCCGCTAATGTCCCGCGTGGAGCCGTTGTTGAATAAGCCGGTGGCAGTCATGCGGATGTTGGTGCCGCTGGCCAGCGTTATGTTGCTGCCCACCGGAGTTGTGCCGGCTGCGGTCAGGGTAATGGCGGTCAGATTGCCACCAGTCGTCTTGAGGTTTGTTGTTTGGCTGACACCGTCCAGAGTTGCACTGATGGCTGTCGTCCCCTGCGCTAAAGTTGTTGCTGTCCCATTGCCTGCTATCGTTGCTGTGACCGTGTTGGATGAGTTCCAGGTAACCCTGGAAGTTATATCAGCAGTAGATCCGTCGGAATAGGTTCCGGTCGCTTTAAAACTTCTGGTGTTGAGGGTCAGGACTGATGGATTGGTGGGCGAGAGTTCAATAGACCGTATAGACGGGGCGGTGACGGTCAGCAGCGTAGAGTCGCTGACACCGTTAATGGCAAAAGTTGCAGTAATTGTTGAGGTGCCGACGGCGAGAGTTTGGAGGAAACATTTGTTGACTGCGTCGTTACTGACGGTCGCCACACCTGAAGCGCTGGAAGCCCAGGTGGCGTCAAAGGTCATATCCTGGGTCGTTGAGTCCGAGAAATCGCCGCTTACGGTGAATTGGGTGCCCAAACCCTTGGCGATAAATGGATCGGCAGGGGAGATCGTCAGTTTAGAGAGGGTTGCCGAACTAACCGTCAAAGTGTAGGTGGCCGACACACCACCTGTTGTTGCAGTCAGAGTAGCAGATCCCGGGGCAATACCGGTCACCCGGCTCGGGACTGCCCCGATTACAAACCCAGCCACTGTCGGCGCATCGCTCGACCAGACGACTTGATCGGTTATGTCGCGGGTAAACTGTCCTGAAAAGTTCCCTTTTACAGAAAGCCTGGTGGATGTGTTTGCGGCAATGGTCGAGGAAATCGCACTGATCTCTATCGAAGTTACAGGGATGAAATCATTGTTGCGGGTCGGAGTACCATTCCAACCGCAACCTGACAACAGCACCAGAAAAATGAAACCTGACCATAGCAGGTTAATCATGCATATCCTCCAGAAATAAAAAATTATCACATGTTGTATATAAGCAGCTGCAGCAATGATTGGAAACTGGAATCTCATGGCGACAGATCATGCCTGAAATGTGGGCTGCACACCTGCCGCCAGCCGATCAGCCAGATTGCACAGAGTGGCGGAATCTTCCAGACCATCAATAAAACGTTGCGGAATCCGCGAAAGACCGACCTGGGCGCCGACCAGCGCACCGGCCAGTGTGGCTCGGGCCTGGTTCTGGCCGCCGCCGTTGACGGCATGCAGCAGGGCTGATTCGAAATCGTCGTGAAAACGTGCCGCCAGATAATATACAGCCGGCAGTTGGTGGTAAATAGCGCAGGGCATGCCGTAGACTATGGAAGCCTTCCAGGCCGGTTCGATGCGGATATCCGGGTCGACAGCCGCTGCGGCCAGGTAGGACGGGGTCAGCAGGGCATCAGGCGAGGCAAACAGCCCTGCATGGGACGGGTCAGGATCGCCGGGTCGGGGCGGTTGCAGATTGTCGCCGGTAATGTGGTGAAAGGGGAGTTCCCCCTTATTTACCAGCCTCATCAATTTGCCCGACAGGTGTTCATTCAAGGCATGTCCCTGTACCAGCATCCCCAGTACGGCGCCATAGGCCACGGTCATGGAGACAATTGTGGCATCTTTCTGGGTCAGGATGGTGTTGGCTGTGATGACGCGTGCGAGCTGGGCAGGTTCGAGAGCGTAGCGCACCGCCAGGGACAGGGTGCGCTCAATCGCCTCGGTGTCGTCGGCGTTGCCTCCGGTCTGATCCCACGGGAGCTTCTGCTGCACTCTTTGCCGCCACAGTTCACGGATCGACTGACTGGTATAGCCACCCGGCCCGCTGATCGGAGTGCCATCCAGCAGCGGCAAAAGCTCTTCATCCATGCGGCGACAGAAGTCGGCTTCATCATAACGGCCGCAATCAACCAGCGAGCGCAGTGTCAGCTTAAGGATGAACCCGGCCTGGGATAGCTGTCCGGCCTTCAGCCCGGCGTGGTAACGGCCCGGTCGTGGATCGGTATAGTCGGTGATCCATTCACCGTAGTCCTGGCGCAACTCATCAAGGTCGTAGTACCAGTGCGGCCCGAGTGCCATGGCATCCCCGATAAAGGCGCCCATGATGGCGCCTGCTGCGCGGTCGTGGATAGTATTCTCAAGCATGTTGCCCCACCTCCATTCAATTTTTCCCGTGAACTGAACAGATATTCATATTCTTATACGAAGCTTTCGTCTTTTGAGAATAATATCATGTAATGAGAAGGTTGCAAAGATTCGGGATGTCCCGTATTAAATGCATTTTTAAGGTTTTTGATCGTTTTACCGTTTGGTTCTACTCTGGATTAGAGAGAGTGTTACGTATGATTCTCCAGAAGAATTAGTGCAGGAACGTAACGCAGGCGGACGGAAGGGGGGGGATGTCAGCCATAGAACTGAATAAAAATGAAATTTCAACCCTTTATGTTTGTGGTTGACGTTCCTTTGGAATTGGTTGCAAACGTCGTAAAGCGGAGTAAAATTGAATTAAAAGAAGTCAAATACATGAAAGGGGGAAACTCTCATGGCATCGAAAGCGGAATTCAAAAATTTCACCACTCCTGATGAAGTCCGTACCTTTAACCACGGCAAGGTTGAACTGCTCAATATCTCGGGTGGTACTGTGGGCCGTCTGATCCTGGAGCCCGGCTGGCGCTGGTCAGCAGATGTGAAGCCGATTGCGGGCACCGAATGGTGTACGGCTCCCCATTTCCAATATCTGGTTTCCGGTCATCTGCACGTTAAAATGGAAGATGGCGCCGAGTTCGATCTGCGCCCCGGAGATGTTTCAAATCTTCCTGCCAACCACGACGCCTGGGTGCTGGGGGATGAGCCGGTTGTCCTGGTCGACTGGTATGGCGCGGGCAATTACGCCAAGTCGTAGCGGGAGTCGGTAGTGTCTCTATGATACTACTTAGTCAAGTCTGTTTTTCTTACAGACATAATTGAGGAGGCGTTTCCAATTGGGAACGGCCTCCTTTTTGTTTCGATAGTGGTTATCGGCTACCGGCGAGGTGCGGCCAGCAGCGGCAGAATAAATTTATCAAAGATGACTTTTTGTTTAGAGGACAGCAGATCAATGTCCCCTTCGTTATCGAGTAAAAAGGTGCCGACTCCGATGACCGTTCGTGGCAGATAACCGGTTTCGGCAACGCTCTTTTCGATCTCATCGGCTCGTTTGTGTATCAGGTTCCTCATCATTTCCAAGTCTACATTCATAGATCTTACTCCAACAGGGTTAGTGTGCCCTTTCCGCATTAAGGGCGTTCCGTGAGCTATCAGGACTCTACGCAATTTTATACACTATCATGCAGAGAACATCCATCACCAATCGGTCATAAGGCGGCCAAGTGGACGCCTGCTTAATTAAGTTAACTGTTCCCTAATTGCCCCGCTTAAAAATTGGAAGTACCTTAGCAGAAACCGGGTCATCGTGATCCGTTGACAGGCTGGCATCGTCAGAGTAAATTGATGTTATCTTTGCCCCGGATAAATTATGTGCTGTGCAGGGTAACAGATTGGTAGGGCGATCCCAAACTCGCGGATTCCTCACGGAGATTCAGAAATATGTCACTAAAAGGCGATCTGGAAAATTTTCCGATTATAGATATCATTCAGCTGCTGAACGGGTCCAGAAAATCCGGTATATTACGGCTCTCCAGTGAAAAAGGGGAGAGCCAACTGGTGTTCCATGATGGTGACCTGGTCAGTGCCAACTACCTCAATAGCCGGGTGCGGATCGGGCAGGTGCTGGTCAGTGCAGGTGCCATAACGGAACAACAGCTGGTGGAAGTTCTGGATATCCAGAAAAACGCTGGAGATGATCGCAAGCCTCTTGTTATTACGCTGCTCGAACATGATATGGTTGATGAAACAGTCGCCTATAACGGCATAGAATCATTGATAGAGATGACAATAGTTGAGGTGTTGACCTGGAAAACGGGTGAATTCTCCCTGGATATTGCCAAGAGCGATAATGCTGACGGCTACCATTTTTCCAGGTCCAAGTTCCCGCAAAGAATCCTGTTGAACGCACAGGGGATCCTGATGGAATCATTGCGTATCTTTGATGAAAAGGTGCGTGATGGCACCATGGATGAAATTCTGAGCATTGCCGGTGTCACCAATCTGGATCTGGATTCGGAACAACCGGGAAGCAGCACACCTGCAATGGTTGCGAACGGGCGGGATCAGGACGACGCCAAGTCAGTGCTCCAACAGCTTCTTGCTGAACAGCGGAAAATGATTCAACGCAGCAGCGATCAGGGTTACCGTGAGGTTAATGCGGTCAAGAAGCTGATTGTTGAGGAGTTTCCATCTGCGGTGAAAGAACAGAAACAGCAACTGGTGTCGCTGCTGGCTGGTTCAGTACCGAAAGGCAACGAAGCGACTTCTCCTCCTGACATTGCGGTGATAGTGATTACGCGGTCACCGATTCTGTCGACAATGGTAAGATCGATATGTTTTCAGGAAAGGATCTATTCGGTATCGTCAGATACCATAGACTCACTTGCCATCAATATCAGGTTGTTGCTGTGCCAAGCTTTGCAGCTGGTCATTTTTATTGATGTCCCGCATGACGCTGCCATACAGGATACGATACAGATCTGCACGGATCTGAAGAAATATCCCCAGGCGTCAGTTGTGCTGATTGCCTGTTCTCGTTTTTGGGGAACTCTGGGCCTGCAGGCACTCAGTTCCGGAATACGTTCAATTATTCCCAGGCCCTGCAAGGAATGTGCGGGAGAATCTTCGGCGCAACAGGCACTTGCTTTCTGCTCGGGTTTGGGAGCCTTTCTACGGACATTGTCATTGGAACACAGCGGCAGCGATGAACAACGTTTTTTTACTTGCCTCTCCCAACTGTGCACCTGTAAGACCCGTACGGAGATAGCCGTCGCCATTCTTGCCTACCTGATCGAAATATTTGAGCGGGGCATCGTTTTCTTGGTGACGGAATCCGGACTTGTTGCGGAGCACTCTTTCGGGATTAATGGGGAAAAAGGAGAAGGATTGGCGCTCCTTTCCAATCTGAAAATCCCGCTTGACGATCAACAGATTATTGAGGACGTCATTAAAACCGGTCAGATGTATTTTGGGTTTCATAGCGATTCTACGTGGCCGCATGAACTTTACCGACTGATCGGCAGGATGGAAGACCCGGAAGTGCTGCTTTTTCCCCTCATCCGTGCAAACACCGTCGTAGCCTTGATTTATGCAGACTTTGGATCAAAACCCGCATCATCCCCATCGCTTCGCTATCTGGATGCCTTGTTGCAATATACCACAGCCCAGATCAGCGTATCTGCCTATCGTCAGAAGCTGAAATCGATGCTGGAGCAGAGGAAGATAGATACAAAGCCCGAAGATTAAACTGAGGGGATAGGTTGCTTTCTTTGATCCACCTGCCGACTCAGTTGCGAATAATTATCTCTATGCGTGCATTTGATGATTGACTTCTCGTGTGTAGAAGCGCTTAGTTAAAAAACGTCTGAAAATCAGACAAAATCGAAAAGTAGGATTAGGAGAAAGTACACATGGTAAACGGAACAGTTAAATGGTTTAACGACAGCAAGGGTTTTGGTTTTCTTGAGCAGGAAAACGGCGACGATGTATTTTGTCATTTTTCCGCTATCGCAGGCGACGGATTCAAATCGCTTGCTGAAGGTGATAGTGTAACGTTTGAAGTAACCAAGGGTCCGAAAGGGCTTCAGGCCGCGAACGTAATGAGAGCCTAGCCAACGCTCCAGTAAAAATTAAAAGCCCCGGGGAAACCCGGGGCTTTTTTTATGGGAAACGTTTCAAGAATGTAGTGATAAATCAGGGGTGGAAAGGCTTCCATTTAAAGCAGCCTTGCTCCTCACTCTAGCAAAGCTATTTACTATACGCCGGTAAGAAAAATAAAAACAGACTGTTTTTTTGGGTCTGGAATGGCTATAGTGAAATCAAGGTAGCGCTACCTGATTCAAGAATGATGCAGCAAAAGGAGTAGCAGGAGTGCAGTAGAAGTTGCAGTATTCGAGATTCTGTTACCAAATGGAGGACCAGATGACTGAGGACACGCCGCCAGACTGTTAAAAAAATAGGAAGTTGACTACAGGCTGGTTGATACCGCCTGAATCCCGATAAAATGGGAAAAATTTAAAGGCCCGCGAAAATCATCGCGGGCTTTTCATTTTGTGTCAGGTGAATTGTTGACCCGCTGCGGGCTAAGGGCGTGATCAACATCCAAGCGGCAGCCTGCCATATATTGCATTATGTCCCCGGTGTTCTCACGCGCCTCAAGGGAGCAGCACAATTTTGCCGAAGGTGCTTGCCTCCATAACAGCGTGGTGAGCCGAGGCGGCGGCGGCCAGCGGCAGCTCTTTGCTCACCACCGGCCGCAACGTGCCGTTTTCGAGTCCCGCAACAAAGGCGGCATGCATGCTGGCCAGCTCCTGCTCGCTGGCATTATAGAGAGTCATGCCGAGGATTGAGGCTTCTTTGCCCATGGCAGTACGCGGATCGATCTCGACCCGTCCGCGGCTGCCAATCACCACCACCCGTCCTTCGATTGCCAGCGCGCCAAGGTCGCGATCCAGATTCACGTTGGCGAGCATCTCCAGAATCACATCCACGCCCGTGCCGCATGTCAGCTCCTGTAATTTTTCCAGATAGTTGGCGCTTCGGTGATTCAGGACATGATGGGCACCCTGCGCCAGAACCAACGTCAGCCCCTCATCCGTGCCGGCGGTACCTATGACACGCAGGCCGGCCGCCCGGGCCAGCTGCACCGCAGCAAGTCCCACTCCGCCGCTGGCGCCATGAACCAGAACCGCTTCTCCGGCCACTGCGCGAGCTCGCTGGAACAGCGCCCGGTATGCCGCTCCATAGGGAACACCAATTGCCGCACCCTGTCCGAAGCTGATCCCCTCCGGAAGCGGATGGGTCTGAAACTCTTTGCAGACGACTTCTTCAGCATACGTGCCGCTGAGCGACCAGGCAACATAGACCCGCTGCCCTACCTGCCGGTGCTTTACTCCGGAGCCGATGGCGCTGATGATACCGGCCCCGTCGAGACCCGGCGTGTACGGCAGTTTCAGGTCCGGTCGATACAGGCCTGAACGTATATACGCGTCAACCGGATTCACTCCGACGGCATGCAGCCTGACCAGAACTTCAGCCGGCCCCGGTGTCAGTCCGGGAACCTCCTCAAGACGCATTACCTCAGGCTCCCCAAATTTATGAACACGAATCGTTTTCATAATATTCACCCCTTCCGTTAGCAAATATTCTGCTCATAGCAAATTATATCACTTTTTGACTAAAGCGGATCAGATGCCGCCCTCTGAATTGTGATGAAAATAAATCTGTTCCGTATTTCCTCTCTGAGAATAGTGGTAAAATTAGTACAGGCAACATGTTGATGCTGTAAGGAAGGAGCGCGACTCATGACGCCCCAGTTCCATCCAAGCCTGGTAAACGGTCCCTTCGACGACCCGGCAGTCTTCGTAGATTTCCTCTACGAGCGCCGGGCGCTGCTCTTTGACCTGGGAGACATTCGGGCACTCCCGACCCGAAAGATTCTGCGGCTTACGCACATCTTCATCTCCCATACTCACATCGACCACTTCATCGGTTTCGATCATCTGCTGCGGGTATTCCTTGGTCGCGATAAGCGCATCCACCTTTTCGGCCCTCCCGGTTTCACCGCCCGGGTGGAGCACCGACTGGCCTCGTACACCTGGAACCTGGTGGAGAGCTATCCCACCGACTTCACAATAGTCGCCGCCGAACTCCATCCGGACGGCAGGTGCCTTTCCGCCGAGTTCCACTGCCTTGGCGGGTTCAAACGGGAATACGAGCGGACGGAGCAGCTGCAAGGCGGCATCATTCTGGATGAGGAAGCCTTTCGTATCCGCACGGCATTTCTCGATCATAAGACCGTCAGTCTGGCCTATGCTCTGGAGGAAAAGAACCATGTGAACATCATGAAGAACCGGGCGCTGGAGCTGGGCCTGCCGACCGGACCGTGGCTGGCGGAGTTGAAACGGGAAGTTGTCAGGGGGGAGGCGGACGACAAGCCTTTTCGTGCCTGGTGGCATGTTGCAGGAGAAGTGGTAGAGCGCCACTTCACCCTTGGAGAATTGAAGAAAGGAATTCTGAATATCGTTCCCGGACAGAAAATAGCCTATGTCACCGATACCGCATTTACCCCGGAAAACGCAGCGCGGATAGTCAATCTCGTCGGTGGCGCTGATTGCCTCTTTATCGAGGCCGCTTTTCTCGATGCTGACAGTGAACGGGCCGGCGAACGCTGTCACCTGACCGCCCTCCAGGCCGGGCTGATTGCCAGTCAGGCAGGAGTAACCACGGCGATCCCGTTTCATTTTTCTCCGCGCTATCTGGGAATGGAGGATAAATTGCGGGAGGAGTTCGGACTATGACACACAAAGGCGGTCGCCTGGGTTTGGCAGTTGAATCCTACACGTTTAAAGGATCGCTGAGAAGGAGAGGGCATGATCACGATACTGGAACTGCTCAACCGCATCCGCTGGGACCGGAAATACGGCCATGGAGAATTCGCCATCGGCTATTTCGACCGTCTCGA
Organism: Geobacter sp.; assembly: GCA_025360785.1. GTDB lineage: Bacteria > Desulfobacterota > Desulfuromonadia > Geobacterales > Pseudopelobacteraceae > JACRCG01. Next base: position 14,371 of record JANYBN010000058.1, read on the forward strand.
AGAGCGGATCATTGTGGTGCCGCTCCGCGAGGTACGGTTTGACCCGGATGATCACTTTTCCTTTCAGCTGAACGGTGCTGCCGCCGAGCCGTTATCCATCCCCCTGCACCGGGTGTGCGAGGTGTATTGCAACGGAGAACTCATCTGGCATCGCGAGCGGTTTTTGTCTCATAAGGGCGACACCTGAAACTGTCCAGGTTTTTCAGCACAGCAATTCAATTTATTGACAGGGGTCAATTACCTTTGCCCTGCTTTTGCGCTATGCTGAAATCATGGAAAAATTGATAAAGAAGATAACGTACAAAGGAGAAGCGCCATGAACGGACTAACAAATGAACAGGTGATATACAGTTCGGAAACAACCGTCGGTGCGCTGGTTGCCGACGATTTCCGCACCGCCGGGGTTTTCGAAAAGCACGGCATCGACTTCTGCTGCGGCGGCAGAATATCACTGGCCGAAATCTGCCGGGAAAAGGGGTTAGACCCGGTCGAAATCCAGCAGGAAATTGTCGAGGTAAAAAACACGCCGCTTGATCGGAGCCACAACTATTCCGCCTGGGCTCTGCCCTTTCTGGCTGATTACATCGTCAATACTCACCACAACTATCTTAACGAGAACACCTCACAGATCGCAGCCTACACAAGCAAGATTGCCGAGGTCCATGGCAGTCATCATCCGGAGGTGATCGAGATCACGACTATCTTCGCCAGGATAGCCAACGATATGGCAATCCATCTCCGCGAGGAAGAGGAGGTTCTTTTTCCGGCCATCAGGCGGATCGACGCCGCCAGAAGGGCAGGCAATACACCGGAGGCCCAGGATGTGGAAACGATCAAGGCAACCCTGGTCAGGCTCGATCGGGAACATAAGGAGATCGGTGATGCGGTCCACGCCATACGTCACCTTGCCAATGGCTATGAGATACCGGAGGATGTCTGCAACACCTTCGCGGTCACGTACCGGAAGCTTCAGGAGTTCGAGGACGACCTCCACAAACACGTCCACCTTGAAAATAATATTCTCTTTCCGAAGGCGGCCCGGCTTTAGTTAGTTGAAATTATGTCCGTGATATTCCGGCAGGAAACAAAAGGGGACAGGCTTACTCTGTCCCCTTTTTCTGTTTGTTGCTGTTGCCGGAATTTCCTGACTACCCCTTCAGCTCGAAAGCAACTTTGAGAACCACCTGATATTCAGTGACCTTCCCATCCGGGCCTATGTGTCCACGGATATCCCCCACCTCGAACCAGGACAACTTGTCCAGCGAGCTCTGCGCCTTGGCCAGGGCCGTCTCGATCGCCGCTTCAATGCTCCCGGCGGCGACACCGATTATCTCCACTTTCTTGTAGATCCTGTCTTTGCCGTACATGGCAGCCCCCCTTCAAACTGTAGTCTGTCTTATATGTAAAGCATAACAGAATCCCTACCCTCTGCAACAGCCGAAGCCGCTCCAAATAAATAGAAACGCAGCCTATGTGTCCACGGAACTAACCTGATTCCACACCGCTCCCCTTGTCTCAAGTATGTTTTTTTATATTTATAAAGGCTATAATTCAATTAAAGAGTGTACCAGATTAGGGAAAGGGAGGTGTTTACCATGGCAACAACTATTCTGATTCTTTTTGTCATATTGCTTACAATTACCGTCTTTCCGTTTATTGGTAAGATGAGAAATACTGAATTGCGTCATACGGACTTGATGGCGGGAGATGAAGGAGAAGATTAGGCTACTCAGGAGTTTGCCGCTTGTCTGACAGAAAAAGGAGGTGACAATCATGAACGCTATGACACCGAGAACTATGATGCCTAACCACCGGATGAACGTAACCATAAAAGCCCTGATGGATAAGAAACATCGCATGATGAAGAACCACAACGTTCACGTCATCACCCATAACGGAAAAATTATGGTCGGTCGTAAGGGGCGCAAGGTCTGATAGGTTGCTCTGACATTCTCTGTCGTGGCCTGTTTCCTCTTGTAAAAGAAGAAACATTGACATGAGCAACTGAAAGGCGGCCGGTGGTCGCCTTTTCAGTCAAGTGCAATCTTGTGCTGACAAAAACCTGGTTCAGTTTCCCCCGTCCTCGTTTCCGATTCCCTGTAATTCTGCAGAGCTGCTGTTCGCGAAAGGTACCTTTTCTTTCCTGAAAAATGCCTGGTCCAGCATGGCTGCTGCTGCATGCCAGCGGTTGCGGGTATACAGCATTACCAGAAGTACGCGCGTACCCTCCCGTTCCGCCAGCGCTATGAGGCATCCTCCCGCATTAGGGGTGTAGCCGGTCTTGACCCCGGCAGTTCCCAGGTAGCGGCCGAGCAGTTGGTTTTTGCTCCGGAGATTGAAGCGCCGCTTTCCGTCCACGGTCCGGATCTGCTGCAGTTGCCGGGAGACCAGCTCCCTGAAGATCCGGTTCCCGAGCGCTGCCTCGGCAAGGATGGTCAGGTCATGGGCGGTGGAATAGTGGCGTGGCTGGTCGTGGCCGCAGGGGTTGCTGAAGTGGGTGCCATTCATGCTCAGTTTTTCGGCCCGTGCGTTCATAAGGGTGATGAATCGCTCCCGGTCGCCCACGTGATCGGCCAGGGCGCGGCAGGCATCGTTGGCCGAGAAGATCAGCGTGGCGGCGAGCAGGTTGCCGACAGTCATTCTGTCACCCCGGCGCAGCCCGACGCGCGTGCCGCTCTCCGTTGCGGCGCCGCTGCTCACGGTCACCACCTTATCCAGAGGCTCCCGTTCCAGGACCAGCAGCGCGGTCATGATCTTGGTTAGGCTTGCCGGGGCGAGCCGCCGCTTAGGGCGATGCGCCCAGACTGTTTCGCCGTTGATCTTGAGGATGTAGGATGAAGCGACTGCGGGGAAAGGATCGTCATCCGCGGCACCTGCCGCTGTGATCGAAGTCAGCAGGATGGAAAGGATGATTATGATGCGTCGCATGATGTCCGCTCGTATTTAATAGATATCAACAGGGACTCCGCGTTTCCTGAATTCCGAGGACAAATCTGAAGGTTCCAGTTACGGGATCGCCTGCACAGAATAGCCCTGCGCCTGGTACCCCAGTATGGAAATGAAACCGTTCCCCACCCGGTCGATTTCGGGCATCAGGGTGGCGGGGTCAACGCCAAACACCTTCACCGCATACATACAGACTTCCATCTTGATCCCGGCCTTCTTTAATTGACGGATAAACCCGGTGACCTTGTCGTACGCCGCCAGATCGTTCTTTTCTATTTCCTTGCGGTCCGTAGAGATCAATTGGACCGCCTTGCCGTGAAAGACAATAACTGAACGAGGGGCGGCGGGCAGGGCACGGACTTCCTGGTTTTGGTGGACGTCCAGAATTGCCGGGAATATGACGGCAGCGATCTCCGGAGAACCGAGACTAAAATCGAAGACGGAGTCGAGCCCCTTGACGCCGGTCAGCGCTGCATATTCGCCAGCTGCTGCCGGAATGGCGGAAAGAACAAGAATTGCCAGAGAGAACGCGATTACTGTGAGACTGCATACCGAACGATAGAATTTGGTGGCCATGATTATCCTCCGATGCTGTGAGTTTACCGATCCATGAGAGAGTAGCAGGACGGCATCCTGAGTATATTGTTCTAATATACTGCAGAAAGCAGGGGTGTCAAACTGCATGGCCACGAGTGTAGCAAACAGTGAAGGCGGCCAATTGGCCGCCTTTTGAGTTGTGCTGAAATGAATATGTCCCGCAATGCGTCAGTCTCTATACCTATCTCCTTTGTGATTCTTGCGTTCCTCCTTCTCCTCTCGTTTGGATTCCTTCCGATCTTCCTTTTCCTCACGTTTTATATCCTTGCGCCGCTCCTTATCGTCCCTGCGCTGTTCTTTCCACTCCTCTTTGGCGGAACGGAAATGCTTGCCGCGATAGCGCTCCTGGTCTCGCCGATACACGACGTATTCCTGGTCGCGATACTGGTGTATCCGTTCTATCTTATTCCTGCGGAGACCAGGCGGGAGAGCCCGACGGTCAACAAAGGCCCAGGGCCCCCGGCTGCGGGACGCCCTGCTCCATCGGCCGTCACGATAGAGGTAGTAGTTGTTCTGCACGTAGAAGAGATCATAGGGCAGGCCCACCGCAACGTAAACCCCGAGCTGCCCGGGGTAAATGAACTGTACGTCTTCATTTACCTGGATCTGCTGCATCGGCGGTTGGTACGGCTGTTGATACTCCGGTTCACGGACGATTACCTGCCGGGGTTGTTCGCCGAGGTTGATGTTCACATCAACTCCGACGTTTCCGGCGTAAGAAGCTGAAGCGCTGAGCATGAGGATGGTGACAAGCTGCCATTTGATGAGTTGTTTCATGATGATCCTCTTTCTGACTCTGTTGAGTTACAGACATGTTGAGATATCGCTTTTCAAAAAAAGCAAAAAAAAACGGATTGCAGAATATCATCAGATATTTCGGCAACCCGGCTGTCTCGGTGAGACCCTATAGGCTTTCCGCCCCATCCTTGCGAATGGTTTAGTATTATCGTCTATCACAGTTACTACAAGTTAAGTTTATTGATACTCCTGACCGGTAAACATGTCAAAGCAAAACATTCTCATGGTATGGCGACAGCATACCCGTGTGGGTAATTATTGCAACTATACAACACAATCAGCAGACGCCGAAACGACAAAGACAGCATATTATCATTGTTGCTTATTGAAAACTGTTTTCAATAAGCAACGAACCTGTTACAATACGCTCAAAGGTGGAAGGAGGGATGAAAAATGAGAGCGAGAAAAATTAACAAGGATAAGCCCCTGAATGAGGAATACATCCCCGTAGAGCTTCATCGAATCACTGAAGAAGAATTCGAGATGTGGGATCAGGAACCTTGCATCGCAAGTGCTGACTGAAAGAGTCCTCTGGAGAGATACCAATGGCCGATTTCCGCAAAAATCGGCCATTGGTGTTTTTGAAGATCCTTCTGAGATTGGTTATTTTTTCAAAGATTTAAAGTATGCTATCAGATCTTTCATCTCTGCTGATTTTGGGTCTATCGCTTTCCCCTTGTTGGCCAGAATGATGCACACGTTGTTTGCATCCTCAAGAGATAGCCATGTGCCGCCTGGGTTCTTCCACTCTTTCTTGCCCCTCATTACCGCTTTTTCCATCTCCTTGCCATCAGGGTGGCATGAGCTGCACGAAACGCTTCCGCCGGCAAAATTCGCATCATCGAAAAGCATTTTCCCTTTTTTTGCATCCCCTGCAGCGAATGCCGCAGTGCTGAGGACAAGCGCCATACCAATTACTACTGCCGTTGTTTTGAAAATTCGCATCCCGTCATACCTCCTCCAAAGTGAAATATAGTACTTGTTTATTTTAGCGGTTGTTTCCGGACTGTCAAATCCGCTCAGGTAATTTGGTCTTCAGAGCCTTTTTGCTGATTGCCGTATCCTGCCATTTCAGCTACTATGGCGGAAATTTGTTCACTCATTCCAAGGAGTTCCCATGCCTGCAACTCAAGACCGAGATCGAGGTGACCAACCGATGGTAGCGGCAACAGATAAAACTCAGGAGATGACCGGACTCGATCAGGCGCTGAAGACACTGCGCGTTGATATGGACGATGCCAAGAGTCAGTCAAAGTATTACGACATCTTTCTCAATACGACCTTTTGCGTCCCTACTCTGGATCAGCGGGAGCTTAACGGAGAATCAGCACTTGAGGAAGGGCAGGCTCTCCCCCTTGTCATCGAATCGGAAGGTAACGATTACCTGATGCTGTTCGACACCGAAGAACGCTTGAAGAGCTGGGCAGCAGCCGATGTCAAATGGGTTGGGGTTCCGGGATACATGCTCGCCGCCACTACCATGCCGCCGCTCCACTGGGCGCTGAACGTCGGCACCGAGTACTCGAAACAGTTTCTTCCCGATGAAATCGCCTGGCTCCATGAGGTTGTGGAACGCTGCAACGAAGCTGCCGCAGCGCAGGAATAGCCGGAACCATAGGTTGGTGGTCTTACGAAATTGCCGGCATGTCTCTTCGCTGGCAAAGTGACACGGTATGCGGTGAAAGGATGAAGGTGAAAAGCAACGGCAGCTAAACGGCGCCTTGTGTCATGTTGAAATAATCTGTCCAGCTTTTTTCTAAGTCTTGACAACTACAAACAAATCACAACGTCCCGGCATCTCTTCCAGGCCTTATCTCAACGATCGTGCCATTTGGCGCCAACTTGTCAATTTCCTCTATTTCTTCGTCGGTAACGGCAATGCACCCTTTCGTCCAGTCAACCTCTGTGTGAAGATCACCAACCCACGAGAATCCATTTTTAATGCCGTGGATCATGATGTCTCCGCCAGGAGAAACACCAAGTTGTTTTGCCCGTTTTTTGTCTTTCTCGTTTGGATAGGAAATATGAAGAGACAGGTGATAACGGCTGTCCCTGTTTCTTGAATCGATAACGTAGATTCCCTCCGGGGTTTTGTTATCGCCCTGCTTTTCTTTGGGACCATCCGGGTTACCCCCCAAGGCTATTTTGTAGCTCTTGAGTACCTTGCCCTTTGAGATCAACGTCAATAGTCGTTCTTTCTTTTCTATCAGAATCCTGTCTGCCGGTCCCTTCCGGATTGCAAAAACCTCTTTTTTCAGTGTAATGATCTCATTCTCTTTGCTCTTAACCTCTTGCTCAAGCGTCGCAATTTTTTTTTGCAGGGTAATAATGTCATTCCCTCTGCTTTGAACCTCCTGTCGGAGCGCCTCAATCTGTGTCTGCTGCGCAGCGATCGTTTTATCTTTGACGATGACATTATTGATATTAAATATCATTAACTCACTGTCCCTCTTGTAGCCACTCCCCGGGCAATCCTTTATCAGTTTCTGAAAACATTCCAGAGACTTCTGATAATCTTTTTGCTCATTCCCCGGATAGGCATAAATAATACCCATCTCGAAAAGAACCCTGTCCCCCTCCGTGGGATATTTTTCAATAATCTGCTGATATTTGCCCAGAGAGGCATTGTAGTTTCCCTGGCTGAAAAAATCATTCGCTTCTGTAAAGGTTGACTTGGCCTCAAATCCCTCATTGAAGTGACTGCATCCGCATATCAGCATCGGTGTCATTATGATGCAGGCAAAGAATAAGCTTAGATGTTTACCCATCGCAGAACCATTCCTCTCTTCCTGATATATCCAAAAAAATCTACCGAACGGTGGAAGCATAAGGAAGCGGCAGAGTATCAAAACCCTGCCACTTCCTTCCCGGAACAGTAACGACTCCGCATAAAACGGACTTACTTCCTCATTGATTTGCGGAAAGTCTCGTCAGCCTTCTTCGCCTTTTCATCTGCGATCATCGCTTTGTCATCTGCGATCTTCGCCTTTTCATCAGCAATCTTCGTCCTTTCCTCTGCCAGCTTCAAAGCGTTTTCTGCCCGGGTTGCGGCAGCTTCTGCCTTTAACGTGGCTGCATCAGCTGCCGCCTTGGCAGCCTGCGCATCCTGCGCTGCCTGATCAGCTTTCGCACCGGTCGCCATCTGCTGCGACTGAACTTTAGCAAGGTCGCCAGTTGTTGCGCAACCACCCAAAGTAACAGCAAAAACAAGCATCATCGTGATCACTAAAAGATTCTTCATAGTTTTTCACCTCCTCTCTCTCGCTTGATAGGTCCAATCAATTTACCCTCTATTTCCAAATCTATTTTCAATCTTTTGATTGCATCCTTGGCCTCTCTGATATCATTGAAAGGGCCGGCGACAACACGGTAGCTGCCGCTCTTTGATGACACTCTCGCCGGGATTTGCGGGCCCTGGTGGTTGATGATTGCGGAAAGCCTCACCGCATCAATCTCGTCACGCAGGTCAGCAGCCAGAACAGACCATGCATCTGTTTTCAGTTCCGGTTTTTCCGGTCTGCCGTATAATTTGCCCGGGTGCCTGACCTCCATGGGCTCAGCAACCGTTTTTCCGCTTCCTTGTCTGATCTCGAATATGGGGACGGGAATTCCGCGGGCCTCGGCCAATACGTTCTTAACTTTACTCCAGTCAAGCGGGCGCTCCGAGTCCTTTTCAAACGTTTTCAATTTTCTGTAGATCTTGTCAAGCTCGGCAGCATCCAACTCTTCCGTGGATTCATGAACTTCCAGGTAAACTACGCCATCGCTTTGACCTATGAGATATGGCTGGTTAACGATGTTTACAACGGTTTTAACCGGGGTGTTCTCATAGAGCCTTTTCACGGCTTCCGGATAGAGTCTCATGCAGCCATTGGTTGCCCTGAGACCGATGCTGGCCGGTTTATTGGTGCCATGGATCAAATAACTCGGCGCACTTAAATAGAGTGCGTATTCTCCCAAGGGATTTTGAGGTCCCGGCAGAACTGTAGCGGGGAGAGGGTCTCCTTTTTTCAGATGATCCCTGGCAATTGAGGCCGGCACATGCCAGGTCGGCCGGCTTACCTTGCGCTCCACCCGCATGAGCCCTCTGGGCGAGGGTCGCTCTTCGGTACCGACTCCGACCGGATAGGTCAATACCGTCAATAAATCGCTATTCCCTTTAAATTCAAAAAGCCTCATTGCGGCCAGGTTGATCACGATGCCTTTTCTGGGAGCATCCGGCAGGATGAAATTCAGAGGCAGCATGATGCGTTCACCGGCCTTAGGCACCCATATATCTACCCCCGGATTGGTTGCTGTGACTCCATTGAGTCCCAGGCTGAAGTGCCTTGCAATATCCGGCAGCGTATCCCCCTTTTCAAGAGTGACGAAACCCAAACGGCCGATGACATCTTCCCCTTTTGCAACAGAAAAGTCATTTCGTTCAATATTTTCTTCAACATGTCTTGGAATAAGCTGCTCCTCCTCATGAGCTCTTATCATTGTCGTACATCCCTGGAGAGATAAGATCGCGACAAAAAGAGCTGTAAGACGAAGCGTATTGGATAGGGGTAACAGCTCAAAGATTCGGCACATGGGTAAATAAGGTCCTTTCAATATTTTATACTTTCCTGTGGCGGACGTTCGATCCGGATCGTGCCGCCGAGCCTTACGCAGATGCGAATGTGATGGCACAAAAAAACCGGGGCCGAATATCTGCTGGATATTTCGGCGACCCGGCTATCTCTATGAGACCCGTAGGCTTTCCGTCCCATTCTCGCGAATGGTTTAGTATTATCGTTTAACCAATGTGCTTAACTCTGCTCTGTCCGCGAGCATTTGCCCCTGTCGAAGGGGAAATCATCATTGCCGCAGGTCCGATGGCACAAAAAAAGCTGGGTCGCCAAATATCTGTAGGATATTTCGGCGACCCGGCTGTCTCTGTGAGACCCTGTAGGCTTTCCGTCCCATTCTCGCGAATGGTT
>JANYBN010000171.1 GCA_025360785.1 Geobacter sp.
GAAGGTCTAAATCTGAAAGCGAAACTGACTATCAGAAAAGCATATGGATTCAAATCTCCTGAATGCTTAAAAACAGCTTTATATCATACACTTGGGAAACTACCCGAACCACTATGCTTGCACATATTTAGCTGAAGAGCCAAAGTTTTCAACAAAACCACCTTCATATTTGTATTCATCTGAGATATTTCTGGTTCCCATGCCGTTAAGTCTCCCTTCAAAGAAAGCTCCTTCATCAGTTTGAAAAACAACGCCGTTCTTTAAATATTTCAATATTCCATTACCGTCCAGATAACCATTTTTACAGGCACCTGACCATTCAATAGAATAACCGGGTTTAAAATTAGCTTCATAAGGTTTACATCCGTTTTTATCTTCTAACAAAACTATTTCTGAATTTTCCGGCAGTACCTTCCCGCACAAAGCTACATTGGCATTCAGAACAATAAAAGCCACTATCAGATTAAATATCTGCAAGCATCTCATATTGTGTGCCTAAAAGCTGTCATGCGACTTGCTCCCTTATCTGTGCAGCATGCCTGATTTCCGTGCTATCTCAAGATCGGCCATGGCAGCATCGTATCCCTTCCGGTCACGAATGACAGGGATGGAGAAATCACCCTTGACCTGCCATTTTTCCTTCAGATAAAGCCATGGAGCAAAATCCGAAAGTTTGTATCCGGCCTCAGTCTGAATATTCTCGGACTTCATATCACGGATAAAGAGCCCGTTCCTGTCTGCCAGAACCGTATGACTGCCCGTGAACAGTGCTGCGCCCGGATCGCTGTATTCCCATGTCACTTGACGACGCTGTACGCCCTGAGGATCGCTATGGCATGAATCACAGGAGCGGCTCTTGCCAAGTTTGTGGGACATCTTGTCAATCTGGAACCAGAGCAGCGCCTTGTTGTTCTCCGGCAGACCTCCGAACAGTCCGACATAGGCCCAGGCATCGTCAGTACGCTGCAGGTCCGGCAGATCCGCCGGATAACGCCAGTAAAATCCGGGTTTAAATGGAGACTCCTTCTGGTTCATAACCGCCATGGGGAACGGTTTGACCGGAATCCATTTCCCCTGCTGGTTTTTAATCAGTATCGGCTCCGGCATGTACCCGTAATATGCTTTGAATTTAAAATACGGGGTTGCGGTTCCGGCAATCTTGCCCGGCCCCCAGTAGGTACCCTGATAACCGGCAACCTGCCTGATATGACATGCCTCGCAGCTAAGCTTACTATGGATCGAAGCAACATGGCTTCTGGCCGCCCCGGCGTGGCAGCGCACACATGATTCGCCAGCCTGTCGCTTGATCGTACCATGACCTAAGGCAGCGTTTGTCCTGGTGCTATCATGACAGTCCAAACAGCCGATCATGGCCTTTACATGGGCGTCTGGCTCGTTCCCCTCCGGGAAAGAATATGAGCCGCCGAAATAACCGGCACCGCGACGGCGATCCTCCGGCCCTGCGTGGCAGATCGAGGCCCGGCCATTGCCGTAACAGCTCTCTGCTGGAGGCGTCTTCACAAAGCTGTGTGCCCCTTTTGACAGATCTCCTGCTCTCTTCGGCATTGGATTGAAGTGACAGTCCAGACAGCCCACATGACAGGTATTGCAAGCCTTCTGGTTAATCAAGTGACTCGTGCGCGACATCGGCACAGAGGTCTGGGCCTGCATCCGCTCAAAATTCCCTTCAAACCAGGGGCCACAGTTGTGTGGACCTCGCTGATGATCCTGCCACCCTTTATACTGGCTCTGTTTGCCATTGGTTCCCATGGTGCTTTTCGAAAATTCGGCGAACTCATTTTCATGACACTTTCCGCAGGTCTTTTTCATCACTTCGAAGTCCTGGGTCAGAGTGTCCGTACGTTTGTCATGCCAGGATAAGGCCGCCACTGCGGCATCTCTGGTGACTGTCCCGTTTTTATCGGTTCCGATGAAAATACGGTTAATTGGGTTTGTACCGTACTGCAGCGGAAGGGTGTGCAACCTTGGATCAACCATCAGCCCATTTTTGCGTACCACCAGCAGACGAGCCAGCCCGTCGTGGGCCTGGTCTAACTCTAACTCATCCGGTTTGCCAAGATGGCAATCACTGCACCCGGCCGGCATACCGCTCTGTTTTTCAATCTCCTGCCCGGTTATAGTCAGAGCCGTTGCTCCCAAGTCAGACATGCGCTTTGCATCCGAGTGGCAGGTGACGCAGCTGTCAGAAGCATCGGCAAACCGAGTGAATACGAGCAGAAGCGAAATTACTGTAAAAATGTTCTTCATCGTCTTCCTGTCGAACGCTGTTCTTGTCTCATATTTACAAAAGTGTGACTGGCCTTGAATATGGTTGGCCTGCTCAAACTTGTATCTACTCAATAATTTGTCTCCCAAAACCCAAAACGCTAAATATTTAACATGGTACGTGACGCCAGCAGACAAGCTGAATGGTCGAGATAAAGAAATATTCAAAGAGCGAGACAGAAAGCTTGAAGAAGCCAGAGAACTGAGAAAACAAAAACGACAACAAACCTTCCCTGAAATCAGGCATTCAGGGGAAGCTGACTTACCATTAGATCAAGCGGCCTGAAAGTCCAATTCCGACTGAGGCATTACAATGTTACTGATATCTGCCTTAGCACTGTGTTCAAAGTCACCCTCGACATTTTTCAGCACCTACAATGTGAAAAAAGCAACATTCACCATTACATTGTTTTTTAAACAAGCTTCTGTAATTACAGGGTATTTCTCAATTTGAATTTGGCATGTTTTATGAGAATCTAAAATCATCAGGGTTGCTATAAAATAATTAAGGAGGCATCACCATGGTACGTATCTACTTATCCGCAGTATTGCTTTTCCTCTTGACAGCTTGCGCGATTCCACAGAAGCAGATTGACGGTAACCCGGCATTTTCCCCCCACCAATACAAAAGTGCAGATATGGACATCAACTGGAAATCAGAAAGAGTGGATAACGCTCTTCATATTATCGGTACGGTTACTAATGTTCGAGAAAACTATGTATACGAAAACCTGGAGCTTGAAGCGACTCTCCTTGATAGTCGAGGAAATGTCATTGCCAAGTATACATACAATTTCGTTCCTCTCAAGTTGAAGGGTTCAGAGTCGTTTAAAATGACCATTCCTATTGAAAACAACCAGCAGCCTGAAAGCATCAATTTTAATTACAGATATGGAATTGACGAAGACAGATTTTCAGTCAAATTTTTGTCGAAGCTGTAAAAACAAGCTGCTAGATAACCGCCTGTGAAGTTTGTACGCCATGCTCCTCAGCGGAGCATGGCGTACCGCACAATTTTGTTTATATTTACAGTACCAGAACTAAGAAGATCGTCAAGCGAGGGACTACGACATGCCACTATAATTTTGGAATTTCAGGTATCTTTTTCCCTCGCACCGAGAAGTTCCACCATCCAACTGAACAACCGACAGAATACAAATTAAACTTCAAAAGGCCCATTTCCTACCTCATTTGCGACGTTGCAAGTGGTAAACGTTCTGCACAATGACTGAAAACACACAACTAATTCATGGCGGCATGTTCCTTGCGTAATACGTTACAAGCGTATTAATTAACATCGGCGTAAGGAGCTTACATGAAAAAAGTTATCTTGATATTCATTCTGGCTATTCTGACTATTCCCGCAGCAGCAATAGCGGGTGTTGTTGGTCCTGCCAGAGTCATGCTGGTCGATGGCGACATCATGTTTCGCACACCCGATACAGATGAATGGCTCCCGGCATCTATAAATACCCCCCTTGACGAGGGGGACGCAATCCTGGCTTCTTCCGGAAGCAGAGCAGAAATACAGCTTGCCGACGGCACTGTAATCAGACTTGACGGAGGCTCACAGCTTGACATGATTGCGGTCGAAGATGGCTTTACCCATCTGCATCTTGCCAGTGGGAGGCTGTATCTAAGAACAGCCCCGAATGCAGGAAAAGACTCACTCCAGATTGATGCCGATGACACTACAGTTCTTCCGGACGCTCGCACACGGCTTCGCATTGATATGCTGCCGGACTCTCAGGAAGACGTTTCATTATTCAAAGGTTCGGCATACGTGGAAGGGAACGGTAATCGTTCGAAGGTTCGCTCAGGTGAGCATATCGCGCTGGAGGAAGGTCACAGTGAACTGCTACCGCTCAACCCTCCCGACGACTGGGAAAACTGGAATAGAGAACTAGATAGAAACCAGTCACGTAAAGTCACCGCCGATTCCAATCTACCCGATGAATTACGACCGTATTCAGGTGAACTGGATTCATACGGAAGCTGGGTACGCGCTCCTGAATATGGAATGGTATGGCGCCCTGGCGTAATCCTCTCAGATGATTGGGCCCCATACAGAAGCGGACGCTGGATCTGGAAAGGAGATGACTATGTCTGGGTATCTTATGAAAACTGGGGCTGGGTTCCTTACCACTACGGTCGTTGGGCGGTTGTCAGCGGTTTCGGGTGGTGCTGGGTGCCGCCAGTTCGTGGCGATGTCTACTGGGGGCCTGGTTATGTCGGTTGGTATCACACCGGAAGCCAGGTAGGCTGGACTCCGCTGGCTCCTGGTGAAACATTCTATGGGCACAGAAATTATGGACGCCAAAGCGTCAATATCGCCAGTACTCCTGTCAACACGGCCACGATCAGATATAGAAACCGGGACGCGCGAGGCGGACTCAGTATTCTCCTTCAGAATGATTTTGTGAGAGGGAGAACAGTTTTTCAAAAACCTTCCGATACCAGAGCCGTATCAGTATCAGTTTCGCTTGGCAGTCCACGCATACAGCCGGTCAGGGAGACACGTATGCCGATCATCAGGCAGACGCCGCCAAGTGTTGCTCCAACTGTTATCCAACGTCAAGACAACCGTGAATTGCGGGCACGCTTTCCGCGCCTTGCTCCTGTTGCAGAAAAACAAAGACGCCTTCAGCCTTCAGTTGTAACAACAGCTCCAACTGCTCCGACGGCTATAGCCAGGCCCTCTACACCTTCCCCGTCACGACAAAATGATGCTGAACGGTTTCGCTCAACGCCACCCCAGACAGCTATCAATCCCCCTGAACGCAGAGAACAACGGCAACTCCCCGGCCAAGCGGACAAAAATGCATTACCATCAGCTCCTCCACGCCACGGAGAGACACCCGGTCAAGGGATCAAACAGAGAGAACTGAAACAGAAGAAGGTCTGGAGAGTGATTACCACAGAAAAAGGCAACGAAACAGATCGGAAAGATAAAGAGAACAAGGAACATAAGGGGAGATGACCATGAGAATGGCATCCGTTATTTCGGTTTGGAAGTAACTTCCTTCAGGGCATCCTGCAGTTTTTGCTTGTTAAACCCCTGAATCCTGATTCTGTTATCAATGACAAAGAGCGGTACACCCCGGTTCTGATCAGGGATACCCATTGAATCGTAAATTTTTATCAGGTTAGCCATATATTCTTCATCTTTATCGATCTGGCGATCTATGAAAGGTATATTGTTGTTTTTTAGATATTCTTTAGCTTCAATACAATGAGGGCAAGTGGAAAGGGTGTAGATTACTACCCGTGGGGTTTTCACACTTGGAGATTGAACTGAAATTATCGGTGTCTGTTTGCCGAGGTTTTTATCCGTTTCACCAGCAAAAGAGATTGCAATGTATGCAAGCAATAGTAAACTTAATGTAAACATAGCTATTCTAAGCATGATGATTCCTTTCTAATTGCGTTGATTTTGATTTGAATCTTTTTTAAAGGTAGCATACTTTGGCTTCCTTGCAATTGTCAGTTAAATCTTGTGCCGACAACGGTGATTCTTCACGGGAGGAAATTCATGAGACCAGGACTTGTAATTGCCGCATGTGCATTAACCATGTTGACCGTATCTGGATTCCAGACTACACAAGCCGAGGGAGGGAGTGAATATCAAAAATCACCCGTAATGGTCGGCAAGCCGGCTCCCGACTTCAGTCTGGAAGGGGTGGTCAGCTCTGAACCGGAGAAGGAGTTCAAGACCGTGGCGCTGAAGGATTTCAGGGACAAGTGGCTGGTGTTTTTCTTCTATCCGGCTGATTTCACCTTCGTCTGCCCAACCGAAATTAAAGGTTTCAGCGACAATATTGACTCGTTCAAGAAATTGAATGCCGAGATTGTCGCAGTCTCAACCGACAGCAAATGGTCGCACCTTGCCTGGATAAAGAGAGGAGATCTGGGAATACTCAAGTATCCGCTCCTTGCTGACTTCAATAAGAAGACAGCAAGCGCTTACGGAGTCCTTGATTCAGAGCAGGGAGTTGCATTGCGAGGGCTTTTTATCATTGACCCCAACGGCACTCTCCAGTATCAGGTTATCCACAATCTGGATGTAGGCCGGAGTGTTGAAGAAACCCTCCGTGTACTTGAGGCTCTACAGAGTGGCGGTCTCTGCCCGCTGGGGTGGAAACCGGGCCAAAAGACTCTAAAAAAACAGTTCTAAACGCCGTAACGCACAATCAAAGTCAAAAACCGGATATTTACATTTATGTAAGTTTCAGGGTATTCAGAATTTTACCCGTCACAACGTTGACGACATGTTTGCGCGGCAATGAGGCAAAAGTCGGAGACCGGCGACAGCCAAGCATCCTGAGTTCTTCTACAATCCTGACATCTTTGCGGATCTTAAGACCTTTCCTGAAGCTCTTGATGGCGAAATCTTTCTTGTTCGCAAGAATATAGACACGTCCCAGATGCAGGTAGTGATCACTGTTGTTGGGATTCAGGGTGATCGCTTTGAGACACAACTCAATCCCTTTACGAAACTGCCCCGCTTCCTTCGCCAGACTATAACCCATCAGGGACAGCATTTCCGGCGATTCTTCATGCTGATTGTCATCTTGATTCATGAGCTATCCTCATCATTTTTCATAATAATTCG
Organism: Geobacter sp.; assembly: GCA_025360785.1. GTDB lineage: Bacteria > Desulfobacterota > Desulfuromonadia > Geobacterales > Pseudopelobacteraceae > JACRCG01. Next base: position 6,899 of record JANYBN010000171.1, read on the forward strand.
GTTCCGATTTGGAAGACGAGGATTTGATGTTATCTCAACATGGTTTGAGTTTCAACAATTCAAAATTGCATACAGATATCGGCATCCAGCCCGGTAAAAAATGTTTATTTTTCAATGTCAGTGGCAAACTTTAAAAATATGTGACCTGCAGTACCGGTGCAAGCGTAGTCCGATTCACCCCTGTGGTATCGTTAATTTCGATCAACCCCGGTGTAACTATCCCCAGGTCTTCCAGAATGCGAAGCTGAAAATCCAATAACCCTAGACGCTGAGCCTCTATCATCAGAGAGGTTACATCTATCGATACGTGTCTGCCGAAATCCGCCTGGGAAATCGGGGGACTGAGCGCCATGGTCGCCAGCGCCGGTTGGAGAGTACGGTCAAAATCCGGCCCGACCAGGTTTGGCGGTTGAAAGGAGACAAGATCTATACGTAGCGGAATCGTGCCAAGCAACGGTTGAGGAATGACACTGTTGATGAAGACATCTATGAACGCCGAATCAATGATAGCATTTCCCGGGACACCACCCGCGCCCGTGAGGTGAAAAACCAGAAACGTCCGGGATTCCACGCCGCTGGCTGGATCGATGCCGGCAAACATACTCTGGGTATTTCCTTGTGTCACAGTAAACGCCACCGTGGCAGGAGCCTTCTGAATGTCACCGTCGAACACCGGATCACTGACAATCGTGGCGACAATCAGCGGTTGTGAATTGCCGTCGCCGCCGCAACCGGTCAGAGCAAGAATCATGAGTACAAATAATGCCGCATTCAATATCTTTTTCATGGCATCCTCCTGTTTACCATTTTAGAAGCTTTACAATAATTATCCGTCTTTTACGAAAAGTTTCAAGCGAGAGATTAGATTACAGGAGGAAGTACCACTGAGGAATTGGATATTGGACAGATTCATAGGCAGATGGTGGAGCGGTCTACGAACATATCAAAACAAAAGGCGACCACATGGCCGCCTTTTGAATTAAATATATTCCAAACTCATTTTACTTGGGAACAGTCAGGCAACGCCAGTTCTGCCACCCGCGTTTACATCCAGTTTATTTCTTTTTTTCCGATTTCTTGATCTTTTTGTCAGCTTTTTTTTCCTTCGGAGTTTTGGCAGGTGCTTTTTTTTCTGTTTTTTTGCTGTCCTCACCTTTGCTCATAATTTTGTCTCCTTTCAAAGATATTGCGAAGTATCCTTCTCAAAAACGTAATATATTGTACCACACAATGTTCTGCATGAATGAAATAAGAAACGATCCACCTGGAAATCACGGCAGGCCATGCTGCGCGTCATAAGATTGTCAAATAAAACAAAGGCGACCATTTGGACGCCTTTTGAGTTAAGCAACTGTCTCCGGAACTACTGAACCGCTTCGTATATTGAGGAGTGGTGTTAGGTCACAACGAGTGCAAAGAAACAAAGGCCTTCTCAATGTCAGATATCGTGTATGGCTTTGGCAGTGAAACAAGAAATCCGTAACTTTTGTAGTCGGACATGACGGGATCATCCGAATAACCGCTGGAAACTATCAATCTGGCATCGGGATAAATACTAAGTATCTGCTTGGCTGCGTCTTTACCGCCCATGCCACCGTATATTACAAGGTCCATTATTACGGCTAGATAAGGTATGCCGGATTCTGTAGCCGTTCTGTACAGTTCTATAGCTTCTTCACCCTTGTTGCAGGTAGTCACGCTGTAACCAAGATGCTTCAGCATTGATGATGCTATATCGCGGACTTTTTTTTCGTCGTCCATAACAAGGATAGAATGTACAGGGTGATCCTTAACGGAGAGTCCACTTGGTGAATCCATTTTGTGAATAGAACTTGCCGTATCCATAGAGCGTCCTCAAAACTTGCTGTGGTTCTACTAGATATTTTGGTTGGATAATAAAGGAAAGCAGCTTACAGAAGACTGACAGTTGGAGGAAATCAGATACTGCTTATATAAATCGACTCTTCCCGGGGATGTTGATTTGTCAACCATCCACGTAAGTTCCGTGTTATTTAGCAACGTACATCCCCTGACCCACAGACGGAGTAACAGACCCTGTTCAAGGAGTAACTATAGTAATGGAAGAAATAGCTCCCAACATGTTAAAAAAACTGCCGGTTATCCTGCTCTTCATTTTTGTACTCTTCCTGGTAGCTTTCTGCACATGGGAACTCTTCCAAGGCAACCTTGAGGCAGCCTTCTCGACACTCCCCTTTATTCTGATAATCTACCTATTCGTGATAAGAGGCCGATAGAACCGCCGGATCATTCGTGACTCATTCTTGTGCACTCATTTACATTTTAAACCAAATACATAGTATGCACAAAGTGACATTGACTTACGCACGGAGTCACTTTTGCATTTTTGGAGAACATCGTGGTTCTATTCATATGCGTGTTGTGTATATGACGACAATTACGCCAGACAATATTGGATAAGAGGAACTAAAGTAAAAGTAAAATAAATGGGTAAAAAGTGCTCTCAACAATGCCTGTGGATAACCTGTTGAAAGAGTATGTTTGTAACAAATAAAACCAAGTGAAATATGGAGTTTCATCTGTTTGCACAAAGAACAAGCATCGCTTGTAACTAGCTGATATTTACTGTCAATAGTTATTTTTGCCTGTAGCGCGAAAACTGTTTTTGTAAGATTGGCTAACTTAATTTTATAAAAACACAGCCCGCCTGAAACGGCCTTCCAGACACCTTTAAATGGCCTTTACATCTTCTTGAACAAACCGCCAGCAAGCTTATCAAAATCAAACTTCTGCTTATCCCATATCTTGTTTCCGGCCTTCTTCGGATTCTCCTTGTAGAAGATATTCCTCTCTTCAAAGTGCC
>JANYBN010000184.1 GCA_025360785.1 Geobacter sp.
GGCTGATCCACGCTGCTACGCATACCGGCTGTCGGCCAGAGTGGTTTTTACGGCAAGCGCTTTTTTAGATTGATTCAGGTAAATTTATAAACTGTAAACAATTTACAATACTTCGTAACAGCTTGATATCTGTAGTTTGTCGTTATAACACCTTCACATTCCTGCCCTGCCCTGCCCATACACTTTCCAGCCACAAACATTCACCACACATGTAACTATACGAATTTTAAACATAATTACATTAATAATGTTGGCATGTTTTATGATAGACAAAGTGAAGGAGACTTTAGGCAGACAGTAGTTTGCATATAAATTCATTGGAGGAGGAATTATGAAAAAAATAATTGGAAGTATCCTGACAACCTGTCTGCTTGTATCTGCAACAGCGGCATTCGGGGGAGTCAAGGCCGAGAGTTTTTCAATAACCCCTTTGATTGGCGGTTATAGTTATGTAGATGATCCAAGTGAGGATACCGCTTTCGTGCTTGGCGCACGGGCAGGCTACAACTTCACCAGGTCATTCGGCATTGAGGCGGTGTATGACTATGCTACAAAGGTAAATGATCTCTCTGGGTCTTCATTTTCCCTTCAACGGCTGGGGGGACAGGCGCTCTATCACTTTTTCCCGGATAGTGTGCTTGTTCCTTATCTGGCCGCCGGCTATTCAGGGGTAACATTAAAAGGAGCGAACTTTGATAGCAAGACTCGCGGCGCATTCGATTACGGTGTAGGCGCAAAGTTTTTTATGACTGACAACATTGCCCTGCGAGGTGACGTCCGCCATATTTTTTACAAATATAACTCAGGGAACATGAACAACGTCGAATTCACGCTGGGAGCCTATTTACAGTTCGGCGCCCCGGAACCTGCCGCTAAGGCGGTTACTCCTGCTCCTGCTCCTGCACCGGAACCGGTTAAGGCCGAGGTTGTACCGGTTCCGGTTCCAGTTCCAGTTCCAGTTCCAGTTCCTCCGGCCGACTCGGATCATGACGGAGTAATTGACACCCTCGATAAGTGCCCCGACACACCGACTGGAGTGGCTGTTGACAGCAACGGCTGTCCGCTTGATACTGACAAAGACGGAGTGCCTGACTATCTTGACAAGTGCCCCGACACTCCCTCTGGAGTAGCGGTTGATGTCAACGGATGCCCGCTTGATTCCGATAAGGATGCGGTGCCGGACTATCTTGACAAATGCCCCGACACTCCGACCGGAGCAGCGGTTGACCTCAATGGATGTCCGCTTGACACCGACAAAGACGGCGTTCCGGATTACCTGGATAAATGTCCTGACACACCAATCGGAATCGTAGTTGACGCTACCGGCTGTCCAGTGGAAGCCGCCAAGCGATTCTGCGACAAACCGGCTGTTATTGCCATTACATTTGACACCAGCAAAGCAGACGTCAAGTCCGAATACCACGCCGAACTTGATAATATTGGAAATTTCCTGAAAGATTTTCCCAATTCAAAAGGAACAATTGATGGGCATACCGACTCTGTCGGAAGCAAGGCTGTAAACCAGAAACTGTCACAGGCTCGCGCCGAAAACGTGCGCAGTTACATTATCGATAAATTTGGAGTCGACGGCAGCCGTATTTCTGCGAAGGGGTATGGATCAGCCAAACCGGTGGCATCCAACAAAACCGCTTCCGGTAAAGCAAAGAACCGCCGTATAGAAGCAGTTTTCAGCTGCGAATAAGAACAGATCTAATATGCTGAATCAGCGGAGGACTCTTTCAGGTAACGGCGAAAGGGTCCTCTTCTGCTCTGATACAGTGTGAAATAATATAACTTAACAGGAGGACATCGCCATGAGCATGCTTAAAGAGTTTAAGGAGTTTGCAGTAAAAGGAAATGTCGTTGATATGGCGGTAGGTATAATCATCGGGGCGGCTTTTGGTAAAATCATCTCTTCCCTTGTTGGCGATGTGATTATGCCGCCAATCGGCGTCTTATTGGGAGGAGTCGATTTCACCAATTTGTCGATTGTTGTCCAGGAGGCCATTGATAAAAAGCCGGCTGTTGTAATCAGCTACGGAAAATTTCTGCAAACGATTGTTGATTTCATAATTATCGCATTCGCCATATTTATGGCTGTAAAGGCAATGAATACTCTCAAAAAAAAGGAAGCTGCTGCACCGGCCGCCCCACCAAATCAAGAGGTGTTACTTGCAGAGATTCGGGATCTGCTCAAGGATAAAAAGTAACCTCGCATCAGTGATTGTTCTGGCGTCCGGATCCTTTCCTCATGTTTGAAATGCGCTCTTTTACCATGACCAGAAGCTTCTTGGCCCATATGAATTCGGTGGCAAGGATCGCCAGCCCGACCGGGATAACAACTATCGCCGGCCCCGGCAGCACGATCATGGCTACGCCCGCAGCCAGGATCGTGAAACCGATCACTATTACAATCAGGCGTTTGGCCTGCACCAATGTTTTGAAGACAATATGCTTCACATCATTACCCTTACATGCTACTTCGCCATCTGCTTCAGAACCTGCTCCAGCTTGCGCAGTTCCTCGCCATAACCAGACCAGTTACCCTGGCGCTGCAGGTTAATCGCCTTTTCATAGAGGCTCATCGCTTCCTTGGCCAGCGTCGATGGTGAGGCCTTAGAGTCTACCGGAGCAGTCCCGGCAACAACGGCGGCAGCTTTTTTCCCACCAAACAGGCGCTGCAGGGCAAGTTCCAGATTTTCCTCCATGACAACCTGATCGCCGAAGGCAACTATTACCCGCTTCAGTTCAGGCAGCCCGGCTTTGTCGGCCGCAAGGAACAGCGGCTGTACATAGAGCAGTGATTTTTCTATCGGAATCACCAGCATGCTTCCCCGGATAACCTCCGAGCCGCGCTGGTTCCAGAGCGTCAGCTGCTGGGATATGAAGGAATCCTGGTTGATGCGGGCATCAATCTGTTTAGGCCCGTAGATCAACCGGTCACGCGGAAAGGTGTAGGCGCGGATCTTTCCGTAATTTTCCCCGTCACAACGGGCCGTCAGCCAGGCCGCCAGGTTGTCCCGCTTTGAAGGAGTAAACGGCAGCAGCAGGATGTACTCTTCCACTTTTTCACCCGGCAGTTTCATGATCGTATAGTAGGGCTCCATCGGTTTTTCGCCCAGCGAAGGAACCTGCCAGAGATTCTCCTTGTTGTAGAACACCTTCGGATCGGTCATGTGGTAGGCGGAAAACATCGCTGCCTGAAGCTGAAGGAACTGATGCGGGTAACGTATGTGCCGGCGCAGATCATCCGGCATTGCGGTCAGCGGCTTGAAAAGGCCCGGGAATATCCTGGCGTAAACCTTTGCCAGGACATCATTCGGATCGCTGATATAAAAGCTGACGGAACCGTCGTAGGCATCAACAACAGCCTTGACAGAATTGCGCATATAGTTGATGCCACCCTGGATCGGCTTTGAATAGGGGAGGCGATCAGAATATGTGTAGGCATCAATTATCCATTTGAGCGTACCTTTTTCGTCCACCACCATGTAGGGATCGCCATCGAAACGGAGGAACGGCGCAATCGCCCTGACCCTCTCGTTGATATTGCGGTTGTAGATGATGCGGCTCTCAGCGGTTATGTCTGAAGAGAGCAGGATTTTTTCTGTTTTAAATGTGGCGGCGAACATTGCTTTTTTGAGGAGTGAATCAATGGAAACTCCCCCTTTACCTGCATACGTCGTGTTGATATTACCGGTAGCGGTCGGATAGCTGAATTCCGGGACCTTAGTCTTGACAATCACATATTCGTTGGACAGCTCACCGAAATAGATTTCAGGCCTGGTTACTTTGATGTCAGCCAGGCTGACCGCCGGGATATCCTTGACGAAAAACTCAGGCAAACCTTCCTTACTGATCCGACTGACAGGACCGAAGGTAATGCCGTTACCATGGGTGAATATAAGGCGCTCGTTGATCCAGTTTTTACTGGGAAGATCGGCGTAGGAAAGTTCACGCGGGGACAGCATTACCTGGGTGTACTGGCCGTTCACCTTGTAACGGTCATTGTCCACATCGAAAAATTTGTAATAGGTTCTGATCTGCTGCAGCTGGCTGTAGGTCTTTAGCAGAGGCGCATGATCCCAGAGTCTGATGTTTTTAATAGTCGCATCATTGTTGGCAATATCGGCAGCTGAGAGCTTCGTATCGACATCGAACGACACGGTTTCAATCTTTTCAAGATCGTAGCCGAAACGGGTAAATTTAAGGTTGTTTTCTATGTACGGTGTCTCAAGGGCCAACTCGTTCGGCGCAACCTTGAACTTCTGTAGCACCCCGGGATAGACACGGATACCTATAAAATACAGCGCAACCACTACCGCCGGCGGCAGCAGCGCCGAACGCCAGGCGCCTTTCCAGATCCCCACCGCCAGCATCGCTCCAGCCAACGGCGTCAGAAACGTCAGTACCCGGTAAGTCAGCAGCCGGGAGTGGACATCCACGTACCCTGCGCCATAAAAGGCGGTGTTACCGGAATAAAGCAGGCCAAAACTGTCCAGATAGAATCCGGCAGCAGTTACGCAGGCAAAAGCACCGGCCAGAAGCGCCAGATGATGACGTACCTTTGCGTCCACCGACGCACCGCGCTCTGTCAGGATGATGCCGCCACGAACATAATACACCGCTGTGGCCAAAGCTGTGGCCGCCAGCATGGCAAATCCGGCAAAACCTTTAAGCACTTCCAGGAACGGCAGACTGAACAGATAAAAGCCGATATCCTTGCCGATGACCGGATCAACTGTGCCGACGTTCACCTTGTTTGTGAAAAGCAGCACCTCTTCCCATTGCATGGAGCCCCAGTTCCCGGCAAAGAGCGCCAGAACGGCACATACCAGCATGCTTACCGGTTTGGCAAGGCGAGCTGCTTCATCCCTGTTTATCCGGAGGGCGCCACTACCCACGATGAATATGCCGGAAAGAGGAAATTGTGCCCTGTTGGCATAGTGAAGATTGATCATGACAATAACAAACAAAAGCGTGCCAAAAAGCAGCCCTACCCCGGTCTTTGCATACAGCGTCGTAGTAAAGACGGATGAGAAACCGGTCTCGACGAAAAAGAGCCAGTCGGTGTAGTAATTGAGTATTGATGACACAAAAGGCAGCACGACCAGGAGCAGAATCAGAATAAGAATGAACTTGTTTTTAAACATTGCGTACCCCTTTGCTGGTTGACTCATCAGCGGCCATAAGGATTAGAGGAGTTTTCTGCTCTTTTCTTTTTTATATACCGGTAAAGGAGGTAGCCTCCACCTGCCAGAAGAATAATCTCAAACAGGCCGATACCGCCACCGCCACCGCCCATACCGCCACCCGCCCCGGCAGCGCCGCTGAACAGCATGCTACCCAGCATACCACCTGCGAGTCCGCCAGCCATGCTCCTCATGAAGCCGCCGCCGGCTGGCTGCTGAAAGCCGCCCGGCGCAGGCGCAGCCTGCTGCCGTGACTGGCTCGGCTGGTAAGAAGGGCTGGCGGGCTGCGAGTAGCTGCGTGACCCGCTGCTCCCCATGGAGCGGCTGCCGCCAGCCCTGGCGTAGGCGTTAAGCTCCAGCACTGCGATGCTCATAATCAGCACGGCTGCAATAACGGTAAATACTTTAACAACTCGATTTTTCATTTTGATCTCCTTGTGCAGCATACCCGGCTGAGCCGGGGGTGTTTGACTTAATATTTGAGATATTTGAATTGCGATACGCGAATATTTTTCTCATCCCTCATCCTAATGTTCCAGGTGTGGTTCATGTAGCTTTACCGGCGTACCTCGCCTGAGCCTCAGGTTGAGCATCTCGACCATTACTGAGAAGGCCATGGCGAAATAGATGTACCCCTTGGGGATATGCATGTCTAAGCCGTCTCCGATAAGCGCCACACCGATCAGAAGCAGAAAGCTTAAGGCCAGCATCTTGATGGTCGGATGTTTTTCAACAAAGGCGCTGATCTTTCCCGAAAAGAGCATCATGAATCCGACCGCGATGACAACCGCCGCAATCATTATGGCAAGCTGGCTGGCCATTCCAAGAGCGGTGATGATCGAATCAAGAGAGAAGACAATATCCAGCAGCAGGATCTGTACTATCACCGCGCCAAATGTTGCTCCGACGCGGGCGGATGGAATCTCTTCATCCCCTTCAAGCTTCTCGTGAATCTCCATCGTACTTTTCCAGAGCAGAAATATTCCGCCGGAGATCAGAATCAGGTCACGACCGGAAATCGCATTACCCAGGACAGTAAACAGAGGTGACGTGAGTCCCATCAGCCATGTTAGCGAAAAGAGCAGCGCGATGCGTATAAACATCGCCAGCCCGAGCCCCAGAAGCCTGGCTTTCTCCTGCTGATTTGCCGGGAGCTTGCTCGCCTGAATGGAGATAAAAATAATGTTATCAATTCCCAGGACAATTTCAAGCGCACTCAGTGTAACCAATGCCATCCAGACCTGCGGATCCGTCATCCATTCCATGTATTGATGCCTCCTTTATTCCTTCTGTTATTTCTAATTTGACAAATAAAAAAGACCTTTACCCACGGCGTGACTATACGCATTGGATAAAGGTCTTGCTTGCGACTATATCGTTCCCGGCCCGAGTCTTGCGACTGTGTTGACGGACGCGGGATCAGCCATGTCTCCGGCTGATAGCTACTCCCCTTTATGGAAGTAATAACTCTAATTGAACTGTTCCCCGCTTGTCAAGCAATCATTTAACCGTAGATGCATCGATATACTGCGCGCCGCTTGACCATATGATTTATTCACTCCTGCGGAGGAGGCCTGCCGGTTCTGGTTACAAACTCAAGATCTTCCTTTTTTTGGGCAATGCTTTCAGCGCAAAAAGTCCAGATCCGATAGCTTTCAATGCCCAGAATCGTTATGCCTGCTCCGAATACCGCCCAGTAATTTTCTTCAAGAGACTTGCCGTAATAATAAAAAAGGAAAAAGGCGGTAAGATAACCAACATGGCTGAAACTGCTGCGATGCTCAAGACCTGAGGCCATACGGGAAAGGCTCAGTATTATTGCGGAAAAAGTATAAAGCAGGAGCACAATACTGATGATACCCGCAGTTGGAGGCTTACCAAGTAAAGTGATGACGGCCTCCGGAGCGGGAAGAAAGACAAACCCCCACCAGGCAAGGATACTGACGCCCAGAAACAACGCAAGCGCCAGAATGCCGCGGATGGAAAAGCGGTTCAACCGGTTTATTTCCTTCTTCAATTCCTGGCGAAGCATGTCAGCGCTATCCCGGGTTTCATTGATATCAGCCGACAGTTGATGTTCACGCATGCCTGTCATTCAATCCCCGATAGCCTTATCCGTTTTTTAGTAGTTTGCAAAGTCAGGCTCATGAATCAGTGCGAGGGTGGATCAGGGGCATCGTTCTTTTCTGTCGAAATATCCGCATAATTCCGCATTCTCTGTACCGGAAGAAAAAGATTTTTCCTCAACAGAGCGGTAACGCCGCCAATGGTAATTATGAGGCTCATTATTGTAAAGATGATCATCTGGATGCGAAGCATTGCCAGCGATCTGGCATGTTCCGCCCTCGACAAGCCGATGTCCAGCGTCCCCAGAATTTTCTGTCCGGGGAGATGAACATGACATGCCGCAGATGAACAGTCCGGCTCGTTGTAGATCGGTGCAGTAATCGCTATTACATCCAGGCCATCCGGATTTCTGAACGTACGGGCTTGCTGCATCGTCCCAAGATTCGTGACCGGGACAGCTCCTTGATGACAGACGATGCACCCTTCTGCATTCTTATCCACCTGACGGTCCAGCTCACCCGGCTTGGCAGAAAAACGCACGATACCCTTCTTGTTAAATATCCTGATATGATCTACGCCGCGCTGCTCACCTACGTTCCGGATGATTGTAGCCAGCGTGTCGCGATCGGATTTGTGCATGGCATAGCGGGTGGACTTGAGTATGGTGTCGGCAAGATTGGAGGCATACACGATCTCGCTGCGATGAAAATCTTCACGAATAACGGAGTACAGAATCAGACAACAGACCACCATAAATCCGGTAACGGCAAGACCAACCGGAACCAGGGCTTTTCCCGCAAGTGTGGCAAACATATCATCCCTCCAGAGATGGCTTCCATTATCTCATAAAAACTGTTCATTACCGCAAAGACGCAAAGCTCGCAAAGAAGTCGCCGTTCATCCAATTACATCTTGTGACATGCCTCGCATTTATCCTTTACACTGAATGCGGTTTTTCCGTCGTGGCAACTACCGCATGACTTACCCTTCTCCATATCCTGCATCGACACTTTTGCCTTGCTGCGGGTTGTTTTGTATCGTGCGATGTGGCAATCTCCACAGGAGTAAAGGCCGGTATGAAACTTGTGGCTGAAGACAGCATTGCCGGTACTCTTCTCCTCAAAAACAAGCTCACGCACCGGATGACATTTGGAACACTCTTTTACAGAAAAAGCCTCTTTGGAGTTATGGCATGCGCCACATGACTTCCCCTTTTCCATGGCGGCCATACCGACACGCCTGTTCTGCTGATTCGCGGCATACAACGCAGGATGACATTTAGCGCATTCGGCAACCGCAATATGGATTGCATGGCTGAAACGCGTGGGACCGGTCTCTTTCACCTTGAAGACAATCTCCTTTACCGGATGGCAGGTGACGCATTTATCAACGCCAAAGGCTTGTTTACCGTTATGACAGACGCCGCACGATTTTCCATTTTTCATATCTGCCATGGAATAATGTTTTTTCTTCTTCAAATCAAAGATCGTATCGTGACAAGCCCGGCAATTTTGGTACATCCTTTTCTTGTTTATATGGTCACCATGCCTGAATATCACCTTGCCCACATTTTTGGTCGAAAAAGTCACATCCCTTATAGTGACTGCAGACGCGGAATTCTGGAATAACAAGGACATTGCAAGAAGGGAGAATATAAGACAGCATTTCATAAGATGTCCTCTGTTTTTTTGACAGGATTGATTTCTTCGACCGTTTCTTCCTCCCACCCGTTCCACATTGGCTTGAAATGCGCCAGCGGGGTATGTCCGAGAGTGGCCAGATAGATATGCACGAAGAGAAAGGCGGTAAAACAGCAGGCCAGCAAAAAATGTGACCCTACCAGTATTTTTATCCCCCCCAGCAGGAGAAGCAGCTCGCGCAACGGCGCGACATACATCAGAAGCGCTCCGCTGAAAATAACCAGAGGCAATAGTATAAACATGATTACCAGATACGCAGCCTTCTGCAGCGGGTTGAACTTGCTGTCCGGTGTGCTGTGATGCGGATTGGGCCTGCCGAAAAAGTAGGTAAGGAAATAGAAGTACGCCTGACGGAAGATGCCTGATTCAAGATCTTCCAGGGTCGGCACATACAGCTTCATCAGGCTGCGCGCCACGACGATGTAATATGTCAGCCAGAGCATGTACGAGATGGAAACGACCACACCGGCGGTATCATGAAGCCTGATGGCGGCTTTATAGGCGCCAAAAATATTAATGTAATCGGGAAACCTTATCTGCAGCCCGGTGACGCATAAGGTAACGATTCCGAAAGCATTCAGCCAGTGCCAGATTCTGACCGGCATGGGTGTCATGTAAACCATCTCTTTATGCTTCATGATCGTTCTCCTTTCTGTTCTTTCTGGTCAGAAAGCGGAAGAAGCCATGCCCCACCGGCATAGACAAACCCGCTAAAACGATCAAAGCGCCGATAATGTTAAGCGGGGTGCTTCTGGTCGTGCCAAGCATGTAAAAATCCGGAGTGCCGTAAAGAATATCAAGGATGGCTCCTTTTTCTACAGGAACCCTGGAATACCCGCCGTTTTTTTCCGGAAAAGCGACAAAGCTCTTCTGCATGGCCTTTGGGCCGGAAGTGTGGCAGAAAGTGCAATCCCAGCGGTTGTCAAGAATCTGATAACTGTGGGTAACTACTTCCGGAGTCATCATGCCCCATAACCGCATATTCTTCCCGCGAAGCTGGTGATTGAACTCCCGCAGTTCCTTAAGTGAGACAAGATGGTCCCCGTTCTGGTCTATCACTCTGCTGATGTCTCCGCCGGTAGTAAGTTTGGCAAGTTCTTCATATGTAGCATTTTTGAAGTCACCTCCGGAGCCGGGCAGGCGACTTTCAATGGACATTGTGATGACATAATCCTTTGAACCGGTATGACAGGTAATGCAGGGGAGCGAATCGATATGCAGATCGGCCTGAGGCAGCCATTTGGAATGGCTTTGAATGGTTTTTCTGGTGTCATGGCACCTGGCGCACTTGCTGTTAATGTCTTCACCTGACACAAACAGCGGCAGCCTTACTTCATGCGGATTATGGCAGCCGGTGCAACCGGCTTTTGAGCCATGAAGGCTTATTGAATACTCCTGATATATGGGGCCGTGGCAGTCTCCGCACGTCGCCCTGGAGGGGGCATAACCGTCACCGGGATGACCGGAGGAAACCCGGTCATGACAGGAAGTGCAGCCGACAACAGAATGCGTTGTGGCCCCGAACTTGTCCGGATCGATATATACGTGTTTATCGGCCGGACTGATAATTGCTCTCTGACCATGGCAGCGCATACACCTGTCATTATCAGTACGTAAGAGACTGTTTTCAGTTTCGCTTACGAACTTATCCTGTTTATCCGGGCCTGGAACTGTTGCAGTAACGATTGCAGTCGAAAACAGGAAAACAGCCAGAAACGACCAAATGGTTCTGATATACACAAGCATGGCCTCGACTCCCTCTCCCTGCCGACTGAATTTGAAGTGGCTGCAACCGGGCATTAATATGCCCCTCTATTCTTGTAACACGTATATTTAATCTTTCAACCCGATCACAGAAATAAACTTCTCCGGATATTCCGGCAGGCACATGTTTGACTTGTCATAAAAAACTGGTAGATTTAATCAGGACAAAAATTAAAGGACCCCAAATGGAAAACAGCAGACTTCTTATTGTTGACGACGAGGTGGTAATCAGGGATGGATTAAAACGCATCCTTGAAGGAGAGTCCTTTGAAGTTGAGACCTGTTCAAGCGGCTTTTACGCCATCGAAATCATGCAGCAGCGTGAATTCGACCTCATCATAACCGACCTGAAGATGCCCGGAATGAGCGGTATCGAAGTTTTGAAAAGTGTCCGGACTCTTCAGCCAGATATTCCGGTAATTCTGATTACAGGTTATGCCTCCGTTGATACGGCTGTGGAAGCCATGAAAAACGGCGCAGCGGATTACATAACAAAACCGTTCGCACCCGATCTGTTGCTCGAAAAGGTACGGAACGCTCTCAGTCAGCGCCTTATCACTCCTGATGAAATATGTTTCAAAGAGGAGATCACTCTGCACCACGGCTTTCATCAGTTTATCGGGGAAAGCAAGGAGATGCAGAAAGTGTATCACCGGATCATACATGTTGCCGCCACCAACAGTACGGTTCTTATCACTGGAGAAAGCGGTACCGGCAAAGAACTGGCGGCCCAGGCAATTCATGAGAACAGTCCACGAAAGGAAAAGCCTTTCGTAGCGGTGGACTGTTCTTCCCTGGCGGAAACATTGCTTGAGAGTGAATTATTCGGCCATGTCAAAGGCTCTTTCACCGGCGCGGTTCAGGCAAAGACCGGGCTGTTTATGGTTGCCGACGGCGGCACTCTTTTTCTGGATGAGGTTTCAAACATCAGCCTGTCTACACAGGCAAAACTCCTGCGGGCCCTGCAGGAGCGCAAGATCACTCCAATTGGCGGCACCCAACTGCTGTCTATTGACATTCATCTTGTTGCCGCAACAAATAAAGACCTCAAAACCATGGTACATGAAGGAACGTTCCGGGAAGACCTGTATTTCCGCCTGAATATAATCCCTATCGAACTCCCTCCGCTTCGCGACCGCAAGCAGGATATCCTGCTCCTGATACGTCATTTTCTGAAAAAATATACTATCGAAATCGGTAAAGAAATCAGGGGAGTCGCGCCCGATGTGATGACATTCCTGGAGAGTTATGCATATCCGGGAAATGTCAGAGAGCTGGAGAATATGATCGAACGGGCGGTAGTGCTTGCGGAAGGAGATATTATCCGCAATGAGGACCTCGAACTGTGGGATAGTACGGATGATTCTTCAGTGAGGTTGATCGAGCATATTCCGCTGAATGCAGAAGAGCTGAAAGAGATGAAGCGTAATATTCGCGATCATGCGATGGAGTCGCTGGAAAGCGTATTTGTGCAGAATGCCCTTGAACGTAACAACTGGAATGTAACCAGAGCAGCAGAAGAGACAGGAATACTCAGGCCGAATTTCCAGAGCATGATGAAAAAACTGGGGATTTCGGCACGGGGGGAACATTGAAGGACTGCAATTCAACAGATTCCATATAAGACAACTCCCCGCAGAAGACATATTACAGGCTTCACCGTGCCGCCTTCTTCCGGGCAAGAGCGCGTTCCATAAGATTAATCACGTCCTTATCATTAGGACTTATGCGCATTGCCTCCCGGTATTCCAGGAGCGCTGCATCCAGATAACCCTTCCTTTCAAGAGCGAGTCCCAGGTTCTTACGCGCATTTGTGTAACCAGGATTAATCCGGAGCGCCTTATGGTATTCAAGAATAGCCGCATCCGGATCCCCCACACTGTAAAGTGCCGCCCCCAGGTTGTTATGAATTAGATCATTTTCTGTAGTGACGCCAAGTGTATGCCGGTAGAGAGATATGTTGTTCTGCCAGCGGCCTAGCTGTTGCCACGTCAGTATGGCTGAAGCGGTTATAACGGCACCGAAGAGCAGAGCAAGTATGGCCTGCCGCTGCTTCAAGCGCTTTGCCAGATCCGGAACGCCCCATGCTGCCATGATGAACAGTCCGATCACGGAGATGTAAGAGTAACGATCCGCCATTGACTGCCCTCCCATCTGTACCAGGCCGATCACGGGCAGAAGGGTTATGAGAAACCAAAACCATCCCACCGCAAAATATGGTATTCGACGCATGCCCCGGATAGCAGCAGTGGAGATGATAAGCAGGATGAACAGTGAAAAAACTACTTGCCAGAGCGGGATATTCGAAGGAAATGGGTAGTAGACGGCTAAGTTGTCGGGCCATATTGTTTTACTGATATACTTTGCATACGCAATCAGTGAATTTCCAATACGGGTTGGCAAGGGCTTTACATTAAGACTGGATATCGCTCCTAACATCTCCTGAGCATAGAGGGTAACGAGACCTGATAAAAGTGAACAGGCAAAGAACGGGATTTTCTCTACGACAAGGGATATTACTCTACCTGAATACCAACGTTTTCCTGGTTCCTGATCTCCGTATTGGCAGCGGCCGAGAGGCCAGTAATCCATCAGCAGCATTATCAGGGGAAGTGTTACGAGCATCGGTTTGGACATAAGGCCCAACACGAAGAAAAAGAGCGAGAGCACGTACAGTGATGACTTCTTCTCTGCGACATACCCGGAATAAATGAAGAGCGTGAGGAACCAGAAAAACGCGCTGAGTACATCCTTGCGTTCTGCCACCCACGCGACCGACTCCACATGCAAAGGATGCAGAGCAAATAAAGCGGCGACGAATAAACTCTGCCACAATGCACTGGTCACCCGCAGAAGAAGGAGGAAGAGGATCAGTGCGGAGATCGTGTGAATAGCAACATTGGTGAGATGATGGCCGCGAGGATTCAATCCGTACAACTGAGCGTCCGCCATATGCGATAGCCAGGTAACCGGGTGCCAGTTGTAGGCCTGAACAGATGTAAAGGCCCAAACGATATTTTCGCCTGAAATGCCGTTGACTACATGAGGGTTATTCGTAACGTAGGTCCCGTCGTCGAAATTCAGGAACTGGTGGCTTCCCACCTGCATATATACAGCTAAAATAATGACGACCAGCAAAACACAAAGTAAAGCGATGAAACCCGCGTAACTGTTTTGCCTTGAAGGCTTTCCGACAGACTCCGGCACACGGTCAATTAGTCTTTTCATGAAACTGGATTCCACTATTTACTGACCTCCGGCACCATTTTCAGAACAAGAGCAAGTCCCAGTTTGTTACGCGCCTCCACATTATCGGGCCTTATCCGAAGTGCTTCACGGAATTCCTGAATCGCCGGTTCCAGGTCCCCTTTACTGGCAAGAACTGATCCCAGGCAGGTATGAATAAAATAGTTGTCTGTAGTGACCCGGAGAGAATGCCTGTAAAGAGAGATGCTGTCTCGCCAGTAGCCGAGCTGTTGCCATGTTAATACGGTTGACATGGTTATAACCGTCACAGCCAGCAGAGCAAGTATGCCATTCTGATGCCGCAAGCCATTTGTAACAACCGGAACGCCCCATGCGGCCATGATAAAAAGTCCTGTTATGGGAATGTAAGAGTAGCGGTCCGCCATAGATTGGTCTCCCACCTGAACTAAACCGATAACGGGTACAAGGGTAACAATGAACCAGAACCATCCCACGGCGAAGAAGGGGTGTCGGCGCCCGACACGTATAGCTGCCGCAGTCAGGACGAGCAAAACTAACAGTGAACAGATGGCCTGCCAGAGAGGAATAGACAAAGGCAGGGGGTAGTAGACGGCTAAGTCGCTAGGCCAGAATGTTTTGCCGATGTACCTGACATACGAAATCAGGGCGTTTTCAATGCGGAACCAAATGGATAACTCATTAAGGCCACTCATCGCCCCTCCCGCATGCTGGGCGTATATGGCGACTAAACCTGAAAAGATCGAGCAGGCAAAATAGGGGATTTTTTCTTTTACAAGGGCTATTGCCCTGTTTAAAAGTTGATGCGGTCCTTGTCCCTTTTCCCAATGCCGGAATCGGTTAAGAGGCCAGAAATCCATCAGGAGCATGACTACAGGAAGGGTTACAAGCATCGGTTTGGACATTAATCCCAGTATAAAGGCAAAGAGAGAAAAAACGTACAGCGCGGGTTTTCGTTTTGCCACGTATTCGGAATATAAAAGGAGTGTGATGAACCAGAAAAGCGTACTGAGAACATCCTTGCGTTCCGCCACCCATGCAACCGACTCCACATGCAGAGGATGGAGCGCGAACAGGGTGGCGACGAATAAACATTGCCACAGCGTACCGGTTAATCTGAAAAGAAGGAGGAAGAGGAACAGAGAGGAAACTGTATGGATGAAGACATTAGTTAGATGGTGGCCGCGAGGGTTCATGCCGTAAAACTGCACGTCAGCCATATGCGAGAACCAGGTGATCGGGTGCCAGTTGGCTGCATCAACGGAAGTAAAGGCCCAGATAATATTTTTGCCGGTTATACCGCTTGTTATGTGGGGGTTATCCATAACATATTCACCATCGTCGAAATTCAGGAACTCATGATTTCCCACCTGCATATAAACAGCTGACACAATGACTGCCAGCAGCACGCAAAGGAAAACCGTGGAAGCAGCATAACTGTTTTTCCCTGAAGTCTTCCCGACAGACGCCGGCATATGGTCTACTAATATTTTCATTAATCAGCTTTTTAGTTCAAAATTTGTATTGAAGTGAAATCACACCTTACTCAGGGTTTTCCCGCAGCACGAATTTTCCGACTTTTCAGTCCGCAACCCGGACACCGCTTTTCTGGGACCAGCTGTCTACAGGTCTCGCACCAATAAGGCAGGAGCATTTCGCTGACACATTTCCGGCACTCCATCTCAGATGTTTTCTCACTGCAACTGCATTCCTTATTATCCATGATCGCTTTACCTTCAGTAGAATCTCGCCCTATGGATAAATTATACTCTCAACTTATCACGCTGAACATTGGCAAATCCGGCAGCTTTTACGGATGCTATCCTGCTATTTCATCTGCCGCTCAACTCACCCAGATCAAAAAGTACCCAAAGGTTATCAACAACAAACGATCGCACGCCGGGAGTCAGCGAAAGCTCACGCATAAACGGCCGCCATTCTTCTAAATTGGCACAAAGTACATAGCGGGAACTGAAGCGTTGGCGAACAAGCTCCGCCGAATCGGGGGCCGGTTCACGAGGAATCCTGAACCACAGCCGGTACAGCTCCGGATCCTTCTCATAGAAATAGCTGGGATTCAGCGCTACGATAAAACGCCTGTCCGGCAATGCCAGCATCAGTGTCCCTGTCAAACGCCAATCGGGAAAAAATACTTGTGAACCCGGTGGAACAGCCTGCCGCAAGAAATTCAACGATGCCGGCGGCATATCATCAGGGCGTTTTGTCATCTCCTGCATATCGCTGAAATTGAGTGAAAATGTATAGATCACTGAAACTATCATGATGATATGCGGCAGGAAACGCCATTCCTTTAAACGTGTTGCAAGCGCAATGGCGACAACCGAAAACGGTACGAAATATTCGACAAACTTATATGTTTTTATCGTAAGAGCGCCGAAAGCCAGCGCAGTCAAGGCAAATGCAAGGGAAGTGGAATCCTGTTTCCGGTTACGCCAGACAAAAACAAGGGCAAAAACCGCCATCAACACGCATAACAGGAAACTATGAGCCCAGACGTAGAGCGGAGTGGGGGAAAGCTCCGCCCCCATCTCGAAACCGGCTTTATGTTCCCATGCGTTCCTGAAAAGTACCCTGACAATCTCTATCCATGTCAGGCGGACCAGATTCATCGTATTCGGATGAAGCAAAAGTCCGGCGACAATGCCTGAAAAGCTGACCAGCAGCGGCTTACAGCGGATACGCTCGGATGATAAAAATCTGGCGGTTTCCGCAATACACACCAGTATGACCGGCAGGTGCCAGGCCACGTAAGTCAAAGGATAGAGCGCGGATGCGACAGCCAGAATCAGCAATCGGCCTCGGGCTGCCGACCAAAGGACGACAAAGGCCAGTGCGATTGAAAGCAGATAAGGACGAACCAGGGCAAAGCGGTAGATGAACTCGAAGGAAGCGGCAAGAGGGAGAAGTGCCCAAAGCCATGGAACCCGCACTTTCTCGGCGCGCAGGATGAAATAGATTGTCAGCAGAATGGTTGTACCCGCCAGGGTGCCAACGACCTGTGCAGCAGTGGTCCAGTGCATCCCCCCTGCAAGCGGCACAAATAGCAGGTGGAAGAGCAGTTCCTTATCAGCATAATGATCGGCAAGCCAGCTGAAAGGAGTCCATGGGAACGCATATAAAATCCCATGCTGGCGGATGAGTTGCCCAACGGCGGCATGGTAGGCCGTGTCGGCATCGAGCGGATAGGGAATGGAAAATTGAATGGCGCCTGCTACGAGGATAAAGACTAACGTCCAGACGGCAATTGACCAGCGAGGTGTCATCGGCATGCGTAAGAGCGTTTCGGCATGATTGGATTTCCAATATCGTACATTTATTTTTTCCTGACAGGCCGGATGCTTCCGTAACATGGAATGTTTGCTGATGTATCAGAATTTATACTGTAATTCCGGATTCCAATCAAACGGAAACCGGCAGCATGACAATAAACGTTGCCCCCTCCCCAGCCATGCTCCTTACCTCGATCTTCCCGCCATGATTTTCGATAATCCCGTACGAGATTGACAGCCCCAACCCGGTGCCTTGAGGTTTGGTTGTAAAGAAGGGATCAAAAATCCTGGCAAGATTCACATCACTAATACCTTCACCGCTGTCTTTAAGAGCGGCACAGACATGCTTCCCGTCGGCTGACCGACTGGTGGATATTTCCAGAGCCCCGCCATGAGGCATCGCATGACCTGCATTGATTACCAAATTCATGAATACCTGCCGGATTTGATTGGGATCGACTGATATCTGCGGCAGATCGCTGCCGTAGTTTCTTATGAGGACGATATTGCTGAAGTCCGGCTGTTTGTGAAAAAAGGTAACGACTTCTTCGAGGATCGCCTCAAGGGTGATCACTTCTTTTTCCGGTGTAGATTCCCGGCTGAATTCGAGTAGATCTTTCACGATGCCGGCGCACCTCTGAGTCTCCGAAATTACTCTCTCCACATCTGGCAGCAGCAAGGGATCAAGCCTTTTGTCGCTGTTCAGGATTGAAGCGTACAACAGGATACCGGTCAGCGGATTGTTAATCTCATGGGCAACTCCGGCCGAGAGAGTACCGAGGGAAGCCAGCTTCTCCGAGCGCCGCAGATGTTCCTCCATTCGCTTGATCTCGCGACTGCGCTCTTCCACCTTGTTTTCCAGGATATCCGCCCACCCCTTCAACTCGCTATCGGCCCGGCCGAGGCTTTCGGTCATGCGGTTGACAGATTCCGACAGCTCTCCGAGCTCATCCCGACTGGTGACCGGCACCCTGGAGTCAAGATCACCGGCTGCAACCAGAGCGCTGTGCCTGACAAGACGCTGCACCGGAATATCCACGAGATAATGGGTCAGAATAGTTACCAGCATGCCGATAATCAACAGGAGCAGACAGGTCAGCATGACAAATTCCAGGCGGTATTCATGGGATTTCTGTCTGAGCATTTCCAGGGAAATTGATATATCAAGCAGTCCCAGCACCTTGTCATTCCTGCCATGAAAATGACAGGATGCCGAAAAACAGGCCGGTTGGTTATAAATCGGCTTGGTAAAGCCAAGCGTTTCTTTCCCCGACCGGGTGGTAATTATCCGGCTCCGGTTCATTGATGATGTCGATACGCCGGAGTTTACCGTGCTGTGGCACATCGTGCATTCATCAGCATGCTTGCCTATTACGGAACCGACTTCACCCGTTATGTTTGAAAAAACCACCTTCCCTTGCGGGTCAATCAACCGGATGTGCTCGATGTTCCTGCTTTCGGCAATTCTCCCGATCATATGATAAAGGCTGGCTTTATCATTCTTCATCATGGCGTCATAGGCGCTCTGGCTGATTATGTCGGCAACTTCCTCCGCATTTGAAACAGCGTAATCTATCATCACCTTTCTGAAGTTTTTGAGATTGATATTGTCCAGCAGCCCCATGAAAACCAGCAGGATCAGAGATGTGGCAAAGGTAAGTTTTGCGATGAGCGATATGCGCATCTTCATACACGTAATTCCTTGTGATTAATCCCGGAATATATCTGTTTATAAACCATATACACCTGATTCAGGCCGCACTGTCAGGATAAAACATTTCCAGGAGCGTTTTCAGGATGCTGATGAGCTTCCTAAGTATAACTTTTCTATACTTTCCGCCTGATTCGGAAAACAAAATAAATACATCACGTGCCGCCACATTACGTAACATTATGGAATCACAGACTTAATAAAAAATCACGTACTACCGGCGACCTTTTGGCATGCTCGATGCTATTAAAAAACCATACAAAGAACATACTTGAAAGGAGTAAGCCATGAGAACTTTAGCCACTTTAATAGGAACAATAGCCCCGGCTACCGCCTTTGCAGCCGCCAATGTCCCCGCAGTAAACGATGGTATTTTCGTCTGGATCTTCCTCGGCTTCTTCGCAATGGTAGTAATCGGACAGTTAATCCCGGCCGTCATGCTGGTTGTAGGGCTGGCCAAGGGAATGGTTGCCAAACCTGCGGCAGAAATTGAAGCACGGTAGTCGCCGGCTACCTGTGGCGCGGGCTGGGAAAAAGGTCCGCGCTTTGAGCGTAATAATAAAACCTCAAGGGGTTTAATCATGTGGCAGCCAAGTGAAAACTTATTTATAAAATTTCATATAGCAGGCTCGATCGCCACGCTTGTCTGTGGATTGAGCATTATTATTATCTGCCTCTCCCCCACTTTATTTCCCGGCATTTACAGATTGCTGGTCGATGACCGCATCGCCATTGTCATACCCTACCTGCTGTTTATTGCGCTCGGAGAATCAATTTTTTCGATCCTGTATTTTCTCGTCAGGAAGAGAGATTAGTAAGCGATTTAATTCCCGGTCCGCCATCAGACTGCACGTTTCATATCCCTGAACCGCTTCAGCCGAAATGAGGATTCCCGTTCCCGCTCCCCCAGAAACTGGGCAATCGTCTTCACCTGGTTCTTCAGCTCCGGCAGAACCCGCTCCTCCAGAACCCTGATACGCCGCGTGACCCGCACCACCTCCTGCCCGAGCCGTTTGAGCCTGCTTTCATAGGCGGCAATCTCCAGCATATCCTGCAGGATCTGTTCGAAATGACGCAGGGCCTCCTCCAGACGGGATGTGGTGACCCGGTAATCGTAGCCCCGTCTATCCGGATGCCTGAGCGGCGATTCGCGCACGCTGACCTCCCGGTAATGCAGCCCCATCACGCTCCGCTCTCTGACCTCCACCCCCAAATCCCGTTCCGCCACGGCGGCTATTGATGCCATCATGTCATCTCCCTCGATGGCTTGAGAGAGCGCCAGTTCGCGTACGGCCAGGCCGTAGGCGGTCTGGACCGCGTCGCGCGACGCCAGAAACGGAGCGGAGGCGGCCAGCAGTTCCTTGATCAGCGCCTGCCGCCTCGCCTTGAGGATACCGTTGCTGTTCTGCACCGAGCGGCTTTTTTCCTTGAGCAGCAGCAGGTTGGTGCGCGTGGGATGGATCATCGCCGTCTCCCCTCACCCTTCCAGCGCAAAGCGCTGCATCAGCGCCAGCCCGGTATCCAGGCTTTCCGAGACCGTACGCCGCGTACCGCCTTGATGAACCAGTTCCAGTTCGAAGACATCGGCAAAATCCAGCATCTGCCGATCCTGCCCGCTCAGGCCGTCCCGCCCGACGATCGCCTCCAGGCGGCGCAGGTCGCGCCCCCTGGCATAGTGGCGGTAAAGACGGTTGGCCAGCTGGCGGTGATCGGAGCGGGTGCGCCCTTCACCGATCCCTTGCTGCATCAGGCGCGACAGGCTGGGGAGCACGTCCACCGGCGGAAAGATCCCCTGCTGATGCAGTTCGCGCGACAGCACGATCTGCCCTTCGGTGATGTAGCCGGTCAGGTCGGGGATCGGGTGGGTTATGTCATCCTCGGGCATCGTCACCACCGGCAGCATCGTCACCGAACCGGCAAGGCCGCGGATGCGCCCGGCCCGTTCATAGAGAGATGACAGGTCGGAGTAGAGATAGCCGGGATAACCGCGCCGCCCCGGCAGCTCCTCGCGGGCGGTCGAAACCTCCCGCAGGGCGTCGCAGTAGTTGGTCATGTCGGTGATCAGCACCAGCACGTCCATGCCGTGGCAGAAAGCCAGGTATTCGGCCACTGCGAGCCCGAAACGCGGCGCCAGCAGGCGTTCTATGACCGGCTCCCCGGCGCGGTTGATGAAGGCGGCGAAACCGCCCTGCATCCCGGCCAGCACCTCCATGTAGTAGGAATATTCGTGATGGGTCAGTCCCAGCGCCACGAATACCACCACGAACCGGCCGCCACCCGCGAGGCGGGCGTTCTTCAGGATGCCGGCCGCCATCTCCTTGGCGGGGAGACCGGCGCAGGAGAAAATCGGCAGTTTCTGGCCGCGCACCAGGGTGTTGAGGGCGTCGATGGTGCTGAAACCGGTCTCGATGAAATCCTGCGGCCGGGCCCTGGCCACCGGGTTGATCGGCGCACCGGAGATGGCCCCCCACCGTTCCGGGATATATGGCGGCTCGTTGTCCAGCGGCGCGAACGAGCCGCTGAAGACCCGGCCGACCACCTCCACCGAGAGCGGCGCCCGCTTGACCGCATCGCTGAAAATTACGGTCGAAGCGGTATCCAGGCCGCGGGTCTCCCCCATGACCTGCACCAGCACCGTATCGCCGTCGATCTTGATCACCTCGCCCTCCAGCGGCTTCCCCTCTGGCGGGATGATGCGCACCACCTCGCCGAAGCGGACCTCCCGCACCCTGTCGAGGAAGATCAGGGGGCCGCGGATCGAGGAGACGGTGCGGTAGGCATGTTCACTGAGACGCATGTTCACTCCCCCCCTTCCTGAGCGCGACCTCAAGGGTATCGCCCCCGGCCAGGCACGCCTCTAACCGGTCGTAATCGGCCAGGATTGCTTCGATCATCGCCATGATCTGTGCTGGGGCGCTGAAGGCATCTTCGCTGTAGGCGTTCTGACAGAGGAACTCCAGCCTGATCCGTTCCGCGCTGTGCAGGATCAGGCGGTCTTTTTCCTGCATCCCTTCAAGCCCCACGATCTCGGCCACCTCGCGCAGCGCCTCCTCCCGCTGGAGCAGGGTCCGGCAGCGCTGACGCGCCTCGCTCCATCCGGCGGCGACGCTGCGGGAAAAATGCTGTTCCATGGTCTGTTCATAAAGGGAATAGCTCTGAAACCAGTTGACGGCCGGAAAATGACGGCGATGGGCCAGTGAAGCATCCAGCATCAGAAACGCGCCGGCGGTGCGCAGGCATGCCTGGGTTACCGGTTCGGTGAAATCCCCGCCGGGGGGCGAGACCGAGAGAATCATACTCAGGGAGCCGATCGTGCCGTTCATGTTTTCCACCACCCCGGCCCGCTCCATGAAACCGGCCATGCGCGAGGCAAGATAGGTCGGATACCCCTCTTCACCCGGCATCTCCTCCAGCGACGACGAAATCTCGCGCAGCGCCTCGGCCCAGCGGGAGATACTGTCCGCCAGCAGCAGGACGTGGTACCCCATGTCCCGGAAATATTCGGCCATCGTGACGGCTGTATAGATCGAGGCCTCGCGGGCCGCCACCGGCATGTTGGAGGTGTTGGCCACCACGATGGTGCGCTCCATCAGCCGTCGTGACGTCCAGGGGTCGTGCAGTCCGGCGAACTCCTCCAGCAGTTCAGCCATTTCGTTGCCCCGCTCGCCGCAGCCGACGTAGACCACCAGATCCACGTCCGAGAACTTGGCCACGGACTGCTCCAGGATCGTCTTGCCGGTGCCGAAACCGCCGGGGATGATGGCGGTGCCCCCCCGCGCCAGCGGATAGAGGAAGTCCACCACCCGCTGCCCGGTCACGAGCGGCTCGGTCGGTGAGAGTTTACGCAGGCAGGGGCGCGGACGGCGGACCGGCCACTCCTGACAGACGGAGATCGGGGTCCCGTCGACATAGTTCCCCACCACCCGGCAGACGCTGTAGGAACCGGCGGTCATGGCGGCAATCTCACCGTCACGTGGTGCGGTCACCAGGTGGTGGAAGGCGCCCTCCTCGACCCGACCGATGATATCGCCGCTCAGAACCCGATCCCCCTGGCGTTTATCCGTCGTGAAACGCCACTCGCGGGGGGAATCGAGAAGCGATGCGCTGCTGCCGCCGCTGATGAACGGGCCGTCCCGTTCCAGGAGCTTTTCCAGCGGGCGCTGCAGTCCGTCGAACATCCCGCTCAAGAGTCCCGGCCCGAGCTGGGCGGTGAGCATGCGCGTGGTGCCGCGCACCGGCTCACCCACTGCCAGGCCGCGAGTATCCTCGTAGACCTGCACCACGGCCCGCTCCCGCTCCAGTCGCACCACCTCGCCGGTCAGTCCGGACCTCCCCACCAGGACGATCTCATAGAGCCGCAGCCCCTTCAGATCGACGGTCACGGTCGGTCCCGCTATACCGGTAATCCTGCCTGTCATTTTCTCACCTTTACCTGATATCCGACGGCCCTGCGGATAAGGCGTGTCGCATAATCCTCGCCGGCCCCGCTGATGCCGGGGGCCGGGAGCACCACCAGCACCCCGGGCCAGCGCCTCTCGCACGATTGCAGCATCTCCTCGCCAACCTCCTCCACCAGTCGTTCATCAAGTATCACAACGCCGCTACCGGCCTCATCCAGCGCCCGCTCCAGGGTTTCGGCAACCTGCCCTGGGGACACGGCGTGCTGGATCGCCCCGCAGCAGGCAAAACCGTTGTCGGCATCGGCCGGAGTCAGCGCCACGATCATGTTCATCGCCGCAACTCCATGCCGGCAGCTTCGATCCCCGCCGTTTCCAGGCGCTCCAGCAGGCCGATGTTGGCCGCCTCGTTGCCGCAGCGCCAGAGGTAATCAAGGACCATCCCGATGTCGTCTTCGCGGGCCAACCGGCGCATGACCCATCGCTGCGCTTCGTACAGCACCCGCTCCAGGTCGGCTGTCTCGCTAAAGGGAGCCTGCCCTCCCAGGCGCATGGCAAGATGCAGCAGCCACGCACTGTCCCGGTGCTTGAACAGTTCTGTCAAACGCGGCAGAGGCAGGGCGCCGCCTTCCAGCAGCGGGGGAATTGCGCTCATCTGCCAACGCATCCGTTTGGCGACGGTGATCAGATTGCGGCTGTCAATCACCAGCGCAAGATAGCAGCGCATCTGCGGATTGACCCGCATGCGGGCCAGACTTTGCAGCGATATTTCATACAGCGCCGACTCGACTGCGCCGGGACCGCCGCTGCGGTAAACATCCGTCAGCCCGGCAAAGCGTGGATCGTACCCGGACAGGAGATCCGCCAGTTCCGCAACCGCCCTGGCACTGCCGTCTGAGTTGCGCAGCAGATCCTTTATCCCGCCCGCAAGCAGACTATTCCGCAGCAAAGTGTCGAGATCCGCTGCCACGGTCAGGAGCCGCAGACAGACGGCCAGCGTTCGTACCTCCGCCAGCCAGAAAAAGGGGGCTGTGGCACGACGCATCGGTTCGTCCATGCGCGAAAAAGCCCAAAAACACTCCTTCTGCAGGGCACAAAGGTGCCAACCCTCCGCGCCGGAGCGTGCCTCTCTCCAGGGAGCTGCGGCAAGCGTTGCCAGCGGCTGGCGGGCCAGCAGCAGCCGGTCCCAGTCGCGAACCAGAAACGAGCGGCGCCCTCTGATGCGGGTCAGCAGGCAATCTGCCGGCACCCCGGCCGGCATGTCGCGCAGTAGTGACCTCATGCCGGTTTCAAGAGGTTTAGCTTGACTCATATCCGGCGCCCCCGCAATTCGGCCATCAGGTGCGGCAACAGGTCGGGCCACAGCCTCTCCAGCCGCACCTCCATCGTGTTGTCAACGGTCAGGCTGTCGTCTGCAGCCGCGACTTTAAGTCCACCGGACACCGTTTCATCGGCAATGATCGTCGCACCTGGAAAACGGCCGGAGGCCTGTGAAATATCGCCGGGGTTGGTCCGGACGGTCTGCCACGACACTTCCGGCAGTTCGGCCGCCAGAATGAGGAAGAGCCGTTCACTGTCGTCCGATCGCAGACGTTTCAGGCAGATGCCGGCGCGCTCAAACAGCCGCAGCGACAGGGCATGCTCGGTCCTCAGGCGGATCAGGGCCGCCTCGCGGGCTGCCTTGGCCATGAGCACCTGCTTCCGGGCGCTGCAGAGAAGTTCACGCTGCTGCTCGTGTGTCCGCCGCAGCTCTTCGCGGCGC
The DNA here is from genome assembly GCA_025360785.1 of Geobacter sp. GTDB lineage: Bacteria > Desulfobacterota > Desulfuromonadia > Geobacterales > Pseudopelobacteraceae > JACRCG01. The sequence continues at coordinate 25,109 of JANYBN010000184.1, forward strand.
TCCTCGGCCCGGGACCGCAGCTGTTCCTCCTCCGCTTTCCCCCGTGCGGCAATGGCGGCCATCTTTTCACGACCCTCGCGGCGCAAGGCCTCAAGCAGTTCACGCCGGCCCATGAATCCGGCTCACTTGTTGAGGATCATGGTGGCGACCACGAACCCCAGGATCACCATGGTTTCCGGGATGGCCAGCAGAATGATGACCGTACCGGTCAGTTCCGGGCGTTCGGCAATGGTGCCGGCCCCGGCCGCACCGATCCGTGACTGGGCCCAACCGGTGGCAATGGCGCACAACCCGACAGCCAGTGCGGCGGCAAAACAGATCAGAACCTTTTCCATACGTGTCCCTCCTTGGTAGTTTGTGCCTGCTTGTGCAACGGTTCGAACCGTTTACCCCCCGGTTCGATGAACTTGCTGAAAAACTCGACGAAATGAAGCCTCAGAGCATGGATTGCGGGCGCGAACAGCCCTAGCACGATGGCCACGGCATGCAACACAATTGCGGCCAGCGTGCCGAGGATCAGGTCGCCCGACAGCCCCGCCAGATGGTTGGCCGCGTTGGCCAGCAGCGCCGAGCTGAGGCCGATAGCCATGATCCTGGCATAGGAGATGATGTTGCCGACCGTCTTGATCATCTCCAGAGGTGCCAGCAGGCCGCCAGACAGCACCAGCAGCGGCAGCAGCAGTCCGGTCAGCAGCAGGATCGGCCTGGTGAGCAGCCAGGGAGACGGGAACAGCTGGGAAGTCGCCAGGTACGCCAGGCAGGCGATTAGCGCGATGGTGATGATGCGGACTGCGGCCTCGCCACGCTTGCGGCGTTTGACAGCCGTTATCACCCCCAGCAGCAGGCCGAACACCACATGGGAGGCCCCGAGCGCCAGCGAAAAGATCAGCATCGGCATGACTGCCCGACTCCGTTCCGGAAGCAGCGGCGTCAGGTGCAGCAGTCGTCCTCCGGCCTCTCCGAAAAACTCTCCGAACAGGATGCCGAACAGTACCGCGTAGCTGGAGGAGATCAGCAGGATGCGTGCGGCATCTCCGGTCGCCCCCTGCGGCCGCCGCCACAACAGCAGCAGGGACGCCGCCAGCAGGACCAGACCGTGCCCGGCATCGCCCAGCATCATGCCGAAGAAGAGCGGGAAGAATATCGCGATAAACGGGGTCGGATCCCGGGAGGAATAGCGTGGAAGCGGCAGGAGACGTGTGAAGAGCTCGAACGGCCTAAAATAGGGAGGATTACTGAGCGCCACCGGAACCTTCTCCAGATCCTGCTCCAGAATCGCGCGCTGCTCCACCGCGACCCGGCCGCCGAACTTTTCGTTCAGGCGCTCCGTCAGGGGGGCGGTGGCATCCGTCAAGGCCCAGCCATGGATCAGAAAACACATGCCGGTCTTGTGGACCGAACCGGTCACCGTCAGCAGCGCAATACGCTCTGCCAGCCACTGATCGATCCGGCGGTAAAAGGCCAGCCACCGCCGGGCAAAGCGTTCCTGTTCAGCCTCTATTTCCGCCATGCCGAGGCGGGTTGTCGCAAGACGATTCTCAACAAAGCTGATCCGTTCCGGCAGGGAGAGGTTGTTCAGGGATTCCGGGAAGGGAAATTCGGGCAGCTGTTCGTCGCTCAGGGCTTTCTTGATAGCCATGCTGCGTGAAGGTGGCGTGGCAATCAGCCCGATCAGGGTGCCGTCGGCGGCAACAGCCGTGGTAAGGGTGCACTCTCCGTCCACAAGATACGCCAACACATCGCGCAGCCGTTCGACAAACGAGGCGTCGCGCAGGGTGATGCCGATAAACTCCAGGCCGCTGCGCACGTCCCGATCCTCGATGAGCCTGTCAATGGCCGACAGCAGCATATCGTAACGTTCAAGCTCATCCAGGTCCCGGCGCAGGGTTTCAAAACGTTTGGCCAGTTCGCGGCAGGTGGTCAGGTGTCTCGTGGCGGTTGCGGCGATGGTGTCCAGGATGGTCAGCGGGTCGAGCCAGCTCTCGCGGGTTTCCAGCGGCGGCAGGAGCGAAATGATTTCGCCGGTTTGAAGGCGCATATTCTCAAGAAAAAGCCTCTGAACCACGGTCCGATCATCGGAAAGCTGCGCCCGCTGACCGTCGCCGGCGACACCCGCCTCTTCCGGCTGGAAGGCGCCCTGTTCCCTGATGACCTCCAGCACATCGAGGAGAAGTTCCTTGGGGCCGGCAATTTCAAGTTTGCTCATCCTGACGATCATCGGCACCCTCCGGGAGGATACGGGCAATATGGTGAAGCACGACTTTGTCCAGCTCCTGGCTATCCAGCTGTTCCAGCCGCAGGGCAAAGGCCCTGGCCTCGGCCAGCAAAGCATCCGCTTCCTGCTGCGCGCCCTGACCGGCCTTGATTTCGGCTTGTGCCAGCTCGGCCTGCAGAGCCGCGGTCTCGTCGCCCAGCATCCGGTCTAGCTCCCGGCGGAGCGTTTCCAGCCGTTCCGCCGTTTGCTGTTCCAGGGCGTCTAACTGCAGGCAGATATCACGTTCGGCGGCGAGTATGTCTGACAGCAGTTCGTTATCCATTATCGGCACCCGATTTGAGATGGAGCTGGCTCTGCGCATACATTTGAATTCTACCAAACTTTTATGATTTTACAGGATGGCTGCAGAAGTTTTTCCTGACAGAGGCGGCGATACAGTCTCGGTCCTACCTGGCTTGGGGCGAATCAGCGCGGTAAAGCACTTGAACAGATGGTATCTCTTCCCGATCACGCTCCAGTCCAGCTCGCGCTTTCCGCAGAGCGAATCGAGCCCGTTCAACTGCTGAATTTCCTTCGCCAGGTCAGGACCGATAGTGCCGGCTTGATCAAGCAGTGCGACAACCTTACGGGCCATGGCGATATGCTCCTTGATCTCACGGGCGTCCGCTGCCGGCACCAGTCCGTGACGCAGCTTGAGATCGATGAGCGCCTCCGCGCCGTCATAGGTGGCATTGACGATATCATCGCGCGACATCCAGTCGGTCTCGTAGTTCAGTCGCTGTTTCCAGCCAGGCATCAGCATGGCCTGACGGTGTTCGCCCAGGGTGTGGTACAGCAGGTGATAGCCCATTTTCCCGGGTTCCTGGAAGATCCTGCTGCCGGGATCGACAAAAGGCGCCAGCGGGGCGATCATCGGGAGAAGCTTGCTGCCGTATCGATTCAGGAGTTCCCCGCAGTAGGCCACCGCATCCATCACCGAACCGTATGTCTGGAAGGGCAGCCCGACCATAAAGAAGAGGTCTATCCGTTTGCATCTGCTCGCGACAAGGCTTTCAAGCGCTGATTCCAGCTCAAGGTTGTCGAACTGCTTGCCGAAGGCACGTCTGACACGGAGGTCGTGCGACTCGGGCGACAGCTCAACGTTGAAATTAACCACACTCTCCTCCAGCAGCCCCACAAAACGGCGGGACGGAGGTTGAAAGAACTCGAAGGCCAGCTCGTTGGGGATATTGTGAAGACGGATGGCTTTGAGGAAGGTTTCTGCATACTCCTCACCCCCCTGGAGCAGGTCGCCGATGATCATGATCGGCACGCCGCTGTATCCGGCGATGGCGGCGATATCTTCAGCCAGGAGCTGCGGCGAGCGGAAGGCCGGTTTCGATCTGGTGCAGGTACTGCTGAAGGCTGATGATGAGCCGCCGCAGGTGGAACAGTCGTGCAGACAGCCACGACACGTAAATACCGCAAGCACCGGATGTTCGAACCAGTTGGCGTAGGGGAGATACCCCACCGGGTCGCGGTGTTTGACGAGCATACGGAAGATGTGGGAGTAATCGAAACGGACATGGTCCAGGGTATCGGGGATCCAGGAAATCCCGTTATCAACCACCACGCCGTTGTCGCGCCACACAAGGTTGGGCACCTGCTTGAAATCTCCGCCGCTCCGGATAGCTTCCATCAGCAGGCGCAACGGTTCCTCAGTGGAATCACCGCAAACGACAAAGTCGATACAGGGATAATCCCGCATCAATTCGTCCCGGAAATAGGTGGCCGACAGGCCGCCCACAATCACAGGGATATCCGGATGCTGCCGTTTGAGCTGCGCGGCCAGACTGAGGCAGCCGTCCACATGCGGCAGCCAGTGCAGGTCAATGCCGAAGGCGTGTGCCGAAAGGCCTGCGGTAAAATGTTCCGCGTCGAAAGAGAGGGCGCGAAGCATTTTGAGGGCCAGATTAACGATCCTGACCGAGATGTCATGCCTGGTGAGGTACTCCGACAGGGTCAGGAAACCGATCGGATACCCCTCGAAAATAGATGTGGACGGAATGACGTCGCTGACCGGACCCATAAAACAGGTAAGTTCGCGGAAGCGGAATATGCTGGGCGGGTGCAGCAGGATCAGGTCGGTCATGGCCACAGTTTCCTGAATGCAAAGAATGTGATGACGTTATGAACATGGGAAAATTTGACGCCTTTTCCGAGATGATAGCAGTATTTACCCTGATTTCAATGCAGGATGAATTATTTTTTACGGACGGCTTGCGGAGTCAAATATGGGGGATATACTTTCATTCACAGATGGGTATATCAAAATAAAAAACCATTGCCATGCCGTTACAGCCGGCAGAGAAAGGGAGGGCACCATGCTCGGATCACCCTTTGACCTCTGGAAGGATGATGAGTCATGTAGCGAATATCTTGCACGTCAGGGGGTCAGCCGGCGTCAGTTTCTGACTCTGTGCGGCCGGGTCGCCGCCGTGCTCGGATGCGGGGGACTGGTGGCCGGTGGCCGGACTAAAGCACTGGCCAAAGAGGTTGCCGACCGCTTGACCGGCGCCAGGCGGCCGGTTGTGGTCTGGCTGCAGCTGCAGGAGTGCACCGGCTGTCTTGAAAGCGCCCTGCGCTCCGGCGACAGGACCATAGAGAACCTGATCCTGAGCATGGTCTCCCTCGAATACAACGAACTCCTGATGGCTCCCTCGGGAGAACAGGCCAACGCAGCTTTGAGCAAGGCCATTGAGCAGCCGCACCTGCTGGTAGTGAACGGGTCGATACCGCTTAACGACAAAGGGGTCTACTGCGTGATCGGCGGAGAAACCTCCGAAGCGCTGCTGCGCAGGGCCGCCGTAAATGCCGTGGCGGTGCTGGCGGTGGGAGCCTGCGCCCATTACGGTTGCATCCAGGCAGCCTCCCCGAACCCGACCGGCGCAGTCGGGGTGGCGAGCATCATCAAGGACCGCCAGGTCGTAAATTTAGCAGGCTGTCCCCCTATCGGCGAGGTAATCACCGCCACGCTGCTCTACTACCTGGTATACGGCCACACGCCACCGGTTGATCACGACGGCCGGCCGCTGTTTGCCTATGGCCAGCGGATTCACGACAAGTGCCCGCGCCGTGCCCACTACGATGCCGGACAGTTTGTGGCCAGCTTTGACGACGATAATGCCCGCAAGGGGTATTGCCTCTACAAGATGGGCTGCAAGGGGCCGGCCACTTTCGCCCCCTGTCCGGTTATCGGCTGGAATCAGGGCACCGGATTCCCGATAAGGGCCGGGCATCCCTGCCTGGGGTGCACCGAGCGCCACTTCTTCGACCAGATGACCCCCTTCTATAAGCGCATCCCCGATCTTGATGTGCCTGGAATCAGCGTGGAACTCACCGCCAACAGAATCGGCGCCGCCATGGTGGGCGCCTCCGTGGCAGGCGTAGCCGTGCATAGCGCCGCCACGGTGCTGCGCAAGTACCGGACCCGCAAGGAAGAGCAGGAGCCGGAATCCCTGCCGCTGGCCGCTCTGGGAGAGGAAGACACCCCGGGTCAGGATAACGATACGACTAAATCAAAATAAGTACCAGGCGGCAAGGAGAGTGACAAGAAAGGAGCGATCATGGCAACCCAGCGAATAGTCATCGACCCGATCACCCGCATCGAGGGGCATTTACGGATAGAACTTGAAACCGACGGCGACAGGATCAGCAACGCCTGGTCCTGTACAACCCAATTCCGCGGCATCGAGAAGATCATGCAGGGTCGCGACCCCCGGGACGCCTGGGCCATGGTCCAGCGGATCTGCGGGGTCTGCACCGGTGTGCATGCGGTGGCCTCGATCAGGGCGGTGGAAGACGCCCTCAAATACCCCATCCCCAGGGCCGCCGAACTGATCCGGGATCTGATGATGGAAATGGGAACAGTCCAGGATCATGTGATCCATTTCTATCATCTGCACGCCATGGACTGGGTCGATGTGGTCAGCGCCCTCAAGGCGGATCCGGCGCAGACCGCCCGCCTGGCCGCATCGCTGTCCGATTGGCCGACCAACTCCGCCGCCCATTTCAGCGCGGTGCGCAAAAAGCTGCAGGAGTCGGTGGCCGGCGGGCAGCTCAGCATTTTCAGTAATGGTTACTGGGGACACCCGGACTACAAGCTTCCCCCCGAAGCCAATCTGATGGCCGTTGCCCACTACCTGGAAGCTCTGGAGTGGCAGCGCGACGTGATCCGTCTGCAGACAATCTTCGGCGGCAAGAATCCGCACCCCAATTTCCTGGTGGGAGGCATGGCCTGCTCCATCAATATGGATAACCAGCTGACGATCAATCAGGTTTCGCTGGCGCAGCTGGAGGGAATGGTGCAGCGCGCCAGGGATTTTGTCGAGAAGGTTTATTGCCCGGATGTGATGGCGATCGCTTCGTTCTATAAGGAGTATGCCGACATCGGCATCTCCAGCCCGCACCTGATGGCGGTCGGAGAGTCAGGTTATTCCAGCGCCGGAGCCCCTGCCGGACAGTTGAAACCTGGCTTCGTCACGGACGCCGATATCAGGAAACTGACCCCTTTCGATCTCAACAAGATCTCCGAATACATCACTTCCTCCTGGTATGCCTATCCGGACGGCGACAAGGCCGGCCGCCATCCCTGGAACGGCGAAACCACGCCGCGCTACACCGGCCCGACGCCACCCTATAAGCACCTTTCCGACAATCAGAAATATACCTGGTGCAAAGCGCCACGTTACGACGGCATGGCGATGCAGGTAGGCCCGAATGCCCGGCTGATGGTCGCCTATTCCCAAGGACACGCCGAAACGGTGAAACTGCTCGATGACGCCATGCTGAAGCTCGGCATCAGGCCGTCACAGCTCAACTCCACGCTGGGGCGGACTCTGGCGCGTGTTCTGGAAACCCAGCTCCTGTCCCGGCGCATGACGGAAACGTTCGCCAAGCTTGTGGAAGGGATCAAGCAGGGGGATGTAAATACATTTAATCCGGTGTTCTGGGATCCTGATTCCTGGCCGAAAAGCGCCCAGGGGGTGGGGTTTGTCGAGGCTGCACGCGGGACTCTCAGCCATTGGGTTCAGATAGAAAACCGTAAGATCGTGCGCTATGAATGTGTAGTGCCCAGCACCTGGAACAGCTCGGGCCGTGACCCTCAGGGGCAGCTGGGGCCGTACGAGCATGCCCTGGCCGGCAACGGACGCCATCCCCTGCGTGACCCGCAGCGCCCGCTGGAGGTTTTGCGAACCATACACTCATTTGATCCGTGCCAGTCCTGTGCGGTGCACCTGACCGATCTGCGCGGCTCTCCCCTGGGGGAGGTGATTGCGCGATGAACGCCCCATCAAATGAAGATATACATGTCTCCCTGGGCCTTCCGATTACGTTTGAAGGAGAGAAAAAGCGAAACCTGCTGGTGGCGGCTGCACTCGGAGCCCCGGCAGGCACGCATGATCCGGTCGATCTGGCGCTGCTCAGTGCCGCCTCCCGTCAGGAGGATTTGCGGCACTATCAGCAACTGTCTTACTCGCCTCCCGACCCGCAATTCAAGCGGAGCATTACCCGGATTCGCCATTTGGATACCGGCCTGGAGGAGATGATTGCCCGTGGCGATCTGGAGTCGATCCTCTACCTCTGCCGGGCCGGTGAATCGACCCGTTATCATGCCGGCAAGGAGGCGTACCTGCAAGAAGTTGACGACTTTCGGGTGATCGGTGTTGCGCATGGCAGCGCGCAGCCGGACGGCGGCGAGCAGTGGGCTTTTCTCGGTTTTATCCCGGTCAAGGCCACCCGCCGCAAAGCCGGTCGCAAGGAGGCGCCCAACGCCTACCGCTATGTGCCAGTGTGGGATTGGCAGCTCCGTTTCCTGCATTGGGCGGCCTTCGTTACCATCCTGACGCTCTGCCTGACCGGCTGGCTGATGGGAAGCGCCCGGCTGGCCTATGCCGGTACCGACGGCGTTCCATATTTTATCGGTTATCTGCGGCTGGTACATTTCACGGCAGGCTGGCTGCTGGTAAGCCTGGGAATCCTCAGGATTGCCGGCCTCTTTCTGGCGTCGACCAAATACCAGCGCTGGCGGGCCCTGTTTCCGATCTCTGTGAATGATCTTAAAAACCTGTACCGGGTCGGGCGCAATTACCTGTTCTGCATCTTCGAGCACGGCCCCCACTATATCGGTCACAATCCGCTGCAGCAGGTCGCCTACACAGGAATTTACCTGATGGCGCTGCTGGCAATAACGAGCGGTTTCTGCCTCTACTCCGCCTATGACGCCAACTTCTGGCTGTTCACTCCTTTCACCTGGCTGAACGGCCTGATCGGACTCCAGTACATGCGCCTGATTCATCTCTTCATGATGTGGATCTTCCTGGCGTTCATACCTATCCATGTCTATCTGGCCATCCGGTCCGATACAATCGAACGGGAAGGTTCGATCTCGTCGATTTTCAGCGGCGGGCGGTGGTGCCGCAAGGGAACCAAGTTTGAAGACGGATAATGATGTCGCTCCAAAATATTTTCCCGGGGAAATACGTTTTAGATCTGGTACATTTCAGAAAAAAGGGTTAGGAGGAGATTGCAAATTCGCATATGGCAACGCGGGAGGAAGTAAGTGGAGAAGAGTCAGCTCGAAGCGATTGCGTATATGAATGTCCTGAAAAAAACGAGAAGGCGCCGCAAATATTTTTTCTTCACTGTACTGATTTATATTCCGGCCTTATTGATTGTCCATCAAATCTCTCCTACCAACAGAGCCATGGGCACTCTGTTTGGAGTATGGCTGGTAATATTGTTCATAGTCACTTTTCTGGTCGCCCTGAGCAAATGTCCAAGATGCGGCAACTATTTCCATCTTCACGGCATGACTCTTCTGATTCTGCGTAAATGTCTTCACTGTCAACTTCATATAAAGGAAAATGAATTTGCACCAACTAAAAGGCCACTCTAAGGTGGCCTTTTAAACTTTTTCCTTTTTCATGTGCTCCCCCTTTGTCATTTCTTAGCCGGAGCCATTTCTTCTTTCACAACAGAGGTGATTCCTTTGGCCATTCCGAACATCAATAAAATTGCCGGAATTATCTGTGCTACTACAATCATTGCGCAAAACCCGAGAAATACCCATACAAAGATCCCGCTGCTGTCTTCACGTGCTCCTGCGGCGAATGCTGTTGCCGGTGCGATGATTCCCATTAACGTAGCTAATACTCTCATGACATCCCCCTTTTGATTATCTTGTCGTCCAATTGCTCTTGCAGATCTTATTTGCATA
>JANYBN010000224.1 GCA_025360785.1 Geobacter sp.
ATCATGCCCCAGAAGAAGAATCCCGATGTACCGGAACTGGTGCGGGGCAAGACCGGCAGAGTTTACGGTAATCTGATGGCGCTGCTGACGACCATGAAAGCACTGCCGCTGGCCTACAACAAGGATATGCAGGAAGACAAGGAACCGCTTTTTGATACGATTGACACGGTCAAGGGCAGCCTTAAAATTTTTGCCGATATGATCCGCGAGATGCGGGTCAATGTCGGCAATATGCGCAAGGCGGCAGGGCAGGGGTTCTCTACCGCAACTGATGTCGCCGATTATCTGGTGCGCAAGGGGCTTGCCTTTCGTGATGCTCATGAGGTGGTCGGCAAATCGGTCGCTTATTGTGTAGAAAACGAGATGGATATTACCGAACTCTCGCTGGCTGAATGGCAGCTCTTCTCCGCAAAGATTGATACCGATATTTTTGAATGTATTACTGTTGAGGCCAGTGTCAATGCCCGTAATGTTATTGGTGGCACGGCTCGTGAACGCGTATGGAGTGAAATTCAGAACGTGCGGGCGGGGAACTGATTTACGATGTACTGTGATTTTTTTGGCTTCTCAGAAAAGCCATTTACGATTACCCCAAATCCGCATTTTGTGTTTCTGAGCAGCATTCATCGCGAAGCTTTTGCCCGGTTGCTGTATGGAGTTGACAGTCATGCCGGTTTCATTACTCTGACCGGCGAGGTTGGTACCGGCAAGACAACGATGCTCCGTACGCTGTTGACTCAACTTGATCCTGAGAAAAACCGAAGTGCCCTCATCTTTAATCCCTGCATGTCAGCCGAACAGCTCCTGGCCGCTATTTGCCGGGAGTTTGGCGTCGAAGCCGGTGAACAGAATCGTTTTGGCTATCTGGACGCACTCAACCGCTTTCTTATTGATCAGAATAGCGCCGGACGGACGGTGGTCCTCGTTATCGATGAAGCGCAGAATCTGGAACCGGACGTACTGGAACAGGTGCGCATGATTTCCAACCTGGAAACCGAAAGGGATAAGCTGATTCAGATCATACTGGCGGGGCAGCCTGAGCTGAATGGCATCCTCCGGCGCCATGACCTGCGCCAGCTTAATCAGCGCATTACCGTGCGCTGTCGGCTTACGCCTATGAAGCTTGATGACACCTCACAATATATCAAACATCGCCTCAAAATATCCGGTAGCCGGATCCCCGACATCTTCTCACATGCTGCGGTCAAACGTATCTATTGTTTCTCGCACGGCATTCCCAGATTGATAAATGTTGCTTGTGAACAGGCACTGGTTATGGCCTGGACCCGTGAAGTCCTTACGGTTACCCCATCAATAGCTGATGAGGTTATCGCGGAGCTTCGACCTGATGAAGAACGTGAAAAGCTGTGGTTCCGCATTTCGAGTTGGCTTTTTGCCGGAAAGTGACATGTCCTTATGAGTTATATTCTTGATGCTCTGAAAAAGATTGAGCATGAAAAAAACAAAAAAGTCCGTCCAGATGGCAGAACCAGTATATCAGGTGACCTGTTTAAGGAAAGTAAACAACCGAGTGCCAGAGCCGGAATCTGGAATATTGTTCTGTTGATTGTGGCGGCATCACTGGTGACCTGTGTGGGCACCTGGCTCGTACTCCGGGGAAACAGCAGGAATGTTGCGATTCTTACTCCGTCCTCTCCGCCTGCTCCTGTTAAACCGCAATCCTTGCCATCGGTCGCTCCAGTTGCGGTTCAGCCACTGTCTACGCCGGTTGCCGTACCTTCAGTCGTGTCTAAAGACGCTGAGGGGGGTGCTGATGACGGTGGCGGGAGGCGAAGCCAAAATAAGCAGATCAAGGTACAACTTCCTCCACCAAAACAATCAGCTCAAACCGTGCCGGTCCCGTCGGACATCAAACTGTCAGGTATTGCCTGGCAGGACGAGCGCAAGTCCAGGAGGGCGGTTGTTAACGGCTTTCTGCTAAAAGAGGGGGCTGTTGTGTCGGGCGCTAAAATTACCGATATTATGGCTGACAGGGTCCGCTTTTCATCAGCTGCCGGAGTTTTTGAGGTGAAACTTGACGCGGTTTTGCCGGCTGAGGTGCAAAGGTGATCCGCCTGAAGAGTTATTTGCTGGTGGTTGCCATGTTGTTGGTTGCATCCGCCTGCGGCAGGAAAGGGGTGTTGCTCTATCCCGACATGCTTGTTCCCGCAGTGCCGACAGCCGTTACCGCACAGCAGAGCGGTGTCGCTGTAAAGCTCCAGTTTACTCCTCCCGACAAGGATAGGGCCGGGAGGCCAATGAAGGGCGTGGCGGGCGTTAAGATCAGCAGGAGAGCCGCTGAAGCCGATCAGAGAGAGGTCTGCCGATCTTGTATGGATGATTTTCAACTGTTTCGCACACTTTACCTGGATCACTTGCCGGCAACGACCCAGCGCTTCGGAAACCGCCTGATAGTTGTCGACAGCGATGTTAGTGTAGGAAACTCTTATTCATACAGCATCGTGCCATTTACAGTAGACGGCCTGGACGGCGCGCCATCCGCAATTGCTATTGTCCGTGTGGTCGATCCACTTCCAGCGCCGATTGTGAAATCAGAGTCACTACCTACCGAGATAAGGCTGAAACTTTCCTTGCAGCCGCTGAGTGTTGGGCGTCTGCTTGGATACAACCTTTATCGAGTTTCCGGTACAGATGACAGATCATACCTGCCGATTAACAGGGAACCGCTACTGGCTAATGAGTATGTTGACTCTGGTCTGGAACGTGGTGTGAAGTACCGTTATACAGCAAGAGTGCTGATGGTGTTGGCGTCTGGGGATATTGTAGAAAGTTTCGAATCAGTTGAGGTCGAGGGGATGTTGTTGGAAGACGAATAATTCTATGGCATAAAGTCGCATATATATATTGATAAGGTTTAAAGTAAAAGGGCATCCACAAGTGGATGCCCTTTTACTTTAAACCTTATCGGAAATCAGAAATTACTTGGCTACAGTTTCAGCCAGTTTAATAGCGATATCTTTGTAAGGGTTAGCAAACAGGATTATCAGGCAGACAACCAGTGCATAGATTGCGAGGGACTCGATCATGGCCAGACCAATCATCATGGTGGTCAGGATTTTGCCGGAAGCACCTGGGTTACGGGAAACGCCTTCTACTGCACTTTTAACTGCAAGACCCTGGCCAATGCCGGTGCCTACAGTGCCAAGAGCCATACCAATACCTGCTGCCAGAACGCACATCGTGAAAAAAGTCATCTTTACTACCTCCGTTTGGTTTGTCTCCTAAATAGTATAGGAGTATCTGAAATTAAGAATTGGTCCCGCAAGGGGATAAGTGCGTTAACGAAATCATTTTGCATAAACAGCAGAAAATGATTTCTAACTTGCTAATGTGCGTGCTCAAGCGAACCTTGGATGTAAATCATTGCCAGGAGCATGAACACGAAGGCCTGGATGAATGATACCAGAACGCCCATCAGCATCATCGGCAGAGGTACTAGGAAAGGCGCCAGTCCGAAGAAAATCATCAGAACAAGTTCGTGGCCGTTCATGTTGCCGAACAGACGCAGTGTCAGCGAAACCGGACGGCTCAGGTGGCCGATGACTTCAATGAAGAACATTACAGGAGCCAGCCAGGCGATCGGTCCGAGGAAGTGCTTTATGTAGCCAAAGCCGTGGTGCTTGATCCCGACCACGTGGGTGGAAACGAAGACGATAACCGCACAGGCTGCCGTCGTGTTGATGTTGGCGGTCGGCGGAAAAAAGCCGGGAATCAGGCCGATAAGATTTGAGACAAGCACGAAGATTGCGAGCGTGGCGATCAAAGGGAAGAAGGGTCGCCCATGCTCTCCCATTGTGTCCACTATCATGGTCTCAATGCCGCCGATGACGGTTTCCATGAAGTTCTGCATGCCGCTGGGAATCGACTTTAGTGCCGATGTTGCCATCAGCGAAAGAACCAGCAGCAGCACGATGATTAGCCAAGTGTAGCTGACCGCATCGGCACTTGCATTTGGTAAGTGGAGCGGGGCCAGCAGCTTGCGGAAAAACTCGAGAAACAGTAAGGGGTGGATCATGAAGCTAACCTCCTGCGCGCAGAGCGCTGCATAATGAAAGTGTGATAATGTTTATTACAATAACAGAGAGCCCGACAAATAGACCGGCCAGTGAAAACGACCCGGAAGTTATAATGAAATATAGCACCAGTCCTGTAATGCTCAAGCGGGCTATAAACCTGAGCTGGGCGTACATGGTCGCTTTGGCTGGCTGCTGCCCGAGAATGCGCTGTAGCACATTCCGAATCCAGAAGAAATTAGCTATTGCAATACAGCCGCCTGCCAGAACTCCCAAAGCAAATTGCTGCGAAAACAAAACCCAGCCGGCCAGGGTCAGAAAAACCACCAACCCAAGGCTCCCCTTGATGATGACTGCAAAGAGGTTATCCTCGTTGATCGTTATCATCACTTTTACGGATCTCCCTGCCGGCGATTACGTAAACATTCTTGAAACCGGCGGCGATTCCAATGAACAGAAAAATATAAAAGAACCAGGGTTTTGTGCCAAGCCAGCGATCTAGAGTCAGGCCGAACCAGACTCCGATTACAATTGCCAGAACAACTGAAATACCCATGCTGGAAACCATCGCAAGGCTCTGGAAAAGCTGACGGTTATTGCTGGCCATGGATTGTCATTTGTGAAAGCAGCATAAAACCGGTATTCGATACCACAGGTGGAGTCGATATGTCAAATGGAAATGATAACAAGCGTTACGCTATCAGCTTGAAACATTTAGCGGCAGCGGCAATTGTTTTTTCGATGTCTGCCTCGCTGTGTGCTGCAGATACGAAAGCGGTCTCGAATTGTGAAGGAGCCAGATAGATTCCTTCATCCAGCATGGCAAGGAAGTATTTAGCAAAAGCCTTAGTGTCGCATTGAGAGGCGGTCGGCCAGTCAAAGACTTCACCTTTGCTGAAAAAAGCACAAAACATGCTGCCGACGCGAGTTGAATGGATCGGATATCCGGCATCTCTTGCAGCTTTGTCGATGCCCTCAGCAACAATACGACTCTTATCTTCCAGTGCTTTATAAAAACCTGGCTGCTTGAGAAGATTCAGTGTCGCAATACCTGCCGACATGGCTAGCGGGTTGCCGGACAGCGTTCCTGCCTGATAGACCCCGCCTGACGGTGAAAGTTTCTCCATAATCTCGCGTTTGCCACCAAAAGCTCCAACCGGGAGACCGCCACCTATGATTTTGCCCAGAGTAGTCATGTCAGGAGTGACGCCGTACAGTTCCTGTGCCCCGCCGTAGGCAACTCGAAAGCCGGACATGACCTCGTCAAAAATCAAAATTATGCCTTCATTAGTACTGAGTTCCCGGAGGCCTTCCAAAAAGCCGTCGCGTGGCGGCACAGTCCCCATATTCCCGGCAACCGGTTCAACAATGATGCATGCAATGGCATTTTTATTGGCGGCGACAAGAGTCTTGACAGAGTCAATTGAGTTGAACTCCGCCGTAAGGGTGTGCTTGGCAAAGTCGGCCGGCACACCGGGCGAGTCAGGCACGCCGAAGGTCGCTGCACCGGAACCTGCTTTGACTAGCAGAGCATCTGAATGGCCATGGTAGCAACCGGAAAACTTCAGTATTTTGTCCCGCCCGGTATAGCCGCGTGCAAGCCGAATGGCGCTCATGGTCGCTTCGGTGCCGGAGCTGACCATGCGCACCATTTCGATAGAAGGAACTGCCTCTATCACCAGATTAGCTAGAATTGTCTCCCGTTCAGTGGGGGCTCCAAAACTGGCGCCGCTGGCCATGGTGTCCTGAACCGCTTTGATGATGTCAGGATGGCAATGGCCGACGATCATCGGTCCCCATGAACCGACATAGTCAATGAAGGTGTTGCCGTCTTCGTCATAGATATGAGATCCGTCGGCCTTCTTTATGAAGATAGGATCGGCGCCAACTGACTTGAATGCTCTTACCGGGCTGTTAACGCCACCAGGAATTGCTACTTTTGCCTGCTGAAAGAGAAAACTGGAACGATCGTGATTCATAGCTGGCCTCGCAGAATAGAATAAAATAATATGTAAACTGATCGAAGATCTAACATAAAATATCTGGAAGTGTCAATGGTAAAGCAGTAATTTTATTTGTTATTTAGGGCAAAGCGCGCTATTGGTCAAATTGCTTGTGGATAAAAAAACAGTTGACAAAGAAATCCAAATAACCTATTAAACGCAACGCTTGTATACAGTATACCGTTCGCAGTAAGGAGGATTTTAATGCTTGGTGCATATATGCCAATACTACTTCTGGTCATAGTAGCGCTCTTGTTTGGGCTCTGCTCGCTAGTTTTTTCCTCGTTAATTGGTCCGAAAAAACCGTCAAAACTCAAGCTTCAGCCGTATGAAAGTGGTTGCGATCCGGTTGGAACCGCCCGAGAACGCTATTCGATCAAGTTTTATGTGATCGCCATGTTGTTCATTCTGTTCGATATAGAAGCCGTCTTTCTGTATCCATGGGCTATTCTGTACAAGAAACTTGGTGTTTTTGGTCTGGTTGAAATGGGCCTCTTCATTGTTATTCTTTTTGTTGGTTATATTTACGTCTGGAAAAAAGGAGCGCTGGAATGGGAGTAGACAATCCGCTTGGCGATAACGTTATCACCACGTCACTGGATCTCTTGGTTAACTGGTCCCGGAAGTCATCCATCTGGCCGATGACCTTTGGTTTGGCCTGCTGTGCCATCGAAATGATGGCTACCGGCGCCTCCCATAATGACCTGGACCGTTTCGGAATTATTTTTCGAGCTTCTCCTCGTCAGTCCGATTGTATTATTATTGCCGGTACGGTTACGAAAAAAATGTTGCCGGTTATTCTGACTGTCTATGAGCAGATGCCGGAGCCGAAATGGGTTATTGCTATGGGAGCCTGCGCTTGTTCGGGTGGAGTTTTCGATACGTACAGTGTCGTTCAGGGCATCGATGAGGCATTGCCGGTTGATGTTTATATCCCTGGGTGCCCGCCTCGCCCAGAGGCGCTGCTGTTCGGTCTGCTGAAGCTTCAGGATAAGATTATGAAGGAACGGAACTCATTCGGCAACGCCATAGGATTGGGCGAACGCTATATTCCGGAAGCAGCCTGATCTTCTGTAATATCAACGAACGTACACACAAATCCCACAAAAGGGTTGGATATCATGGCAGAAAATAATCGTGCAGTACTTAAGCTGAAGGAAAAGTTCACCGCTTCGATAATTGATGTTGTCGAGTTCAGGGGTGAGGTGACGGTAACGGTAGCGAAGGAATCTATTATTGAAGTCCTTTCGTTCCTAAAGCAGGCACTTAATTATAACCTGCTTACAGATCTTACCGCAGTTGATTATTTGGGGAAAAAAGAAGAGCGATTCATGATGGTATACCAGCTCTATTCTATTCCCAACAAAGATCGTCTGCGAATCAAGACGCCTGTCGCCGAATCTGAATGCCGCATACCAACTGCAACCCAAGTGTGGAAAACTGCCAACTGGCTTGAGCGTGAGGTCTTCGACTTGTTCGGAATCACATTTGACGGGCATCCCGATCTCAGGCGTATACTTATGTCTGATGACTGGGTAGGTCACCCACTCCGCAAGGATTACCCGCTGCAAGGGCCTGACCGTGAACCCTATAAAGGGCGTTTGTCATAGTTTTTTTTCATCGTTCTGTAATTCGATCATAGAAGAGGCGATACATGGCTACTACTGAAACAATGACATTAAATATGGGCCCTCAGCATCCCAGCACCCACGGGGTTCTTCGACTAGTTCTCGAGCTTGACGGTGAGGTGATAGTCAAGGTCACTCCACACATTGGCTTTCTCCATCGCGGCGTCGAAAAGCTTTCCGAGCATCGTACCTATCATCAGATACTCCCGCTGACTGATCGACTCGATTATCTGGCGCCAATGAGCAATAATCTTGGGTACATACTGACAGTCGAGAAGTTGATTGCTGTCGAGGTCCCGGAGCGCGCTGAAACGATCAGAATAATCATGGCTGAACTTACCCGGCTTGAATCTCATTTGGTCTGGATTGCATGCCACGCACTAGATATCGGCGCAATGACAGTTTTTATCTATGCATTCCGTGAGCGTGAAACTGTCATGGAAATTTATGAACTGATCTCCGGCGCACGTATGACATCAAACTTCTTCCGTGTCGGCGGCCTATCGCAAGATGTTCCGGATGAGTTTGTTAAGAAAGTCAGCGATTTTATAGATGTTATGCCTGGCTACCTTGATCAGTACGAGGGTCTTTTGACAACCAACCCGATCTGGCTCAAGCGTACAGTCGGCAACGGCGTAATTTCAGCCGAAGACGCCATAGATATAGGCCTCACCGGACCTGCATTGCGAGGCTCAGGCGTCGATTGGGACCTGCGAAGAGATAACCCATACAGCGGCTATGACAAGTACCAGTTCAAGGTTCCAGTTGGTGAAAACTGTGACACATTTGATCGATATAAAGTTCGTCTGGTTGAGATGCGTGAAGCATGCAAAATCGTCCGACAGGGTCTTGATCGACTCAAGCCTGGGCCGGTGCTGGCAGATTGTCCTCAGGTCTGCTATCCTCCCAAAGAAAGTGTTTACAACAGCATTGAGGGGCTTATTCATCATTTCAAGATCGCTTCCGAAGGTTTTGCTGCGCCGGAAGGAGAAGTATACCATGGTGTTGAAGCACCAAAAGGCGAACTAGGTTTCTACATTGTCAGTGATGGCGGCAACAAGCCGGAGCGTCTGAGAATTCGTCCGCCTTCATTTGTGAATTTGCAGGCGATTGAACAGATGAGTCTAGGTTCCATGATTGCCGACCTGGTTGCCGTGATCGGTACCCTGGACATCGTTCTTGGTGAAATTGACAGATAACTCCGCACGATTCAAAGGAGATGGGGCGCATGAGTAAAGTAGTCGCGCAGCAGGTTGAAGAACAGGAACCGGTAGTCGATCTAGTAAAGGCCGATCAGGTTATTGATAAATATTTTGATTTACCGGGCAACCTGATGCCGGTGCTGCAGGGTGTCCAGGATGCGTATGGCTATATCCCGCGTATTGTTGTGGATCATGTTGCTGAACGCTTGAATGTTTATCCGAGCCAGATATACGGTGTACTTACCTTTTACGCACAGTTTCATCTTAAACCACGCGGTCGCTTTATTATTCGCGTTTGCGTAGGTACCGCCTGCCATGTTCTGGGGGCACAAAGGATTAAAGAAACATTTTTTAACCTCTTGCACATCGCCCATACAGAAACGAGCGCCGATCAACGTTTCACATTCGAAGAGGTGGCCTGTTTGGGTGCCTGTGGTATGGCGCCGCTTGCCATGGTCAATGACGATACTTACGGCAAGATGACTGTTCAGAAGGTTGACGAAATCGTAGCCAAATATTCTGCACTCCCGCTTGATTAAGCGGACTCACGCTAGAGGACACAACGCATGAGCGACAATTCAGGTATTCAGATTCTAATCTGCCAGGGAACTGGTGGTATTTCAGCCGGGGCAAAGGGCGTCGAGGCGGAGTTCATTCGTGTAATCGCCGAGCAGGGTCTGACAGCTACCATTGGCAAGCGATGTGATGTCATCAAGACCGGCTGTCGTGGCCTTTGCGCTAATGATGTTCTTGTCGATATCATCACCCCTGAACAGGGACGTGTCACCTATGACTTTGTTCTGCCGGAAGAGGTAGAGCAGATCGTTAAAGAACACATCGTCGCCAGCACAACCATGGAAAAACGTAAGGCCAAGCCATACTACACAAAATTTCTTGAAAAACAGATGCGTGTTGTCATGGGCAATTGCGGTGAAATCGATCCTGACAGCCTTGATGCATACCTGGGCGGTGATTCGAAAGGTTTTCAGGCAATTGAAAAATGCGTCAAGAGCATGAAGCAGGACGAAGTTATTGATGAAGTAAAAAAATCCGGACTTCGTGGACGTGGAGGCGGAGGTTTTCCTACAGGCATGAAGTGGTCTTTCTGCAAAGCATCACCCGGTGATCACAAATATCTGATCTGCAATGCAGATGAGGGCGATCCAGGTGCTTTTATGGATAGATCTATTCTGGAAGGCGATCCCTATTGCATTATCGAAGGTATGCAGATCGCCGGATACGCTATTGGAGCTACCTACGGTTATGTGTACGTTCGTGCCGAATATCCACTGGCCGTTCAGCGTCTTCAGCACGCCATTGATGTCTGTTACGAAAAGAATTATTTGGGTAAAAATATTCAGGGTTGGGGAATTGATTTTGACATGCGCATCAAAATGGGTGCCGGTGCTTTTGTCTGCGGCGAGGAAACTGCCCTGATGGCATCCATTGAAGGTGAACGCGGCATGAGCCGTCCCCGTCCGCCATTTCCTGCAGTCAAGGGTTTGTGGGGATATCCTACCAACATCAATAATGTTGAAACTTTTGCAAACGTCCGTCATATCATCAACAACGGCTCTGACTGGTACGCATCCCTTGGAACGGAAACGACCAAGGGTACCAAGATATTTGCCGTCACTGGCAAGGTAAAACATACGGGTCTGGTGGAAGTTCCGGCCGGTATGAAAGTGCGGGAAGTTTTGTTCGATGTCTGCGGCGGTATTGTTAACAACCGCAAGTTCAAGGCTGTTCAGGCTGGCGGACCGTCAGGAGGCTGTATTCCGGAAGAACTGCTGGATACGCTGGTTGACTATAATGCCCTTATTCAGGCAGGCGCCATGATGGGCTCCGGTGGTCTGGTTGTTATGGATGAAACCACCTGCATGGTTGATGTAGCCAAATTCTTCCTGACCTTCACCAGAACTGAATCCTGCGGTAAGTGTGTGCCTTGTCGCATCGGCCTCAAAGTCATGCTAGATATTCTTACAAAAATAACCGAAGGACGTGGCGAACCCTCTGATATTGATGCACTGTTGGACCTAGGCGCATCAATTAAAAAGGCATCTCTCTGCGGTTTGGGTCAGACGGCTCCAAATCCGGTTCTTTCAACAATAAATTATTTCCGATCTGAATATGAAGCACACATAAATGACAAACGCTGCCCCTCCAACTGTTGCAAAGATCTGTTGCTCTGGGCGGTGTCAGAAGAAAAATGTGTCAAGTGCGGAGCATGTAAGAAAGCATGTCCAGTTGATGCAATAGTTTGGGAAAAAGGTCAGTTAGCTTATCTGGATCAGGAAAAATGTACCAAATGTAAATCATGCTACGACGCTTGTCGATTCATGGCCCTCGTATAACTCCGGCTGAATCGTATCGGATGATTAAACTCACGAACAGAGGTTTTAGATGGTTAATCTTATAATTGACGACAAGCAAGTCACCGCACCGAAAGATTTTACAATTTATGATGCTGCCAAGTTAAACGGCATCAAAATCCCTATCCTGTGTCACGACAAGAAGCTTAAGCCGTTCGGTGCCTGCCGTATGTGCTTGGTCGAGGTAGAACAGATGAAGGGACGTCAAATCCCGGCATGCACGACTCCGATAACCGAGGGGATGATTATTCGCACAGCCACCCCAGAAATTGTCAAGGCTCGTGAACTTGTTTTAGAGTTGCTGCTGCTTAACCACCCGTTAGATTGTCCTGTTTGCGACAAGGCTGGTGACTGTGATCTGCAGAACCTTACATATGATTACAAAGTTGATAGTAACCGTTTCTCGGATTTAAAATTCCAGCACGAAATTGACTATAACAATCCGTTGATTGAGCGCGATATGAACCGGTGCGTACTCTGCGGAAAATGCGTACGAATTTGTGATGAAATTGTCGGTTACGGTGCATTGACATTTATTGATCGTGGGATTGAAACCAAGATCGGGTGTGAATTTGAGAAAAACCTTGACTGCGAGTTCTGCGGTTCATGTATATCCGTTTGTCCGGTTGGTTCTTTGCTGGCGCGTCCGTTCAAGTATAAGTCTCGTTTCTGGGCTCTGACAAAGCATAAATCCGTTTGTGGATATTGCGGGACCGGCTGCAACCTGACGCTTGGTGTTAAAGACAATAAGGTGCTGACCACGATTTACGACGAGGATCAGGGCTTCCATAAAGGTCAGTTGTGTGTACGCGGCCGCTTCGGCTATCAATTTATCAATAGTGAAAAGCGCCTGACCTCACCGCTGGTGAGAAAAAATGGCAGGTTGACTGAGTCTACTTGGGACGAAGCGCTTAAAATTGTTGCAGATCGTCTTAACGGTGGCGCTGCTGTCGCTGCGCTGGCAACACCGCGCTTGACTAACGAAGAATTTGCTCTCTTCAAAAAGTTGTTGCTGGAGAACGTCGGAACGAAAAATTTCGACAATGCAGCCGGATATGCTCATTCTGCACTGACTGAAGGTTTTGCGCGCAGTTTTGGTGCCAGTGCATCATCGGCCACTATTCTTGATATTCAGAAGAGTGATCTGCTTCTTGTCATAAAGACGGATGCATATGAAACTCACCCTGTGGTCGGCTTTGAAATTAACATGGCTGTTAAAAACAAGGGCGTAAAGCTCAGCATCTTATCTGACAAACGTGGCAAGCTCTCCAAGCTTAAAGGTTCAAAGACGCTGGTTCATCGTCCCGGAAGTGAAGTATCAGTACTGAACGCCATTGCCAAAGCAATTCTCGATGAAAAGATGGTTGACGGAACCGCCGCATCAGTAGCCGGTTACGCAGAACTCGAAAAGGCTTTGTCCGGATTCACCGCAGACTCGGTTGCTGCTCAGAGTGGTTTAACTGCGGCTGACATCAAGACGCTGGCTTCAGAATACGCTTCTGCTGAGAAGGCTCTGATTATATTCCCGGTTGGTCAAGCTTACACCGGCCACACTGCAGATCTGGCAACTGCACTTGCAAATCTGGCTATTCTTACCGGAAAATACGATAAGGAAGGGTGCGGAGTTCTTTGCCTTTCCGAGAAAAACAATAGCCAGGGCGCTGTAGATATGGGCTTTTATGCTCAGGATGGCGGACTGAACGGTTTACAGATACTTGATGCCTGTACTGCCGGTAGTGTCAAGACGCTCTTTATTGCCGGTGAAAACCCACTGACATCATATCCGAATCGAACAAAGGTCAAGGCTGCTCTTGATGCTGTCGAATTCCTGGTAGTTTCGGAGCTGTTCCTTACAGAGACGGCAGCAGAGGCAGATGTTGTTTTCCCTGTCTGCTCATTTGCTGAAAAAGAAGGCACTTTCACCAGCACTGATCGTCGTGTTCAATACATAGCACCGGCAATCTGCAAGAGCGCACAGACCAGAACTGATTTTGAATTGTTTTCGGATTTGATCATTCGTCTGGGCGGACAAGCTCTCTCTACTTCTGCTGCGCAATTTGAAGAAATAGCCGCTAAAACGTCAGGCTACCAAGGTATGAGTCATGTATCACTTCAAAAGGAAAGCGCTTTTGCAACTGTTACGACTGTACCAGCATTCGCGGTTCCGCAAGCTGCGCCTGCAATTTCTGCTGAAGGTGGCAAACTTACCATGGTTACCGGTAGTGCCCTGTATCACAGCGGTACCCTGTCGCAGTACGGCGAAGGTCCAATGCACGTCTGTCCTGAAGGTTATATTGAACTATCACGCACGGATGCTTCAACCTATAAAATTGTTGAAAATGATCTGATTACAGTTACTTCTGCAACCGGAAGTATGCAGCTTAAGGCTAAAGTCACCCCGCGTATGCCTGCTGGTGTAGTCTTCACCCCCTATCATTTTAGCGCTGCCCCTATTAATGCGATATGGAGCGGATCACCTGTGACTATGGTTACACTGGCAAAATAATACAGTTATTTATCATAACTGGACGAATTAACTAATTTCATACAAGCAAAGAAAGAGGGACAGATGGGAATCGAGATATTAGGACTTCCGCTGATGTATTACATCGCTATGGTTGTCAAGGTCCTGGTGGCTTTTATCTTTGTGCTGCTTACCGTGGCCTACGCCACGTATGCGGAGCGCAAAATTATCG
>JANYBN010000044.1 GCA_025360785.1 Geobacter sp.
GCAGGTCACGGTAGGTCTCTACCGTATCGATGACCTGAACGGTGTGATCGTAGACGTCACGGAAATAGATCTTGGTGGCATCCTGCAGCAGATGGCTGTCGCCACGTTCCAGAAAAGAGATCGCCTCGCGCAGTGGCCAGACGGTCTTGCGCAGGTAGATGATCTCCTTTTTCATGCCGATGAGCAGGTGAAGGGACTTGCTGTCAGGTGAGAGCGTCAACTCCTCTTCGACATCTACGATCCGCTCGCCGAACCCTTCCAGAACGGTGAAATAGCCGTCCACAATGGCATCGATCAGGGCGTAGGCCAGATAATCGGCCCCCATGCCGCGGATTTTTCCCTTGCCGCTCCTGATACGGTCCCGTACCTGGTCAAAGGAATCGCCCTTGATCCCTTCCTGAAAGGTGAACAGGTAATCCGGGCCGAGAATTATACTGAGCTGTTCAGAGTTGAAGCCGCCATCCTCCGCCGGGTGCAGCATCTTCAGCACGATGAAGAGATAGTCGCCATAATCCTCGATCTTGGGGCGCTGAACGGTATTGACGATATCTTCCAGCACCAGCGGATGAAACGCATGTTTTTCGCCGATGGCCCGGATCAGTTCTACGTCATGCACCCCTTCGACATTGACCCACAAGACGGCACGATCGCAGGTATTGTCCAGATACCGGTCAATCTGCTCGAAGTGATGTTCCTCGACCCCTTCCGGCGAGTAGCCGATGACGGATATCTGGGCAGCCTTATTCGATTCATCTCCGATATGCACCAGCGTACCGGGAGGAAGACCGCTCTTGACCGAGCGTTTTTTATGAAATCGCGAGCCGGGGCGCATCAAATCCCCAGGGTCTCTGACATATGCAGCAGTTCGTTGTTCAGCTTCTTCTGCCCGCCGTTAACTACCATCTCCAGCAGCGTGGTGGTGAGCGAGTTGGCCGACAGGCCGACCATGACACCTTTGGTGCCGGAGACCAGAAGCTCCACCGACTTCATGCCAAAGCGGCTGCCGAGCAGACGGTCAAAGACCGATGGTGCCCCCCCCCGCTGATAGTGACCCAGCACGGTGACGCGGGTCTCGAAACCGACCGCATTTTTGATGCCGTCCGCAACTTCCTGCGCATGCCCGGCACCCTCTGCCATGATGATCAGGGCGTTTGTCCTCCCCTCGTCATACCGTTGCCGCAGCTGCCGGCACATTTCATTAAGATCGAGTTCCACCTCGGGAACGATGGCGAATTCAGCCCCGGTGGCGATAGCAGTGGTCGAGGCGAGGTAACCGGAATTGCGGCCCATGACTTCAACGATAAAGGCCCGGTCGTGAGAACTGGCGGTATCCTTGATGCAGTCAACGGCATAGATGATGTTGTTGAGCGCGGTATCGACGCCGAGCGCCATGTCGGTATAGGCGATGTCGTTATCGATGCTGGCCGGAATGCCGATCACCGGGAAACCCATCTTGTCCAGCGCCAGCGCGCCGCTCAATGAGCCATCGCCGCCGATCACGATCAACCCCTCCACCTTTTCCTTGAGCAGGTTTTCCAGCGCCTTTTTACGCCCTTCTTCGGTGCGGAATTCCGCCGAACGGGCCGACTGCAGAAAGGTCCCGCCCCGCTGCAGTGTCCCGGAAACCGCCTGGGAGTTGAGGACGATGAAGTCGTTTTTGAGGAGTCCGGCGTACCCTTTACGGTAGCCGATCATCTCGACATCGTTGGCGATGGCGGTTCGGGCAGCTGCGCGGATGGTGGCGTTCATGCCGGAACAGTCGCCGCCGCTGGTCAGAATTGCAAGTCGTTTCATGGTAAAACCTCCATATTGTTTTAGTGATAGAAATAAATTTTGACCTGGTACCATGCAACAGATAATATTTCGTAGGTTGGGCAAAGGCGGTTTCATGCCGTGCCCGACATGTCGCAGATTCCGTTGGGCACGCTATGCGTTACCCAACCTACGTTATTTAATGCTACAGGACACGAGTTAACAGGGATTCACTACGCCTTGCCCTTCCTGCTTTTCAACCACTCCATCCGCTCCACGATACTCTTTTCATAGCCATGCCCCGTCGGCTCGTAAAACTTTCGTCCGGCCAGTTTATCCGGCAGACACTCCTGCCCGGCGTAGCCGTCTTCATAATCGTGGGCATACTGGTAACCTTTGCCATACCCCTGTTCCTTCATCAGTTTCGTCGGGGCGTTGCGGATGTGCAGCGGAACCGGCAGGGCGCCGCTGTTCCTGACTTCGGACAGGGCCGAGTTGATGCCGACATACGAGGCGTTGGATTTCGGGGCGGTGGCCAGATAGGTAACCGCCTGCCCCATGATGATGCGCCCCTCGGGCATGCCGATGACCTGAAAGGCCTGCAGGGCCGAGACGGCCACCTGCAGCGCGCGCGGATCGGCGTTGCCGATGTCTTCCGAAGCCATGATTATCATGCGGCGCAGGATAAAGATCGGATCCTCGCCGGCCTCCAGCATGCGGGCCAGCCAGTACAGGGCAGCATCCGGGGCGCTGCCGCGCAGCGACTTGATGAAGGCAGAGATGACGTTGTAATGTTCCTCCCCCCCCTTGTCGTAGAGCAGCGCCTTTTTCTGGAGCGCCTCCTGGGCGGCTTCGAGGGTTATGCTGCCGTCCGGCGTAAGCCCGGCTGCGACTTCCAGCGTATTCAGGGCGACACGGGCATCTCCTCCCGCCTGGGCGGCCAAAAACTCCAGCGCCTCGTCGGTTGCCGTGAGGGCAAAATTTCCGAGGCCGCGTTCACGGTCGGTCAGAGCCTGCATCAGCAGGCCGCGCACGGCCTCCGGCTCAAGCTGCTGCAGCACCAGGACACGGCAGCGTGACAGCAGCGGTGCTATAACTTCAAAAGAGGGGTTCTCGGTGGTAGCGCCGATGATGGTGACAACCCCCTTTTCGATATAGGGGAGGAATGCGTCCTGCTGGGATTTGTTGAAGCGGTGGATCTCGTCGATAAACAGGATGGTGCGGATACCGCGGGCCGCATAGCGCTCGGCCTCCCGGAATGTTTCGCGGATTTCCTTGACGCCCGAAAGGATCGCGGAAAAAAAGATGAAGTGCGATTTTGTTTCGGCGGCGATGATGTGGGCCAGCGTGGTTTTGCCGCAGCCGGGCGGCCCCCAGAGGATCAGGGACGCGAGCGAATCGGTTTCAATCATACGCCGCAGGATGCGCCCCTCGCCAACCAGATGTTCCTGTCCGGAAAATTCGGCGACCGAGCGCGGCCGCATGCGTTCGGCAAGCGGCACGTGCGGAGATATTTCAGGCGGAGTATATGCTCCGGAGTTTTGCTCCCAGAGATCAGGCGTATTCATGGCCGGCGGTTTCCCTAGTGCAGGTCTCGCCGGGTGTGACGGCTGATTTTTTCCGGTTTGATATTCCAGATTTCACTGGCGTATTCGGCGATGGTGCGGTCGCTGGAAAACTTGCCCATGGCGGCGGTGTTCAGGATCGAGGTACGGGCCCATTCGCGCGGCTGCTGATACAGTTTATCAACCTCGTCCTGGCAGGCGATATAGGATGCATAGTCCGCCAGCAGCAAGTAGTGATCGAGGCCGAGCAGCGTATCAACAATCGGCTTGAAAAGGTTGCGGTCATGCCCTGAAAAGCTGCCGTCGCCGATCATGTCGATGGCCAGCTTAAGTTCCGGATTATGGGCATAGTAATCATGCGGCCGGTAGCCGGCCTTTTTCAGCCCGGTGACCTGTTCGGCGGTCAGGCCGAATATAAAGATATTATCGCGGCCGACCTCTTCCATGATCTCGATGTTGGCACCGTCAAGAGTACCGACCGTCAACGCCCCGTTCAATGAATATTTCATGTTTCCGGTGCCGGAAGCCTCGGTGCCGGCGGTGGATATCTGTTCGGAAAGGTCAGAGGCCGGGAAGATCATCTCCGCCAGGGAGACGTTGTAATTGCCCAGAAAAACGACTTTAAGCAGATTGTTAACATCCGGATCGTTGTTGATGACAGAGCCGACGGAGTTGATCAGCTTGATGATCAGTTTGGCCATGTAATAGGATGGGGCCGCCTTGCCGCCGAAGATGACGGTGCGCGGCGCAAACTTGCCTCCCGGATTGGCCTTGATGCGGTTATAACGGGTGATGACGTGCAGCACATTCAAAAGCTGACGTTTATATTCGTGGATGCGCTTCGTCTGGCAGTCGAACATCGAATCGGGCGAGACCTCGATGCCGTTGTGCTCGCGAATATAGTCGGCCAGTCTCACCTTATTGGCTCGCTTGACCTCAATCCACTGCTGCTGAAATTCAGGATCTTCTGCCACTGGAATCAACTTCTTCAGCTCATCCAGGTTTGTGACCCAGCCGGTCCCGATTTTAGATGAGATCAAGTCGGACAGCCAGCTGTTGCAGTATTTCAGCCAGCGCCGCTGGGTGATGCCGTTGGTTTTGTTATTGAACCGCTCGGGCCAGAGCTGGTAGAAATCGTGGAACAGGTCATCTTTCAGAATTTCACTGTGCAGCGCCGAAACGCCATTGATCGAATGGCTGCCGACAATCGCCAGATGCGCCATACGCACGCACCGCTCACCATCCTCTCCGATTATCGACATCCGCTGCAGGCGATCATTGTCACCAGGAAAACGGGCGATAACCTCCTGGATGAAGAGTTCGTTTATGCGGTAAATGATCTGCAGGTGGCGCGGCAGGATTCTCGCCATCATCTCCACCGGCCACTTTTCCAGCGCTTCCGGAAGCACCGTATGATTGGTGTAGGCAAAGGTGTTCAGTGCTATTTTCCAGGCTTCATCCCAGCCGAGGCGCTTGTCGTCCAGCAGAATCCGCATCAGTTCCGGTATCGCCAGGGTCGGATGGGTATCGTTCAGCTGGATCGCCACCTTTTCCGGCAGCATGGTAAGATTGTCATGCTTTTTTGCAAAGCGGTAGAAGATATCCTGTACCGTGGCAGAAGAGAGGAAATACTCCTGACGGAGGCGCAGCTCCTTCCCTTCGGCCATATGATCGGCCGGATAAAGAACCTTGGAAATATTTTCGGTGCGCATTTTCGATTCGACGGCACCGATGTAGTTCCCCTGGTTAAACGAGCCGAGTTCGAAATCGCGCGTCGATTTGGCACTCCAGAGCCTCATGGTGTTGACGGTTTCGTTGCCGTACCCCGGAATCGGGAAATCGTAGGCAAGAGCCATGACATCGGAGGTATCGATCCAGGAGTAGCGGGACTCTCCCGACTCGTCACGGTAACTTTC
>JANYBN010000084.1 GCA_025360785.1 Geobacter sp.
TTGCCCAGGTCTACCGAAGTTGATGCCTCCGCTGCCGCCGCAACAACCGAGGCACGGAATCCGTAAAATTCGCGCAATATTTTCGAAATATCATGTTTGGAGCTGAGGACACGCCTGATCTCCAAACGTCTGGCTGTCGCCAGTTCATTGACAATCGCCTCATTGAACGGGTCGGCCACGGCAACTGTTACTACTCCATTTGATTCTCCAACGGCAACGATCAGGTTTTTCAGGGCAAACGGGCGGGGAATGTGATCGGTTACGACATGCAGATCCAGCTTGAGAGGATCGATTTTAAAATAAGACAGTCCGGCAGCGGATGCCAACTCTTCAGTTATTGCATCTTCAGTAAGCAGATTTTTAGACGATCCATGAATTTCAAGATTGAATGAAGCGAGAACTTCGGCGGGTGAAACTATTTCTGAGCCGGTATGAGTTCTTCGGGAGCTACCGGAGTGATGAAGAGTAAAAAGGCGGGTTTCCTGGGACTTCCCTCGCCCAAGAACATCCTGGAGCTGATCGTGTGATATCAGACCGCGACGTTCCATAAGGTTAGCCAGATTTTCAAAAGTCAGTTTCTTCGGTTTAGGCATAATCCCCATCAATTAGTAAACTTGTTCTTTTTCAAGGCTTCTGCTTTCTGAACTTCGATACGTTTGGCAATTTCCTCTACAACCTGTTCGGCGGAATAGCTGGGTTTAGAAGTAATTTGTCCAGAAGCAACCTGCTCATTCCGGACCGGAGTAGCGACTAAATCAGGATGATTTACCTGGACAGGAACGATCTGACTAGCATTTATTGTTGACAAAAAATTTCTGTACATACGGAATGCCATCCAGAGGACAAGAGCCAAAGGGACAATATCAACAGGCCAATAATCAAAGCTGCGATTACGGACCATATCTCCGGCCAGCAGACCGGCAGAAGCTATCAGCAGGCCGAATGCATTGCCAATAACGCGGTATTCAATATCATCCGGTATTTTTATCTCAACAGTCTTTGCCACACACGGCCCTTATTAATTAATTTATGACTACATTACTTTCAATATATCGGCAGATTCAACAGTTTCTACAGGTTTATTATGTCGTATAATGACAAAGTCTGCAATCTATCCATATAGTAAGAGACCACCGGGGTAATATATAGAAATCAATAGTTGGGACACCGGCAGTAAAGTGTTGAAAACAAATTACGTCATTCAATGTGGAGATTGACCCACGTCGCCGTCTTTGATACAGTGCGGTCACTAACTTCTGGGAGGATTACATGAAAAAATCGTTATTGTGCGGAGTAGTTGCTGCAGCACTCGCTCTTGCGGTATCACCGGCACTGGCAGCGGACATCAGTTTTATAAGAGGCATCGGTCAGGGTGATTTCAAAGATTTGAGCAAGGAAGCCGGTGCCGCACTCGGCTATAGAAACATGGCTCCTGCTGCTCCACTCGGCATTACCGGCTTTGACATCGGCGTCGAAGCTTCGGCCATCAGCATTAACAAAAGCAGTAACTACTGGAAATCGGCCTTTGGCGATGATGCTCCTTCTTACCTGATAATTCCCAAGATCAGGGCGCGGAAGGGCCTACCTTTCGGCATTGATATCGGCGCCATGTACTCTTACGTACCGAGCAGCAACGTCAAACTGTATGGCGCTGAACTGAGCAAGTCCATTCTTGACGGGACCATGGCGACACCGGCGGTTGGTGTTCGGGCGACCTATACAAAATTAGCCGGCGTTAGCGATCTTGGGCTGCAGACCTACGGCGTTGACGCTTCAATCAGTAAGGGCTTTCTGTTTATCACCCCGTATGCCGGTGCGGGTATGATGTGGATCAACAGCGAGGCAAAGGGGAATTTACAAACGCTTGCAACAGCTTCCCCACTTGGCCCCCTAAAAGAGGAAACAATTTCTGTCCCACGAGTCTTTGGAGGACTCAAAATTTCTCCGTTTCCACTTCTGGGAATCACTGCTGAAGCTGAATATGCGGCACGCCCGATCTACTCATTGAAGGTTGCCCTTAGTTTCTGATGTTTTCAACGAACGGCATCGTTACACAAACGAGGGCGCATTTTATTGCGCCCTCGTTTAATTTTGTTTGTATATTTTACTCATCCCCGCTATCCAACCCGAATTTGGCCAACCTGTACCTGAACGAACGAAAAGACATCCCAAGCAGTTCACCAGCTTTCTTTTTCGCTCCACCTGTTATCTCAAGAGCTTTGAGCAAATATTTTTTTTCCAGATCCTCAAGCATCGGTTCAAGTTGAATTCCAGCTTCAGGGATATCACAGTTGCCAGTGAGACATGGTATTTTGCTGACCAACAACTGCTGCGGCAGACTGATTTCAGAGATAACTGCGGAATCTATGATCAGACTCCTTTCAATACAGTTCTCCAGTTCGCGGATGTTTCCTGGGAAGGGATAATTCATCAGCAACTTCAGGGCTCCGGGAGTAATAGTTGCCGGAGCAGATTGGCTGGAAACCTGATATTTACGACAGAAGTACTCCATCAGGAGCGGTATATCCTCGATCCGCTCACGCAACGGTGGCAGAACAAGCTGAACCACGTTAATACGGTAAAACAGGTCTTCGCGGAAGACCCCGGACGTAACCTGACCTTCAAGATCACGGTTTGAAGCACAGATAATGCGGACATCCGCTTTGCGGGTCAGAGCGTCACCTACCCGCTTGAATTCGCGTTCCTGCAGCACCCGTAACAGCTTGGTCTGCAGAAGCAGCGGCAGTTCCCCGATCTCGTCCAGCAGAAGCGTACCACCTTCGGCCTGCTCGAACAGGCCTGGTCGGTCACTTACAGCTCCGGTGAAAGAGCCTTTTTTATGCCCGAAGAGCTCACTTTCAATCAGATTTTCCGGGATAGCGCCGCAATTCACAGCTACAAACGATTTTGATTTGCGGGGACTGCAGGTATGAACGGCATGTGCTGCCAGCTCTTTTCCGGTGCCGCTTTCTCCAAGAATCAGCACGCTGCTCTGGCTAGAGGCCACTTTTTGAATCATGTCAAAAAGCTCCCGCATCTTTTGGCTCTTTCCGATAATGCCGCAGAAGCTGTCCCGCTCGCTGGCATCCTTTTTCAGCAGGATATTTTCACGCTTGAGACCCTGCTTCTCAAGGGCGTTTTTGATCAACTGCTTAATTTCTTCATTTTTGAACGGCTTGCATATGTAATCATAAGCGCCTAGCTTCATCGCCTCCACAGCCTGCTCGGCAGCAGAAAAAGCGGTTAGCATCAGCACGGCAGTCTCGGGGGATTTTTCTTTGATACGGGCAAGCAGCTCAATTCCGGACAAGCCGGGCATATTGACATCTGAAAGTACCAGATCAAACAGCGCTGATTCCATCGAACGCAATGCATCCTCGGCAGAACCGGCTACTGAGACGACATATCCCTCCCGCTCCAGCAGAATCGAGAGGAATTCCCGCATACTAAGTTCGTCATCAACAACAAGTATTCTTATTTTCATATCCGCTTCTCCATATGCGTACAACTTCACAGCGCTTAGTGCCGTTTTTTGTCATACCATGTTTACAGCTAATTGTGAAGTTTTCCCACGTTTTTAACAATGCTCCAGTGACTTTAATTAATTGTGCAGGTACGGCGTATTGACGTTAATACGTTAATGTTTTTTTGAATATGGTATGCCTGAAGGCTGTTATTTTATTTTATTTGTGGTATACAGTTTGAGTTTACTGGAGAGGATTTTCTCCGAATTACTTTATTCCAAGCAAGGGGGCTGTACATGAGTGAGATTGTTGATGTTTACGCTAGAGAGATCCTGGATTCCCGTGGTAATCCGACGCTGGAAGTTGAAGTTTTTCTTGAGTCAGGTGCTTTTGGACGGGCCGCTGTGCCATCAGGTGCTTCAACCGGTGAGCGGGAAGCGATGGAGCTGCGTGACGGTGACAAATCACGTTATCTCGGCAAAGGTGTTATTAAGGCAGTTGACAATGTAAACAACATAATAGCCGAGGAGATAATCGGCATGGAGGCTGACGACCAGGTCGGCGTCGATATGAAGATGATCGAACTGGACGGC
>JANYBN010000103.1 GCA_025360785.1 Geobacter sp.
GAGACGATTCAGTACCGTCTTGATAAGCATTGTCTTCCTTTTTGCTGGTTTGATGGTTTCTCGTAAAAACAATCGTAACCGACAATGGAAGGCAATGCTTTATTTATTAGCTGACATTAGGCCAGATCCTGCGAGAGAGGCCTATTTAAAGATCCGAGTACCCTTGGTCACGGCTGTTTGTTCTATCGTGCTGCAGGGTGTGACTAGCGTGCATGCGGTCATGGATCCACGTTTTGAACTTGACCCTCAGACACTGGCCAGCTCGAAAAGTACCTCAAAGACTCGTCACGCCTCAGATAAACTAACTTCTCGCACTCATGTAAAACAATCCGCATCAATGCCTGCCAAGGGTGGCATATACACCATAAAACATGGTGACAACCTGTTTAAAATTCTGATGCGTGATTACAGGCTTAGCAATAATGAGGCAGAGTCCTTTGTTGAAGAAATCAAACACGAAAACAATATTTACGATATAAAACGTCTCAAAGCTGGTCAAAAAATTATAATTCCTCCGGTTCGGCGTCGTTCAGATGGATCAGTAAAACTGTTCCAGGCTGAACAGGAAGATAGGCCACAAGTTTCTGGTTCAGGCAATCCGGAGCAGTCATTCAAGCTTGAATCTCCGGTTACAACACTTTCGGAGCAGGAAGCTGTTGCTAAGACACAAGATGTGTGGAACCGGATGATTCCGTCTGGAATTGAGCAGCAGAAACCGCTGGCACTTCAGACATCAGCCTTTTCGTTGACTCTTGATCCAGCGCGTTATCCTATGTTTGCCAGGATGAATGGCGGGCGTATAGTACTGGATCGGAATGGCATTATTCCGCCGCTAGTGAAATCCCTGATTGAAGATAAGGATACTTCGGTTCGAATTGTGACTGAACCCCCGTCCGGCACGAAAAACTTTTTGGCATCCCTGTTTGCAGCGGCCGGATTTTACTCTGTTGAAGAAAATTTCAGTATGGAATTTGGTGTAGATCCCAAACTTACGATTCAAGCTGATTTCAAAGTGGAAAAAACTGCTGAAAGTCTAATCAAACAGGATGTTGTTCTAGTAAACAGCGGACGTACGTCACTTCCTCCTTCCCTCGGCGATTTCCTCAAAAAAGAGGGTTTTTCGCTTTATGAACCATTTGCTTCACTAAAGGCGTTTGCACAGCACGATTCACGCACGATCCACTACGTATCTGCAAAAAAACAGTCTGAGATTATTGACGCCATTCTCTCTGCATTTTCAGTCTCATCTGAACGCGATCGCCCTGTTGATGTCTTTAGTGCGGACAATAATGGCATCTCCCTGTCGGTAAAAGCCGAGCGTTATTTTGAGCGGAGTGGTCAACGTTATGTAGTCACCAGTTTCGACGGTGACCCAATTAATTATACCCTGTTCAGAATTCTAGAGACCAAGGGGTATAACGTTGTAATTATCGAGAATCAGGACGATTTTCGTAAAGTATCGGAAAAAATCATCTCCCGCATGAAGATAAAGGGCGGATTCGCTCAGCATACGCTGCTTCAGGATGGTTTGGCAGGATATTCGCTGAAGATGTCCGGCTTTAAGCTGGATGATGCGTTGCTTCCCGGTGGCGGCATATTTTTGACAGATCGTGCTATGGACCGCATTGTTAGAGATCTTTTTACCGAAAACGGATTGAACGTAAACGGTCGGTAAACCGTTTCACTTTATCTATTAATCTGCTATAATGCTCGTACCTTTTTCTAAGGGCGAGCGTTTTTTTATTCATTCAGGGAGTAGCATGCCGGGTACTAACGTGAAAAAAGTTGGCGATCTGCTAGTAGAGCAGAAACTGATTTCTCAGGAAAATCTGCTTGAAGCGCTTGATCTTCAGAAGGTTTTTCCGGATCAGCCGGTCGGACAGTTGCTGTGCAAGCTCGGCTTTATAAAAGAAAGTGATCTCAGTTTTGTGCTTGACCTAAAGAACAAGCGTCTTAAGCTGTCTGATATTCTGTTGGCAAGTGGGCTTATAGATCAGCAGAAAGTTTCTCATGCCCGGGAAGTTGGCAAGCAGAGCAACATATCCCTTGAAAAAGCGTTGTTGAAGTTGAATTACGTTGACGAGGAGAATCTTTCAAAAGCCATTGCCAGCCAGTATGACATGCCGTATGTTCAGATCAACGCCCAAGACCTTGACCCTTTGTTTTCCCGCTACATAAGCGCCGTATATGCCCAGAAACAGCGCATTGCTCCCATTTCAAAAATCGGGAACACGCTTACGCTGGCGATGGTTCAGCCGCTCAAATCGCAAGATATCCGGGAGCTGGAGGACAGCATCCGTCTCAAGATAATTTCTGCCATTGCCACTGAAACGAGCATCTCCAAATCACTCAAGCGGCTTTATAATATTGATGCCACTAGCACTACTTCCGCTCACGATGAAGTCAATCTGGATTTAGTTCCTGACAGTATTGTCGACCTTTTGAGTAAAAATTCGGCTGGTGATGAGCCGGAGGTTGAGGAAGAAACCAAGAAAGTTACCGAAAAAGATAGCGTCATTGTTAAGCTGGTCAATAAAATCATTTATGATGCTTACATGAATAAAGCGTCTGATATCCACATAGAGCCATATTCCGGGAAAAAAGATGTCATTGTCCGCACCAGAATTGACGGCCAATGTTCAATTTATCAAAGGATTCCCTATAAATACAAATTTGCTCTCCCTTCGCGTATCAAAATAATGGGCGATCTCGACATTGCTGAGCGAAGAAGACCGCAGGACGGAAAAATAGAGTTCAAAAAATTCGGTCCGCTCGATATTGAGTTGCGTGTCGCAACCATGCCGACTGTCGGAGGACTCGAGGATGTCGTTATCCGTGTCCTTGCGAGTGGTGATCCATTGGGATTTAACGATCTTGGTCTGACAGAGCGAAACTTGCGTATTTACAAAGAATCACTCTCGCGTCCTCATGGGCTGATCCTGGTTGTCGGTCCGACCGGTTCAGGTAAAACGACCTCTCTTCATTCCGGGCTTGCCCAGATAAATCAAACAAATCGCAAGATCTGGACGGCAGAGGATCCGGTAGAAATTACTCAAGCCGGTCTTCGTCAAGTACAAATTAATCCGCGTATCGGTTTTACTTTTGCTTCTGCTTTGCGTTCATTTCTCCGTCTTGATCCGGATGTCATAATGGTTGGTGAAATGCGTGATGAGGAAACTGCCAGTACGGCGATTGAGGCGTCACTGACGGGACACCTGGTTTTTTCAACGCTTCATACGAATTCTGCGCCGGAAACGGTTACGCGGCTTCTCGATATGGGGCTTGATCCGTACAGTTTTTCTGATTCTCTGGTCTGTGTTCTGGCTCAACGACTTGCGCGTCGGCTCTGCATGGATTGCAAGGAAAGCTTTCATCCGTCAGTGGCCGAATATGAGGACTTGGTAGATGAATACGGCAGAACTGAATTTGCCAACACCGGATTGGGGATAAATGATGCCGTCATGTTTCGGTCGGTCGGGTGTGACCACTGCGGACATTCAGGTTATCGAGGCCGCCTCGGTATTCATGAAGTGCTTGAATGTACTAATGAACTTAAGAATCTCATCAAGCGCCGCGCAGATACGGACAATGTTCGTGAGCAGGCTGCCCGTGACGGCATGACCACGCTTAAACAGGATGGCATTCTCAAGGTGCTCAAAGGTCTTACAGACATCCATGAAGTGCGTCGAGTCTGCATAAAATAACCGTTTGACATAATAATATGCTTGCATTCCTCGCGTCAGCATGGTAGGTAGAAATACAATTTATGTTCACTCAGTAAGTGAGCTCGCAAGGCTCACTTTTTTTTGTCCAATCGGGATCAATATGGCTGCTAAAAAAGAAGATACATGTACAGTAGTCACTGCGATTGCTCAACCAATTCTCGATTCCATGGGGCTTGAACTTGTTGATATCGAATTTGGAAGAGTCGGTCCTGATGCGGTGTTGCGCCTGTTTATTGATAAAGAAGGCGGCGTAATGCTTGATGACTGCGCCGGACTCAGCCGTGAGCTGTCGATGATCCTTGACGTGGAAGATGTCATCCCCTGCAACTATACTTTAGAGGTTTCATCACCGGGGCTGGATCGGCCGCTTAAAAAACA
The DNA here is from genome assembly GCA_025360785.1 of Geobacter sp. Classification (GTDB taxonomy): domain Bacteria; phylum Desulfobacterota; class Desulfuromonadia; order Geobacterales; family Pseudopelobacteraceae; genus JACRCG01. The sequence goes on from JANYBN010000103.1 coordinate 4,104, forward strand.
GGCTGATTATGACCGCTTTGCAGGTCGTCTGATTAAAGTTCGCACCTATCAACCGTTTCTTGATGATAGCGGTAACAAACGTAAAACTTTTTTGGGGAAACTTGATGGACTGGTAGATGGTGTCGTTAAAATGACGCTCACCGAGGGGCAGACCGCTTCCATCCCGATTGACCAGGTTGCCAAGGCCAATCTTGAATTTGAACTCTGATTATAATTCCTAAACCTGATAAACAGGATAGTGCGTTAGATAAATTTTTTCTTGCGTAAATGCGTAGAAAATAATTTGTAACTTATAACTTACTATATATGCCAGCAAGGAGAAGTAAACGTGGATACAATAATTAATCTCAAGCATGCTATCGACCAACTTGTAAAAGAGAAGGGCATTGACCGTCAGGTTGTTCTTGAAGCTATGGAACAGGCGGTTTTGACAGCAGCTAATAAAAAATATCGCAATACCCGCGAACTCGAGGCCCATTACAATCATGAAAGTGGAGAGGTCGAGCTTTTCGAGTTTGTCACGGTTGTTGAAGAGGTCGAAGATTCCTACAAGGAAATCGGTCTGGATGAAGCTCACGAGATAGATCCTGAAGCCGAAATCGGGGATTCGCTTGGTGAAAAACTTGATGCCAGCGGATTCAGTCGTATTGCCGCTCAAACAGCCAAGCAGGTCATTATTCAGAAAGTACGTGATGCCGAGCGCGAAACAATTTACAACGAATACAGCGATCGTGTTTGGGAAGTTATTACCGGCATGGTGCGTCGTTTTGAAAAAGGGGAACTGCTCATAGATCTGGGACGTGCTGAGGCTGTATTGCCGGCCAAGGAGCAGATGCCGCGAGAAGTATATCGCCCAGGGGATCGTATTCGTGCCATTATTACCGATATTCGCATGACTACCAAGGGTCCGCAGATTATGTTGTCCCGTACTCATCCCAGCATGCTTGCCAAGCTGTTTGAAGCCGAAGTGCCTGAGATCGCAGAAGGTATTGTTGAAATCAACGCTATTGTACGTGATGCCGGCAGCCGTGCTAAAATTGCGGTTTCATCAAATGATCGTGATGTTGACCCGGTTGGCGCCTGCGTCGGCATGCGTGGTGCTCGTGTACAGAATGTGGTTTCGGAACTGCGTGGAGAAAAAATCGATATTATCCCATGGTCGGAAGATATTGCCCGCTTTGCCTGCAATGCTCTCTCGCCTGCACAGGTTTCCAAAGTTTTTGTGGATGAGGAAAAACGTGCCCTCGAAATCATTGTGGCTGATGATCAACTCTCCCTCGCCATTGGAAAGCGTGGCCAGAATGTGAGCTTGGCTGCCCGTCTGACCGGGTGCCGGATTGATATCAAGAGCGAGTCTAAAGTTGCCGAACCTGAAAGACAGGAGTTTTCATCATTTGACGGCACTGATGCTGATGAAGCGCCGACTGAAACAGAAGAAACACCAACTGAAACAGAAGAAACGCCTGTTGAGAAACAGGATGCTGCTGCCGCAGTCACCGAGTAATACCGGAGATGGCGGCCCATAAAGGGAATGTAGAAGCACCGCAGCGAAGTTGTCTCGGCTGTAGAATAAGTAAAGACAAGAGCCTGCTGCTCAGATATGTCCAGACTCCTGAGATGGAAATTATGCCGGATTTGGAGAGCCGACTTCCCGGTAGAGGTGCGTATACCTGTATTAACAGGCGCTGTCTGGCTGCTGCAATTGAACAGCGACAATTTAAACGATCTTTTAAGCACGACGTGTCGGTAATGCCGGCAGAGCAAATGATCGAGCATGTCCGTCAACAGTTACATAACCGTATTATAGGTCTGATCGGGTTGGCCAACAAAGCGGGGTTGATAACCGGTGGCGGTTCCATGGTTATAGATGCATTGAGGAGTAAGAAAAAGCCGGGTCTCGTTATAGTTGCAGCTGATGTTTCCGAGGCAATTGGCGTTAAAATTATGCATGCTGCGGCAGGACACAATGTACCGCAGCGAATGGCCGTAACAAAGGATGATATCGGGGCAATTTTAGGTAAAGCGCCCCGAAGCGCGATTGCCGTCGCATCAGGCGGATTTGTTGCACAGTTAATTAATGCTATTGACAGATACAAAAACTTCCTGGGGGAGGTATAAAGGATATGGGTAAGATAAGTGTGGGTAGTTTGGCAAAAACGTTGGGCATAGAGCCTAAGGATGCAATTGCCAGACTTAAGGAAATTGGTGTTGACGCAAAAACGGCTACATCGCAGGTTGATGAGGGTGTCGTTGAGCGTTTGACAACCCCCCAGCCAAAGGATACCAGTACCAATGAGGTAAGGGTAGCGTCCAATATCATACGTCGTAGAGCCAAGGTAGTGCCGGTGGAAGAAATTGCAGAACCAGTTGCTGCTGTTGAAGCTCCTTATGTTCAGCCACCTGTAACTTTGCCTCCGCCAGAGACTCCATCTATAGAACCGCCTGCTGCAGTTATCCGCAGCGAGGAACCACATAAAGAGGTCGTTGCTGTTGCAGTAACGGCTCCTGAGGTGCCGCCATTGCCGGTAAAACCTGTAGAACCGGTAAAAGCCGGGCCCAATCAGGCCAGAATTCTTGGTATGGTTGAGATCCACGGGGTTACAAATCGTCCTACTCGCGTAGTAACAAAAGATACTCCAGTTACGCAGCGCACTGCTCCTCTGCGTCCTGCTACGGATGCAACTCAACCGCGAAGACCTGCTCCTGCCGGTGCAGATCAGAGAAGACCGGCGACTGGAGCCGATACCAGGCGTCCATCTCCCGGGTATGACCCGAAACGCCCGACTTCAGCGGCACCGTCTGCCCCTACAACCGATCTGGATCGCTCGCGAATGAAACAGGTACAGCTTGCTCCGGCGGCTCCTCCTGGTGGCGACAACAGACGTGGCGGAAAGAAAGAAGGCCCTGGTTACGGCGATGCCGGCAAGGGTGTCAAGAAGGGCGCTCCGCCAGCCAAGAAAAAAGAGCAGCCGCGCAAGAATGAAATTATTGAAAAACGCGAGCGTGCTTTCGATCCTGCTTACAAGGGGTCAAAGAAACGCGGCGGCGGTAAAGAGCGGATTTCTAATACCAACAAAACAGAAATTACCGTGCCGAAGGCAATCAAGCGTATCATCAAAATTTCGGAAAGTATTTCGGTTGGTGAGCTTGCCAAACGTCTCGGCATCAAGGCTAACGATCTGATAAAATCGCTGATGAAAATGGGCATGATGGTTACGATCAACCATCAGCTTGATTTTGATACCGCTGTCATTCTGGCGTCTGAGTACGATTACGAAGTTGAAAACGTAGCAGTAGACCTCGACGAAATCCTCGAATCTACTGTCGATGCACCTGAAACCCTTGAAAAAAGGCCACCTGTTGTCACCATCATGGGGCATGTCGATCATGGTAAGACGTCGTTGCTGGATGCAATTCGTGAAGCCAACGTCATCGCCGGCGAGGCTGGTGGGATCACTCAGCACATCGGTGCATATGATGTCGAGCTGAACGGTCGCAAGATAACCTTTCTCGATACTCCCGGACATGAAGCGTTTACCGCCATGCGTGCCCGTGGTGCCAAGGTCACCGACATCGTAGTTCTCGTGGTTGCCGCTGACGACGGGGTTATGCCGCAGACCAAAGAGGCTATTAACCACTCCAAAGCAGCCGAAGTGCCGATTATTGTTGCTATAAACAAAATAGACAAGCCCGGAGCCAAGCCTGAAAAGGTCAAACAGGAATTGACTGAGCAGGGCATCGTTTCCTCGGAATGGGGTGGCGATGTAACAATGGTCGAGGTTTCTGCCAAACAGCGCCTTAATCTGGATGGTCTGCTGGAAATGATTCTGCTGCAGGCAGACCTGATGGAGTTGACGGCAAATCCGAATAAATTGGCCAAAGGCACCATTGTCGAAGGAAAACTCGACAAGGGTCGCGGTCCGGTTGCAACCGTACTGGTGCAGGAAGGGACACTCAAAACAGGCGATTATTGCGTTGTTGGCGTTCATTCCGGACGTGTCAGGGCGATGCAGAACGATCGTGGCGAGAAAGTTACTGAGGCCGGTCCCTCCATGCCTGTTGAGTTGGTTGGTTTATCCGGTGTTCCGAATGCCGGTGATGTTTTTGTGGCTATGAAAGACGAAAAACAGGCCAAGGAAATTGCTACTTTGCGCCAGATCAAGCATCGCGAAGTTGAATTTGCCAAGCACACCAAGCTGTCGCTTGAGGATCTTTATAAACGGATTCAGAGCGGCGAAGTCAAAGATCTCAATGTTGTTGTCAAAGGCGATGTTCAGGGCTCTGTTGAGGCCGTCAGCGAAACGCTGCGTAAACTATCGACTGATGCGGTACGCCTGAATGTTATTCACTCTGCCGTTGGTGCGGTTACCGAGACGGATGTCAATTTGGCCGCGGCTTCTAACGCTGTAATCATTGGCTTTAATGTCCGTCCTGAAATCAAGGCACAGGCCCATGCCGAGCGGGAAGGCGTTGATATCCGGCTATACAGCATTATTTATGATGCTGTTGAGGATGTGAAAAAAGCCATGGAAGGTCTGCTGGATCCGACCTTCAAGGAGAAATTCCTTGGCCGCGTAGAGATCCGTGACGTGTTCAGTGTACCTAAATTCGGCAATGTTGCCGGCTGCTACGTTCTCGATGGAAAAATGGTTCGTAATGCTCAAGTCAGATTAGTACGGGATAACGTAGTCGTGTACGAAGGTAAAATGTCGTCGCTACGCCGCTTTAAAGATGATGTCAAGGAAGTTGCTACCGGTTATGAATGCGGTATCGGACTTGAAAACTACAACGACATCAAAATTGGCGACATTATTGAATCGTTTGAGATGGAAAAAATTGCTACCAAACTATAAATCTGATGATAGATGAGAGGTTAAAGATGAAGGCATTTATCATCTCTAACCTCTCATCCTTTATTTTTCACTTCTGAGGTTCTACCATGCAGCACAAGCGTTCTGACAAAGTTGCAGAAACAATTCATGAAATTATCTGTTCAATCCTTTCACGGGGACTTAATGATCCACGAATCGGTTTTGTAACTATAACCGGAGTAGAGGTTACGGATGATTTGAGCCTGGCCCGTATCTATTTCACCGTTATCGGTGATGACAACGTTAAGAAAGAGACTGAAGCCGGACTGAACAGCGCCAAAGGGTTTATCCGCCGCGATATTGGTAAAAAACTCACGATCAGGCATACGCCGGAACTTGTCTTTAAATACGATAAATCTCTTGATTACGGCAGCAGGATAGAATCTCTTCTCAAGGAGATCCACACTGAACATGACGGAAACAATTCTACAGATAACTGAAGTCATTCGTTCCAACTCGTCTTTTCTCCTGACCACTCATGAAGGACCGGACGGAGATGCAATCGGGTCATCCCTGGCTCTTGCGTCATTTCTCCGCAAAATAGGTAAAGACGTCACCGTACATTATCAGGATTCAGTTCCGGACTTGTATGCCTTCCTTCCGGGTGCAGACACCGTAGTTCAACACATTCCGGATAGAGATTTTGACGTTGCAGTTGTGCTTGATATCGGCGAGCGGAAGCGGGCTGGTAAGCAATTCTGCGAATTTACACGTGTTACCACAACCATTAATCTTGACCATCATCTCTCCTGTGACAATTTTGCCGACTACAATCTCATCGATTCCAATGCCGCAGCAACCGGTATTCTGGTGTACCGGATAGCCAACGCATTCGGCTACCGCTTTGACCGTGAAACAGCTGTCTGTATCTACGTTGCAACTATCACGGATACCGGATCGTTTCGTTACTCCAATGCCAATCGCGAGGCCTTTTCCGTCTCAGGAGAAATGATAGAGTGCGGTGTCAATGCCTGGGATGTGGCAGAAAAACTCTATGAAAATCAGCCACAAAGGCGTCTGGAGCTGCTGGCAAAGTGTCTGCCTACTCTTGAGGTCTTTAATAATGGACAGTCGGCTTCCGTTACAGTGACCTGTGACATGTATGAAGCCTGCGGAGCTGACGCCGAACTGACGGACGGTTTTGTCAATTATCCCCGTTCTATTAGGGGAGTTGAAGTTGCGATATTTTTCAGGCAGTTGGAGGAGAAAAAATTCAAGGTTGGTTTCCGTTCAAAGGGAAAGGTTAATGTTGCCGCATTTTCTGCAGCTCTTGGCGGCGGCGGACACCACAATGCTGCCGGATGCACCGTCGAAGGCACGTTGGAAGATGTAAAAGCACAAGTCTACGCTATTGTTGAAAGCTCCCTCTGATACGATGCAGTTTCCCATCCTGATTTTCAATCTCCTTTTTTTGTGCCTCAATGTTGAGGTCTGGTGAAGTAACATGAACGGATTTGTAGTTATAGACAAGCCCGCCGGTATAACTTCCCATGACGTAGTCAGCCGTGTCCGCCGTATTCTGGGAACGCGGAGGGTGGGGCATACAGGCACTCTGGATCCTTTTGCCACTGGTGTCCTGCCGGTAGCGGTAAATGACGGCACAAAGACAATTCCATTTCTTGACGAAGGTCTCAAATGCTATGAAGCGTTGATGCAGCTGGGCGTAGCTACCGATACCCTTGACATGACCGGCAAAGTGTTGAGTGAAAGAGATTATTCCTCAATTTCCGAGCAGCAGATTCTGGAAGTTTTCGGCCACTTCACCGGATCAATATTTCAGATCCCACCGATGTATTCCGCTATCAAACAAGGCGGCCAACCTCTCTATAAATTAGCTCGTATGGGAGTGGAGGTTGAACGATCCGCTCGTCCGGTGGAAATCCACTCCATTGAACTTGTTTCTTTTGCATTACCCTTTGTTTCAATCAGAGTAACCTGCTCACGTGGTACCTACATTCGAACCCTGGCCGATGATATTGGCGCTATGGCAGGCTGTGGCGCAGCTCTGAAAGAGTTGCGCAGAACCTCCAGCGGTCCTTTTGAAATCGGCACTGCTCATACTCTTGAAGATCTGGAATGCGCAGCGCGAGATGAGCGCCTGCCATCACTTTTCATCACACCTTTTGAGGCCTTGTCTCATCTGCCTGATATTCCGCTTACCGCTGCCGGATTAGCAAAAGTGTCTTTCGGTAGATCACCGAACTGGGATGAAACAATAGTCAAAGCCGTCGAGCAACCTGTTGAAAGCGAATTTGCCCGCCTTTCACATGATGGTGTTCTTGTTGCCGTTGCCCGGTTGTCAAAGATGATAGACTGCCTTCCCGTCATTGTTTTGAAGCGTGTTTTAATTTAATTTCGGTTCAAATATTTCACTCTGACTATGTCTTTACAATTACTGGTAAAGTGCCCCGGTGTAAGTTATGAGTTCTGATCACAAAATGTTTTTATCGCCTGGAGAAACGGCTCATCTGATCGCAAGGAACGGGCGTCGTGTTCTGAATCAAAGCATCGGGCGCACCCTAGTTCTTAGTCTTCTTGCCGGATTTTACATCGCGTTTGGCGCCCAGTTGTCAACTGTGGTCACACAGGATGCTGCTCCGTTTGTCGGACTCGGAATTTCCCGTTTTCTGGGAGGAAGTCTGTTCTCGATCGGTCTGATGCTGGTTGTTGTTTGTGGCGCTGAACTGTTTACCGGTAACAGTCTGCTGGCCGGGGCGGCCCTTCACGGAGAAATATCGTGGAGAAATCTTGCTAAAAACTGGGTGATTGTACTTATCGGCAACTTTGCCGGTGCATTGTTTCTAGCCTGGCTGCTGTATGAAACGCGTCTTTGGGAACAGGGTAAAGTCGCCGAAAATGCTATATGTATTGCTGCGGCGAAATGTCAGCTCTCCTTTTCGGCTGCGTTTGTGCGGGGAATCCTCTGTAACTGGCTGGTCTGCCTCGCCGTCTTTATGGCTACGGCAGCCCGTGATGTTTCCGGCAAACTGCTTGCGTGCTATGTGCCGATCATGACTTTTGTTGCGAGCGGCTTTGAACATTCCATTGCCAATATGTATTACATTCCTGCCGGTCTGTTTATCTCGAACACAAGCTCGTCCTCCAATCCCGAATTGAACTGGTATAACTTTTTTGTTACGAATCTGGTGCCGGTTACTCTTGGCAATATAGCCGGCGGGGTGATTTTTGTCGCCTGCGCATATTGGTATGCGTACGGCAAAATCGAAACGCCGCAACAGCAGTTATAACAAATTAACATTTAAGCTGACGCAAGACTGAAACTACGCGCCGTTCTTGACTTTACCGCCCGCCTTTGGCATTATGTCGCTCCATGAAAAAACTAACCAGACAAATAAAAATCGGTTCGATACTGATCGGCGGTGATGCTTCCTGTTCAGTGCAGTCAATGTGCAGCACGGATACTCGTGATATACCCGCCACAATATCCCAGATCAACGGGCTGGCTGAAGTCGGCTGCGAAATTGTCCGTTGTGCCGTGCCTGATCTGGATGCCGCTCACGCGTTGGCAAAGATCAAACAGATGAGCCCGATCCCGGTTGTCGCCGACATCCATTTTGATTATAAACTGGCACTGCAGGTTCTTGAGGGTGGTATAGACGGCCTGCGGCTGAATCCAGGCAATATCGGCGGAAAATGGAAGGTTGCCGAAATTGTTGCGTCTGCTGCCGAGCGCAAGGTTCCCATCCGGATCGGCGTTAATGCCGGATCGCTTGAAAAGGAGCTCTTACAGCGGTACGGACACCCGTCAGCCGAGGCCATGGTAGAATCGGCCATGGGGCATATTCGCATTCTTGAGGATTTGAACTACCAGGAGATAAAGATATCCCTTAAAGCCTCAGATGTTATGAAGACTGTCGCCGCGTACCGTCTGTTTTCGGCACAGTCGGACTATCCGCTGCACATCGGTATAACCGAGGCTGGAACCCTGTTTTCCGGCACGATCAAATCGTCAGTAGGGCTTGGCATTCTGTTGGCTGATGGAATCGGCGATACGATGCGGGTTTCGTTGACCGGAGCGCCGAAGGATGAAGTGCGGGTAGGTTATGACATTCTTAAAGCTCTTGGATTGCGCCAGCGTGGAGTGAACTTTGTATCCTGTCCAACCTGTGGACGGTGCCAGATCGACCTCATCCGCGTTGCGGAGGATGTTGAAAAGCGTCTGCAGGGGGTAGATAAACGGATTACGGTTGCTGTTATGGGATGCGCGGTTAACGGTCCTGGAGAAGCGCGTGAAGCGGATGTGGGTATCGCAGGTGGAAGCGGAGAGGGGCTCGTGTTCCGTCACGGCGAAATAGTCCGCAAGGTGCCAGAAGATATGCTGGCTGACGCGCTGATGGAAGAAATAGACAAACTGTAATATGGAGTGTTCTTAGTGAAAAAATATCTCATTGTAGAAGACGATAATCTAAGTTCCAAAATTCTTGAAGAATTTATGTCCGAATTTGCAGACTGTGACACTGCTGCAAACGGCAGGATTGGCTATGAGCTTTTTGAGAAGGCAATAGTTGATGGCCGTCCTTATGATCTTATCTGCTCGGACGTTGTCATGCCCGAACTGGATGGCCACAAGATGGTGTGCCAGATAAGGTCCCGGGAGGAATCGCTTCCAATTGTCGACTATATTCGTACCAGAATCTTCATGATCTCCGCAAGTGACGCAACTAAAGATATGGCACAAGCGATCCTTGAAAACGGTTGCGATGACTATATCGTCAAACCATTTCGCCGCGAAACACTTAAAGACATGCTGCAAAAATATGACCTGATCGAGTATGACAACGTGCCGTAACCTTTAAACCAGTACAAATGAGTCAACGCATAATTTGCAGCCAGCTCAATTCCCCCAATAAACCCAGCTACCAGGAAAGTGACCTCTATGCTTTATTCACGCTATTTTATACCGACCATGAAAGAAACACCTTCCGACGCCGAGGTGGTTTCACACCAGCTGATGCTGAGAGCCGGGATGATCCGCAAGCTCGCTTCCGGGATATATAACTATCTGCCGCTTGGGTTGCGTTCGATTCGCAAGTTCGAGAACATCGTACGTGAAGAGATGAACAAAGCTGACGCCATCGAGATGCTGATGCCGAGCGTCCAGCCGGCGGAGCTCTGGCAGGAGTCGGGGCGCTGGGCTTTTTACGGCAAAGAACTGTTGCGCTTCAAAGACCGAAAAGAGGCCGAATTCTGTATGGGACCGACCCACGAAGAGGTCATTACCGACATGGTGCGGCGCGAAATTAAAAGCTACCGGCAGATGCCTCTTAATTTCTATCAGGTCCAGACCAAGTTTCGCGACGAGATTCGTCCCCGTTTTGGCTTGATGCGCGGTCGTGAGTTCATCATGAAAGATGCCTACTCATTCGACGTGGATAGTGATGCAGCTGATCTTTCCTACGAGAAGATGTTTAACGCCTATATGCGCATTTTCGAACGGTGCGGGCTCAATTTCAGAGCGGTAGAAGCCGATACCGGAAGTATCGGCGGTTCTTCCTCGCATGAATTCATGGTACTGGCCGATTCAGGTGAGGATGCTATTGTTTCCTGTGATGCCTGCCGTTACGCAGCGAATATTGAAAAAGCCGAATCACCTCTGTTTACATCATCATGCGATGCCACTCATGGCGCTTTGCAAAAAGTATCAACTCCGGAAATGAAAACCATTGTCGATGTTGCCGGATTTCTTAAAGTTGCGCCGGATCAAACCATTAAAACGCTTGTGTACGCCTCCGACACCGGTGAGATCGCCATGGCGCTGCTGCGTGGCGATCACGAACTCAACGAACTCAAGCTCAAGAACTATCTGGGGTGGGACGAGATTCTGATGGCGAGCGAAGAGCAGATTCTTGCCTGCACCGGTTCTCCTGTAGGCTTTCTGGGGCCGATCGGTCTTAAACAGGACATCCCGGTCATCGCCGACAGGGTTGTTAAAGGCATGGTAAATGTTGTGATGGGCGCCAATGAAAAGGATCAGCATTACATTAATGCCAACCGCGGTCGGGACTTCGAGGTTTCCGGGTTTGTCGATATCCGTACCGTTGAGGCCGGTGATGCCTGTCCCCGCTGCGAATCCGGCAAGCTTGAGATGTGGCGCGGGATCGAAGTCGGACATGTGTTCAAGCTCGGTACAAAATATTCCAAGGCTCTTAATGCCACTTACCTTGATGCCAACGGTAAAGAGCAGATTATCTTCATGGGATGTTACGGTATCGGTATCGGTCGCACGGTTGCGGCAGCTATCGAGCAGAACCATGATGAAAACGGCATCATTTTTCCGATTCCGATAGCGCCCTTCCAATGTTCGGTAGTAGCGGTGAACACCAAGGATGCTGGCGTCATGGCCTCTGCTGAAGAGATCTATTTATGTCTCGAAAAACTAGGAGTTGAGGTGCTTTTCGACGACCGTGACGAACGCCCCGGTATAAAGTTCAAGGATAACGATTTAATCGGCATACCGCTTCGGATTGTCGTCGGCAGCAAAGGATTGGCGGAAGGGAAGGTCGAATTAAAGATCCGCTCAACCGGAGAAGTCCAGTCGGTTCCGCTGGGTGAAGTGGCAGCAACGGTTAAGCAGTTGGTAGAAGCAGCATTGAGAAACGATTAATAGCCAATATCGCCATCTTGAGGTTTTAGTGATGCAGTCAAGTCAGATATGGGATCCGCAGCACGAATGTATGCCGCGAGAGGAACTTGAGCAGCTCCAACTTGAGCGGCTTCAGGCAACATTGAATCGCGTCTGTAAAAATGTGCCATGTTACCGTAACAAGTTCAACGACCTCGGTATCGTTCCCGAGGATGTGTCCTCATTGTCCGATCTGGCGAAACTCCCTTTTACGACCAAAGAAGATCTGCGACTCAACTATCCATACGGTATGTTTGCGGTGCCGCTGCGCGAAGTAGTCCGGATTCATTCCTCATCCGGCACTACCGGAAAGCCGACCGTTGTCGGGTATACCAGGAATGATTTGAAAACATGGTCCAACCTGGTAGCGCGCATTATGACGGCGGCGGGTGTTACGCATGATGATGTCGTACAGATCGCGTTCGGATACGGCATGTTTACTGGCGGGTTCGGTATGCATTACGGGACGGAGGCGATCGGAGCGGCTGTTATACCGATGAGCGGCGGGAACAGCGACAAGCAGATCATGATAATGCAGGATTACAAGTCCACAGCGCTTGTCTGCACCCCGAGTTATGCGATCACCCTTGCGGATCTGCTTGAAAAGCAGGGCATCGATCCCCAGACGCTCTCACTCAAATTCGGTCTTTTTGGCGGTGAACCATGGTCGGAAGCGATGCGTGCCGAAATTGAATCACGTCTCATGATCAGCGCCACCGACAATTATGGTCTTTCCGAGATCATTGGCCCTGGTGTCGCGGGTGAATGCCGGTACAAAAAAGGCATGCATATATCCGAGGATGCGTTCATCGCCGAGATCATAGACCCTGAAACCTGTCAGGTGCTCCCTCCCGGCAGTGTCGGCGAACTGGTGCTGACTACGATCAACAAGGAAGCATTTCCGATGATCCGCTATCGAACGCGGGATATCACCAGTCTCGACCATTCTGCCTGTGAATGTGGCCGAACCATGGTCAGGATGAAGAAAACCATGGGGCGCTCTGATGATATGCTGATTATCAAGGGTGTTAATGTCTTTCCTTCGCAAATCGAGGAGGTGCTGATAGCGATAGAAGGGTGCGAGCCCCACTACCAGCTGATTGTAGATCGCAAAGGGGCGCTTGATGTGCTGGAGGTTTGCATCGAGGTGAGGGAGAATATCTTCTTCGATGAAATGAAAAAACAGCGCACCTTTCTTGATATGGTAGGGAAAAGAATTGACTCTGTTCTAGGTGTAGGCGTAACAGTAAAGCTTGTCGAACCGAACAGCATACCGCGTCATGAGGGGAAGGCCCGGAGAGTTATCGATAAACGGGTGGTTTGATTCCCGTCGTTTTATCCAATCCAAGAGTAAAGCCGCTCACCAGCTGTGATGCTGATGAGCGGCTTTTTTCTGAAGGTTTTCAACAAATGTTTTAACCAATCGTTTATACTGGACGAAATAACCCGCAGAAAAGACAGGAAAACAATGACTACGAAAATACTATCTGCAGGCGACATTATCGAAGCCCGTTGTACCAAGTGTCGCGAAGTACTGAATCACAGAATCGTTGCGATGGTGGAAGGAAAAGTTGTACGGGTAGAATGCAACACCTGTAATGGCGTACACAACTATCATGCACCTCCAGCAGTAAAAGCAGCAAAAGAAGCCAAAGCCCCCAAAAAAGCTGCAAGCAAACCCCGCTTAACCAGTGCAGCTCCGCGAGCATCCAGGAGGGATCCTGTTGAAGTCGAGCGTGAGGAATGGGCATCGCTGCACCCTACGTTCGATATCGAAAAAGCTCTCTCATACGACATGAACGCCAGGTTCAATGTCAAGCGTTTGATACTTCACCCATCATTCGGCCTGGGCGTTGTGAAAGCGGTCATAGTACCGAATAAGATGCAGGTGCTCTTTAAAGAGGGTATCAAGCTCCTTCGCTGCCACTGTCTGTGAATTGATAATTTGCCTTGATTTATAAGGCGGTTTGCATTACTAAACTACTTTCCGTTTTTGTATACACTACTGCGATCTATATCCCACGTAGACCATTCACAATCTGAGAGGAGAATGCCGATGTCCGTCAAGCCGTTTGTTTATCAGGATCCGTTTCCACTTGCGAAAGATGAAACGAAATACCGTAAAATTGAAGGTTCGGAAAAATATGTAACGGTCGAGAAATTTGCCGACAAGGATGTTGTGAGAATATGTCCAGAGGCTCTCTCTATTCTTGCCAATGAAGCGATGAAAGATGTCTCTTTCCTTCTTCGTCCCGCCCACAACGAGCAGGTTGCCAAGATCCTCGGTGATCCGGAAGCATCGATGAACGACAAGGGGGTTGCCCTCGCTTTCCTGCGCAACGCCGAGATCGCCGCCAATCTTGATCTGCCGCTTTGTCAGGATACCGGCACCGCAACCGTTGCTGCCAAAAAAGGACAGCAGATCTGGACCGGTGTCAGAGACGAAGAGTGGCTTTCCAAGGGGATTTACAAGACCTATACCGAAGAAAATCTGCGCTATTCACAGACCGTAGCGCTCGATATGTACGAAGAGATCAACACCGGTACCAACCTCCCTGCCCAGATCGATATTCTGGCCACCGATGGCGATTACTACAAATTTGTGTTCATGGCCAAAGGGGGCGGTTCCGCCAACAAGACCATGCTGTATCAGGAAACAAAGGCGCTACTGACACCGGACAAGCTGTTCAAATACCTTGTTGAGAAGATGAAGTATCTCGGCACTGCCGCCTGTCCTCCGTATCATATCGCGTTTGTCATCGGCGGCACCTCTGCCGATGCCTGCATGAAGACGGTCAAACTGGCCACTGCCAAGGAGCTTGACGGACTGCCGACCGAGGGCAATGCCCATGGCCAGGCGTTCCGTGATGTCGAGCTGGAGAACAAACTGCTGGAAGCCGCCTATAAGCTCGGCATCGGCGCCCAGTTCGGCGGCAAATACTTCGCTCACGATGTCCGCGTTATCCGCCTCCCTCGTCATGGCGCTTCCTGTCCGGTCGGCATGGCTGTTTCCTGCTCGGCAGACCGCAACATCAAAGCCAAGATCACCAAAGATGGCCTGTTCGTAGAGGAGATGGACCGCAATCCTGGTCGCCTGATACCTGCGCAGTATCGCGGCAAGCATGAGCATGGCGTCAAGATCGACCTGAACAAGCCGATGAAGGAAATTCTGGACGAACTGAGCAAGCATCCGGTTTCGACACCGCTGCTGCTGTCAGGTACCATCGTGGTCGGCCGCGACATAGCCCACGCCAAATTCAAAGAGATCATGGACAGCGGCAAGCCGCTTCCGGATTACCTGCTCAAACATCCGATCTACTACGCCGGTCCGGCCAAGACCCCGGCAGGCAAGGCATCAGGCTCCTTCGGTCCCACGACCGCCGGTCGGATGGATTCATACGTCGATGAACTCCAGTCAAAGGGCGGCTCATTGATCATGATCGCCAAGGGGAACCGGAGCCAGCAGGTAACGGACGCCTGCAAGAAATACGGCGGCTTTTACCTCGGTTCAATCGGCGGCCCCGCCGCAGTTCTGGCCGAAGAGAACATCAAGAAGGTTGAGTGCATCGACTTCCCGGAACTCGGGATGGAAGCGGTCTGGAAGATTGAAGTAGAGAACTTCCCGGCCTTCATCCTGGTTGATGACAAGGGGACCGACTTCTTTAAACAGCTCGGCTTGTAGTAAGTTACAAAATATTTCTGCTGTTTGCAGAAATATTTTGGCTAACGCACTATCCTGTTTAAGGGAAGTAAGTTACAAATAGCTACGAATAAGAGCCCCGCGTGCTGCTGTACGCGGGGCTCTTATACTGGAGGAATGCTGAGCGAAAATCTTGCTGACACAAACCGGTCATCCTCGGCTATAATGCCCCGATGAATCCTCTCGCCTTTACGCTGATAATCATTTCGGCAGTCATGCATGCTCTCTGGAACCTGCTGGTAAAGCGGAGCCGTCACAAAACGGTATTCATCTGGTGGATGTTCGTCGCCTCGGGTGGGCTCTTCACCCTTACCATCCCGTTCCTGCCGGAGCCGTTTCGGCGCCCCGATACGCATACACTGCTGATGGTCTCTCTCGGTGCGGTCTGCTTCGTGCTGTATCACCTCTTCAACGGTCGGGCCTACCGTGGTGGTGACCTTTCGGTGGTCTATCCGCTCTGCCAGACTTCGATGATCTATGTTCCGATCTGGGGGATGACGCTGCTGGGAGAGCGTCTTTCTCTGCCGGGTGTCTGCGGCATTCTGCTGGTGGTGTTCGGCACCTACTCGATTCAGCTGCAGCGCCTGTCGCTGGGCGAATTGGTGCGCCCGTTCCGAAACCTCCGCAGCCCATCGGTACGGGACGCCCTGGCGGCCGGTTTCATCTACTCGATCGGTTCGATAGCCGAAAAGAGCGGCGTCAGGAACTATTCACCGCTCTATTTCACCTACATGCTCGTGCTGATCATGTTCTTCCTGATGTCTTTCAACATATTCCGCCCGAAATACCGCCCTATGATAAAGGAAGAGTTGCGCGAACATTGGCGTCTGATCCTCTGTAGCGGCCCGATCATGATGGCGTCCTTCCTGACGTTCCGCTACGGATTGAATCTGTCGCCGGTAAGTTATGCCGTACCGGTCAGGCAGGTAAGTATCGTGGTAGGTGTCTTGATCGGTATCCTCTTTCTAAAAGAATCCTTCGGCAGAATCAGACTGATTTCAGCCATGTTTATCATGGCGGGTGCCGCCTTGATCAAATTCGGCTAGAAGGGTGTTGCCTGAAGCAACCTTGACATTGGATGTCGTAATGAGATTCCGGCTTTGGGTAAAGTATAATGCTTACGGTTTTTCGGACAGGTAGTTAAGTTTGTTTTGCCCATAATCGCGGAGACAGTTATGATGGCAAGCATGAGAACAAAACTTACGTCCGAATTCAAAGCGAAGGTGGCCTTGGCAGCAATTCGGGGAGATCAGACCGTCTCCGAACTGGCCTCCCTCTACAAGGTGCACCCGAATCAGATCACCACCTGGAAGCGCCAGGCTCAGGATCAACTGGTAGCTGCCTTTGACAGTAAACGTTCCAACTCGTTGAAAAAAGACGAAAAGCTCAAAGAGGAACTGTACCGCCAGATAGGCCAGCTCAAAGTTGAACTTGACTGGCTCAAAAAAAAATCTGGTCTGTAGCGCCGCTCAAAAGCGTCTGCTGATAGATCCGAAGCATCCCAGAATCAGCGTTGTCAGACAGTGCCGTCTGCTGGGGTTGAGCCACTCAAGTCTGTATTATCAGCCTGTTCCGGTTTCAGCAGAGAATCTGACCCTGATGCGACTGCTTGATGAAGAGTACACCCGGCATCCCTTTCTGGGCGTTATCAAGTTGACGGACTGGCTCAAGAAACAGGGCTATCCGCGTGTAGGAACACGGCGTACCCGACATCTACTGCGCTTGATGGGACTAATGGCAATCTACCCCGGCCACAATTTAAGTCGCCGTGTACCGGGGCACAAAATATACCCGTACTTGTTACGCAACGTACCGATCGTACGAGTCAACCAGGTCTGGAGCGTTGATATAACGTACATCCGGCTCAAAGAGGGTTTTATCTACCTGGTGGCGATCATTGACTGGTTCAGCCGCTATGTCCTTGACTACGGCTTCAGCATTACCCTGGAGGCTGACTTCTGTGTTGAAGCACTAGAGCGAGCACTGGTCAGAGGAAAACCGGAAATATTCAACAGCGACCAGGGTTCACAATTCACGAGCCCCCGGCACACAAAGATTCTGGATGATGCCAACGTCCTTATCAGCATGGACGGCAAAGGCCGCGCAATTGACAACATCTTTGTCGAACGACTCTGGAGATCGCTGAAGTACGAGGAAGTCTACCTCAAAGATTATGAAACGGTCCAAGAAGCAAAAGACGGCATCAAGATCTATTTCAATTACTACAACAACGAACGACCGCACCACTCGCTGGACATGAAAACCCCGGCAGAGGTATACTCCAGAGGACTACTTGAACAGGCTGATCTTTCAAAGAACAAGGGACATTCAACTGGGCTGAACCAAACTTAAATTCTTCATTTTTCTGTCTAGACAACCGTCAGTACCTTAGACCCCCAGAACTTGAATGGAAATCATCTCAAGCCATTATGAAACAATAGATTGACTAACTACCCTTAAAGGGTTATTTTTGATTATGGAAAAACGGCGACCACACTACGATCTCAAAGCAATCCATGCACAGATGTTTTGTGTTGAGAATATGAATCTGACTATGTCTGCTCAGCAAGGAAT
This sequence comes from Geobacter sp., assembly GCA_025360785.1. GTDB lineage: Bacteria > Desulfobacterota > Desulfuromonadia > Geobacterales > Pseudopelobacteraceae > JACRCG01. The sequence continues at coordinate 21,892 of JANYBN010000103.1, forward strand.
CAGAGTCGCTGGAATGACGCGAAATGAAGCACTTGAGGTGATACATCAGCTCTCAGTCAGCAATTTTTATAAGAGCATGACAACACACCAGAGTCATCGGGTTTGGCAGGATGTTTATCATGCAAAATGGCGAGATAAATTGCTCTATGTGAAGTTTCAACAGGCAGGCGAGTATTTCGTAGTATCTTTCAAGGAGTTATAGCCATGAAATCAAAATGGAATAATAAACAATGCCCACTATGTTTAGAGGGTACATTGCATGAAGGAAGCCAGATAAAGGCCTTGGAATATAGAGGTCGTAAATATGAATCCACAATACATGGAACTTTCTGCGATCAATGTCATGATGGTTTTCCCGACTATGATGAACGCGAGGAAGTAGAGTGGAAAACATTCCGCGATAAGGTAGACGCAGAAGAAGTTGCAGAACTCGCAAGAATCAGGAAAAAGCTGAAACTCACCCAAAAGGAAGCAGCACTGATTACAGGCGGCGGACACAACGCTTTCTCACGGTATGAGCGAGGAGAGGCAAAGCCGATCCAGGCTGTACTTAATTTGTTCAGGTTGCTTGACCATCATCCAGATCTATTAAATGAGTTGAGAAATATAAGGACGGCTTAAACAACAACAAAAGCAAATAAAAGCCAGCTGACACAAGCGCTGCTTGAAACTGCTAACGACGTGCACGGTATTGGCCTTCTGGGAAACGATGCTTACGAAAAAAACACATGCGCCACTTGGAAATAAGCCCTTCCAAAGTCCGCACATTAC
>JANYBN010000124.1 GCA_025360785.1 Geobacter sp.
AAAAGGGTATGTCCTTTCCAAAAAGAAAGCAGACTATCTTTCCGCATGGGATAAAATCGGCGACGCCTGTCAGGAGGGTGGCATAGTTGAAGGCACTATTACCGGCAAGGTTAATGGTGGTTTTACAGTAGACATCGGAGTCCAGTCGTTTCTGCCGTCTTCGCAGGTTGATATCCGTCCTTCATCTGACTCTGATAGCTATATAGGGCTGAAAGCGCGATTCAAGGTTATAAAAATCAATCAGCGCCGTGATAATATTGTGCTGTCCCGCCGTGCTGTTCTTGAAGAGGAACGTGCATCCATACGCGACGTTACCCTCGAAAAGCTTGAGGAAGGACAGATCGTTGAAGGGACCATCAAAAATGTGACTGATTATGGTGCATTTGTTGATCTTGGCGGCGTTGATGGATTGCTTCATGTCTCTGATCTTTCATGGGGAAGAGTTGGCAAGCCTGCGGATGTTCTTAAGCCGGGTCAGCAGATTACCGCCAAAGTTCTCAAATTTGACCGTTCCAAAGGAAAGATCTCCCTTGGAATCAAGCAGACCCTTGCGGACCCTTGGATTGATGTTCCTTCCAAGTTCCCGATTGGTGAGCGAGTACGTGGAAAGGTAGTCAGCTTGATGGAATACGGGGCTTTTGTCGAATTGGAGTCCGGTATCGAAGGCTTGATACACGTTTCAGAAATGTCGTGGACAAAGCGGGTTCGTCGTGCCGCCGATCTTCTTAATATTGGAGATGAGGTTGAAGCGGTTGTCCTGGGAATAGATATGGGGAATCGTAAGATTTCTTTGGGACTTAAACAGGTTTCCGAAAATCCCTGGAATACAATTGCTGTAAAATATCCCGCAGGCACCAGAATTGAAGGCCAGATCAAGAACATGACCGATTTCGGGATGTTTATCGGCATCGAAGACGGCATCGATGGTTTGGTACATGTCTCGGACATGTCGTGGACAAAGCGCATTAAGCACCCGAGTGATGTGTACGAAAAAGGGAGCCTTGTACAGGCGGTTGTTCTGAAGGTTGATGTTGAAAACGAGCGTCTTTCACTCGGTATTAAACAACTTGAGCCAGATCCATGGAGCCTTGCACCCGGGAAATATCGTCCCGGCACTCTGGTTACCGGCAAAGTTACTTCTTTGACCGATTTCGGGGTTTTCGTTGAATTGGAAGAAGGTATTGAAGGCTTGATTCATGTATCTGAGCTGTCTCGTGAAAAAGTTGCATCTGCCAAGGAATTTGCAGCCATTGGTGACAGTCTTGAAACTATTGTTTTAAGTTGCGATCCAAAAGAACGCCGCATATCGCTCTCCATAAAATCGATGCATGTTGCTGTTGAAAAAGCAGAATTCGAGCAGTATATGGGATCACAGGGAGAGTCCACCTCGACGTTTGGTGATTTGCTTAAGCAGGGCTTAAACAATAGATCTAATTAATTATTTTGTGTGCCAGAGGGACGTATGACCAAAAGTGAACTCATTGAAAAAGTTGTTCAATCACATGGAATTTTGAATGTAAAGGTTTCTGAAATTGTCGTTAACACTGTTTTTGACTCAATTGAAGAAGCTCTTAAATCCGGTGACAAAGTAGAAATACGCGGATTCGGAAGTTTTACCATTCGTGAGCGTCTCGGACGTGAGGCGAGAAATCCGAAAAGTGGCGAAGTCGTTCGCATCCCGTCAAAGAAAACTCCTTTCTTTAAAACGGGTAAAGAGCTTAAAGAACGGGTAAACTGCTGATAAGTGTTTGATGGCAATTGCACTTGAATGGTGCAGCCTACAGACTTAAGTGCCTAATTGGCCACTGTACTCATAAAAACAGCTTATAACCTTATGGTTATAAGCTGTTTTTTGTAAATAATAATAATCCTGTTCCGGTGGACATACTGATGTATGTTCTGATAGATTAGCCGCCAAAAAGATAGAGGCAACTGGAGTCCGCATTGTCACCTGAGCAGGGAAGAAAACGGTATTTTCTGGGGCGTCAGCCGATATTGGATCGCAACCAGGAAATCATTGGCTATGAGTTGCTTTTCCGGGCAGCAGACCATGAAACCGCAAATTTCACTGATCATGACGTTGCGACGGCGTCGGTCATAACCAGTGCACTCGGCGGATTTGGCTTCCGCGAGTTACTGGGAGACAAGCTCGGATTCATAAATATCAATCAGGAACTGTTCTATTCAGACCTGCTGGAGGTCCTGCCGACCGATCAGACTGTGCTGGAACTGCTTGAATTAATCGAGCTGGATGATCGAGTCAGGGAGCGCTGCCTTGAACTCAAGGGGATGGGATTCCAGCTTTCGCTGGACGATCACTTGTATGCGCCGGAATTCTCCGACATGTACCGCATCATAGATATAGTCAAGCTGGACATACTGGAAATTCCAACCGAAGAACTGCAACCGGTTATTAACAGCCTGCGGGAATTTCCGTTACGGCTGCTGGCCGAAAAGGTAGAGACGGCCGATCAGTATAAAACCTGTCTGGCGATGGGATTCGACCTGTTTCAAGGCTATTTTTTCGAACGTCCCGAAGTGTTGAAACGGAAATGTCTGGAGACCTCCCAGTTGGAAATGCTGCAACTGCTCGACAGCCTGACCAAAGAGGCCGATATTGACAAAATTGAAGAAATATTTAGACAGAGCACCACCCTCGCTTTCCATCTGTTGACCTTGGTTAACTCGGTCAACATCGGGCTGCGTGAGAAGATTCGTAGTCTGCGCCATGCCATCACAATCCTGGGGACAGAAAAACTGCGTCGCTGGGTTCAACTGGCACTTTTTGCTACCGCTGACAATCGGGGAATAAAAAATCCGCTGCTGGAGATGGCGGCGGTACGTGGACGTTTTATGGAATGTTTGATCATGGAACGTCACCAGCTCCCACGTGGGGCGGATCTGGTTGAAGCCGCCTTTATGGCCGGCATATTCTCACTGCTGGATATTCTGTTCGAGACTTCAATGGAGGCCATTGTGTCGGGGCTAAGTCTAAGCGACAATATTTCCGATGCACTGTTGAAACGCGAAGGCGAACTGGGGATGCTGCTTTCCCTGGCAGAGATGCTTGAACAGACTAATTTCGGCGAGGTGGAAGAATTGCTGGATGTAAGCGGCATCACCATCGAAGTTATGATAGATGCCCAGCTGAGTGCCTACAACTGGCGGGCCGGTGACTGTGTTGCATAGCCGCTAAATGTAAGTCACGCCATCCTATATTTGCCTCCACCTGGAGCCTTATCGCTGGTTTTTTCTTCAATTCTCCCCATTACCCTTCAATCTTAGTGTAATCGTTGCAATCAGCAGCGAAACCACCAGAGCCGAGATCAGGATCATTACCGAGACTATCACACTGTTCAGAAGCACCGGATTAACGAGAAGAACCACCCCCAGCCCGAGCATCATGATACCTGAGATTAGCTTCAGGACTCTTCCCTGCCATTCGGACAGCTTTCGTTTGCCTAGCGTTACCGTGAAGCCGAGAACGATTATGAACAGCGGGACGACATAGATAATATTATACAGAACCAGATACAGATAATAGTTTGCTGTCGAAAGATTGTTCAGGGTAAGAATCCGTGTGAAGACCATCGGAAACCCGGCCGTGCAAAGCAGTTCATAAAAATTAGCCAGCACCGCCAGCACAGTGGCGCCGATCATGATCGATACCAGCGAGGTGGAACGCAGAAGTCTTCGCATCCGGTCAAACAGCTTAGGTTTGGCACTGTCCGGAATGGACAGGGAAACTCCTTGTTTAAATAGAAAAAAGTCTTTGATATTGATACCAGCAATGACCACCGATACCCACCCGGCGATTGTGGTAATGAGCGCAACATGCCCCAAAACCAGAAACAGGTTAAGCCAGGCGGCCATAAACAGGAAATAAATGAAACCGGAAAAAAACACAAAGATCCCGCCGATCAGGAGCATTTTGTTGCGCGATTGGGCATGAACAAGCAGGCCGAGCAGGGTGAGGAGTACAAAAAATGCGCAGGGATTGAAGCTGTCCATACCGGCAATGACAAGAGTAAGCACCGGCAGAGAGGCGTTTTGTGTGTCGAGTGCTCCCAGAATAGGGATGGTAACGGATGTATCTGCTATAGTCTCACCGGCCAGGGATGACGATGAAGATGTGAAGGACAGGAATGGAGCGGAGTGATCCGTATCTTCCGATTTACCAGGTAGCTTGGCAGGGTCACCGCATGCCACTATCCCGCACTCCCTGACCGTCTTTGCTATCCGGGTTCTGGTCTGATCAGTAAAGCCAGAGTACAACTGATCACCAACAAATGTGACCGGAACTCCTGATGATTTAACACTATGCGACTGAAGCATGCGCCTCATCAGTCCGGCATTCTTCTTATTGTACCAGACCTCGTACTGTCTTATCTCCAGAGAAGGTTGAATTCGTTTCAGGTCGTCGAGAAACTCTTTCTCTTCTTCACAATGGGGGCATCCTTTTCCCCAGAAGAAATAGACGATAATTTTATTGTTTGAATCAGTTTGCTGAGCTTCAATGCGGCCATCAGCCTGTTGGCCGGTTATTTCGGCTGCCTCGATTCTCTGCTGCGGAAGCAGCAGCATAAGTGACCCTTCGGGAATTGTACTGGCGGCAGAGCTTTCAGGATCGGCACAGATGCCGGTTGAATCCGGCGCCTGCTCAACTCCGGGAGCACATTTAGCTTCCGGAGCTGCCGGATCAAATGCGTTGGCTGTCATTCCGGTAAAAAGTATGCAGATCACCAATAATGACAGATTGATTACGAACTTCATTCTCACTTCCCCCGCGTCGCGACATAAGCATTTCTTGTTTACTAATCCTGAGTGCAAACTACTTCAGGATGCCTTTGGCTTTCATCGTGTCACAGGGATTCTCCTTCATTTTCGGCAGAACAACACTCTTTTTCCCGGCGCGCTCTTCCATCTTCTTGTTGTGCGTATCAACATATTCCTTGCAGGAATTGTATCCGGTGAAGTTAGACAACCTGGCCTGGTGTTCTTTCCGCTCCTCAGGCGTCATCAGTTGCCAGCCGACGGTGTTGTATTGATCGCAGGTCCAGCACCATCGGTGGGCAAAAGCCGATAATATGGTCAGTGAAGTTATCAGAATCAGAGCGGAGATGGTTATGAGTAGTTTCATAATTAATTCCTTTTTGTAACGTAGAATATTCAGGTGGATAAAGTCACCCGATGAAAAAATATTCTGTTGTATTTTCCGATTCCCTAAGGATTAACTATACTCCGGCCAGCCTGTCACCAACCTGCTGCCCCGATCAGAGGGACAAACCTGACATCGCATAGTTGTTCGGTGCGGTAGTCAAGTTCTGACGTACGCCGCACCCGGATCAGTTCCTGTGAATCGTACGACATCCCGACCGGAATGACCAGCCGTCCTCCAATCGAAAGTTGTTCAAGGAGAGGTTTCGGCACATTCGGTGCGCCGGCGGTAACGACGATAGCATCATAGGGTGCATGCTCCTGCCAGCCGAGGGTGCCGTCACCTTCATGGATAACTATATTGCTGTAACCGAGCCTTTCAAGGCGCTGCCTGGCATCCTTTGCCAATTCGCCCAACCTCTCAACTGTATAGACTATCGTCACGATCCTGCTCAATACTGCAGCCGAGTAACCTGTCCCGGTGCCGATCTCCAGCACCCGATCGGTTGAGTCCAACTCCAGCGCTTCAGTCATGTAAGCGACAATGTAGGGTTGCGATATGGTTTGCCCTTCGGCGATCGGAAGCGGGTGATCTCCGTAGGATTTATCAAAAAAACGGTCGCTTACAAATTCTTCGCGCGGAACTTCGCGCATGGCATTCAGGACCGCCTGATCCCGGATGCCTCGATCAATCAGATGTGAACGGATCATGGTGTCACGCTGATGATCGAGTGTCTCAATAAATGGCGACTTCACAGGCCGACTCCCGCAATAATGGCGCCGCAGTCAGGGCAGGCTCCATTTTTGATCCTGTCGGCCTCTATGATGTAGCCATAACGCCTTATCAACAGATTAGAACAGGATGGGCAGCTGGTGTTTTCGCCACCTTCTCCTGGCACATTCCCCTCGTAGACATAGCGCAATCCGGCTGCCAGACCGATGTCGCGCGCTTTGCGCAGAGTAGCTACCGGAGTCCGGGGGCGGTCGGTCAATTTGTAGGTTGGATAGAACTGGCTGACGTGCCAAGGGGTGTCGATCCCCAAGTTGGCGACGATGAACTCTGCAATGCTTTGCAACTCGCTGTCGGAGTCGTTGAGTCCCGGGATGATCAGGGTGGTGAGTTCGAGCCAGATCCCCTGCTTGCGATATTCTATGATCGAGTCGAGCACTTCGGAGAGGCGGGCGTGGACAACGTCACGGTAGAATTCCTCAGTGAAACCCTTCAGGTCGATATTAGCCGCATCAAGAAACGGCGCGATCGTTGCCAGCGCCTCCTTGCTGATATAGCCGTTGGTGACGAAAATATTCTTTAGCCCCGCTTCCCGGGCTAGCCGTGCGGTATCGTAGGCAAATTCGTAGAAAATAGTCGGCTCGGTGTAGGTGTAGGAAATGGAACTGCATTTGTTGTCCAGCGCCCGCTGCACAATATTTTGCGGAGTTTGCTCCGGGCCCGGGATGGGTGCTTTTAGATCAACCTGGGAGATGGTGTAGTTCTGGCAATGGCGACAATGGAAGTTACATCCTACTGTGGCGATGGAATAGGATTTGCTGCCCGGCATGATATGGAAGAGCGGCTTTTTCTCGATAGGATCAACATGCTCGGCGCAAAGTTTGCCGTAGACCAGGCTGTAAAGCGTGCCGCCACGATTTTCGCGTACTGCGCAGATTCCTCTGGCACCATCACTGATCAGGCAACTGAATCGGCACAGGCCGCAACGCACCTGCTTACCGCCCACCTTTTCGTAAAACATTGCTTCTTTCACGTTCACCTCCATAAATTCTATAGCTGGATAAGTTAAAAATTCGGCATTGATGATGATAAGTTACTCCTTGGTTACAGTGAGTATATATCAGTTTACGCCGGACTTTCCCGCATATCCGCCATGTTTTACATAAATATTTGTTACATTTCCTTTGATGAAGTAAGCGGCATACTGCGGAGTGCTCATGCCGCCCAAAAGGCCCCGCTGGTATGAATCATGTCACGCGTATTAGCCCACTAATGAGGGTCGAGATTGATAATTGATTGGTAACAAAGCAAAAACAAGACCAAACCAAACAGTAATATATGATCGTTCTGAAGTGTTAACAATACAGCTGATACAATAAATAGTTACCACTTGAAAATTCGTTGTAATCCTGACTGTTATAGCAATCTCTGCTCATACTCACCGTGACATGAAATATATATTCAACATTTCCGCTAATGTGACTCATTCATAACACTCCTGAATCAGTAGTTATTTCATTGATACTCTCTGGCATGAAATATGGATTATCTTCCAAGTTACTAATTTAGAGTAAGGAGGTAATCAATATGGCAAGCTGGGATATGTTTAGAGAACTGGATAACTTGAGGAGGGAAGTCGATGAAGCCTTCCGTGGCGCTGGATTAGGTCAACCACTGGGATCAACGTTTCTAGCGCCGATAACCACAAGACGTTTTCCACTTGTCAACTTCAGTGAAGACAATGGAAACCTGTATGTCGACGCTCTAGTGCCGGGCGTAGATCCAAAAAACATCGAACTTACAGTGGTTAGAAACAGCATCACCATTGCTGGAGAACGTAAGGCCTTTGAGGAACAGGAAATGGAACTTGTACATCGTCGTGAACTCGGTTCCGGCAGGTTTTCCCGAACACTTGAACTGCCGGTTGATGTCAACCCTGACAAAATAAGCGCCAAGTGCAAGGACGGTATCATACAAATATCTCTTGGCAAGGCTGAACACGCCATACCCAGAAAAATCGAAATTGTGCCGGCAAATAGATAATGCCGGCAAATTGAAAGGAGATTCATGTTATGCCAGACGCAAGTGCTGACTACGAAAAAACTGACCAAGCCCGTGAAGAAACCAGAGCCGGCGAACGGTACATCAAGCCGGCGGTTGATATAATTGAAACAGAATATGGGTTGACAATGGTTGCAGATATCCCGGGTACTGCAAAAGAAACGGTGGATGTTAATGTTGACAAGGGCATTCTTACCATCAATGCACCGGTTTCGCGCAGTATGCTGTTATCGTCAGTTTTCGATATCGGAAACTTCGGATCATGCAGAGGCCAGCGTCGATTTTAGAAATCTTAAAATACCCGTGGCAGAGGCAGCCAAACCTCGCAAAATTGAAAAGGAATATCATTCCGTAAATCTGATTTTCGCAAGTATCAATCTCATAAAACTGACTTAAGTTGTTTGTCTGAGGGGGTAGCTGTAATGACAGGCTCTGTCAAACCAGTCTTTTTGCTTTTCCTTATTATTATAGTGTCGGGAGTGTTAGGTGGTTTTATGGCAGCCGATAGAGGACGGAGGGTTCCACTCTGGTGCCTTCTATGCGCCTTGTTGCCGCCGCTGCTTCTGCAACTGTATTTTTCCAGGCCATTGCATGAGGTCGAGGGTATATTTAGAAAGTGCCTCAAGTGCGGGGAGTTGATCAAATGGTATGCACTGGTTTGTAAATATTGCAAATCTAAACAGTCGGGGTAATGTGTCCGGTTTTTATACTGCTCAAATGACACCTGAATTCAATCTGGAATTAACAAAAATAAGAGAGAGGGAGATATCATATGCGTAACTATAGATACGGTTTGCTTGTTGTTCTGGTTTCCGGATTTATGCTTGGCGGCTGTTCAAAAAAAGAGGTGGTAAAAGCTGAAGAACCGGTTGTCCCCGCAGCAAAAGCGGCACCTGAAGCACCTCCACCAGTTCCGGAACCACCACAACCGACACCTCCACCAGCACCGTTAAAAGCTGAGGTTCTCCCGGAGCAGGTGGTCGTTCCGGTGACAAAGCAAGAAGCTGTGCCGGCAGAAACGGCTCATAAAGTGACGCTTGAGACTATTTACTTTGAATTTGATAAATCCGATTTGCGAAGTCAAGATCGCGATATTCTGACAAGAAATGCCAGAATATTGATGGATAAGCTTAAGGGAAATGTTAAGATAGAGGGACATTGCGATGAACGTGGATCCGCCGAATATAACCTGGCACTCGGAGAAAGACGTGCCAGGAGTGCCATGAAATATCTGGTAACACTTGGAGTCCCTGCCGACAGGCTATCGATAATAAGCTATGGTAAGGAAATGCCAATTGATCCGGGACATGACGAGGCCGCCTGGGCGAAGAACAGGCGTGCCCAATTTGTAATTATGGCCGAATAATTATTAGAGTGGCGGATGCCATAAAACGATGGGAACACAGAAACAGAATTTGTCCGGACTTAATCAGGTTTCAAAAACTTTGGGAGGGTGATGGTGTCAACGAGTATGCAACCGGGGGGCAGCTCGGCTTTATAAACAATATATCGCAAGTATTTCAGAATTCATGTTCAAGGATTTCCAGTCCTATCTCTTTTGGACCGACTCGTGCTATTCGACTCTTATATCGATATAATGACGATGCCGGGTCACTGCTTAATATTAAGCTGCATACGTCTCCCGGCAGAATATTGCCGGGAGTTAAGCCGTACAACGAAACCAATGCTCCGGTAATTGAAATGTTCATAATTGAACCATTGTATTTGGCATTTAAATGATACAAAAGACATTTTTCAGCGCAATTTATTCTCTGGTGATCTCTCTTCTCAGCCATAATATTTCCTCCTTTATCCGGCTCTTTCTCTGGTAATAATCAGCAATTTTCAGGCCACAATTTAAATATCTGTAATCGTTGCTAAATCCTGTGGTAGTGCGTTATTTGCGGTGAATATGTGTAAATTGTATCGACGGTTATATTGATAAAACCGTCATTAGATATGTCTTGCCGGGAAGCGATCAGGATAAAATGTAACAAGATGAACAATCTTAACAATCCTCAATTTTGCCGCATTCAAGCGCCGCTTAACCATGCTACAAACTCCCGCTGTTTCCGATATTAACACTTTTGTTGGCAATGGACTGGCGCAACACGCTGTAATGCTTGTATTTTGTAGTGGCATGCAATGTGTAGATAACAGTAGGATTGAAATGCTTTCCGCAAATACTCTTAGGCATATTGTCGAGGCATTAACCTATGGATATCGCAGCTCATTTATATATCGAAGACGGCAACTCATGGGATAGGTATGTGGATTCTCATCATGATGGCACCAACTATCATCAGCATGGGTGGCGTAAAGTTGTAGAAAATAGTTTTGGGCACAGAACCATGTATCTGGCTGCTACAAACAGTCAGGGTGAAATCTGTGGTGTCCTGCCATTAGTCCGGATTAAGAGCAAACTGTTCGGCAGCTTCCTGGTGTCGTTGCCGTTTTTTAATTACGGGGGACTGCTGACTTCGGATGATTCCGCTGCGACTACGTTACTGAATGCATCACTAAAATTGCTTTCCGGAACAGGTGCGGATCATATCGAGTTTCGCCATCTTAAAATGTGTGATGGCATCGCGGCGACTAAACAGCATAAGGTAACTATGATCCTGGATTTAAAAATGAATGAAAATGAGCAGTGGAATGGCCTTGATGCCAAAGTGCGGAACCAGATTCGCAAGGCGGAAAAAAGCGGATTACGGACTGTTATCGGGCGGGAGGAGTTGCTGGATGGTTTTTACGAAGTGTTCTGCCGGAATATGCGTGATCTTGGGACGCCGGTATACGGTCGGATTTTTTTCCGCAACGTGTTGGATGAATTTCCTGATACCACCCGAATCCTCTCGGTAATGCTTGGTGGCAAAATAATCGCATCGGCTTTAATGAGCTGGTACAAGGATACCCTTGAAGTCCCATGGGCCTCATCAAATAGAGATTTCCGCCAGTTGTGCCCCAACAATCTGCTCTATTGGGAGGCAATCCGGTTTGCTATCGGTAACGGATCCGGAAAGTTCGATTTTGGCCGCTCAACTCCTGGTGAAGGAACATATAATTTTAAAAAGCAGTGGAGCGCCAGGCCGGTTCAGTTGTATTGGCAGTACCAGCTGCGAGATGGGGTCGCGCTTCCGGAAGTCAATACGAAGAACCCGAAATACCGACTTGCAATTCAAGTATGGCGTAGGCTGCCATTGATGATAACGAATATACTGGGACCGCATATTGTGCGCTGTATACCGTAATAGTCCGGATTACTTGCTGCACTATTGTGGCTGCAAGATTCTGAAAGATTATGTAAAATTCTCGTTACATGTTATGTTGAAAGCCCGCATTAAGCGGGCTTTCCATTTTATAGTTAATTCAAAAGCATAAAAATCAGTTGCTTATCAGTAACCCGTCGGCCAATAAATAAAGTTCTGCAGTGAACAGAAGGACCAACTAATACATGAAAATCCTGCATACATCGGATTGGCACATAGGCAGGACGCTATACGGTCGCAAACGCTATGAGGAGTTTGAGCAATTTCTCGACTGGCTGATCGGCTGCATTGAGACCGAGGGGGTCGAAGTACTGCTGGTGGCCGGTGATGTCTTCGACAACGGCACGCCCAGTAATCGGGCGCTTGAGCTCTATTACCGCTTTCTCTGCCGCGTTGCGGACGCGGGGTGCAGGCACGTAGTCGTCACGGCGGGCAATCACGATTCTCCATCACTTCTCAACGCCCCCAAAGAGGTGCTCCGCTTCCTCAACGTTCACGTAGTCGGCTGCATGGCCGAGGCTGCGGAAGATGAACTGGTCGTGCTTCACGATACCAATGGTAAACCTGAACTGATCGTCTGTGCCGTTCCCTATCTGCGTGACCGCGATATCCGGCGCGCCGAGGCCGGAGAGACCTTTGAGGACAAGGGGCGCAAGCTGGTGGAGGGGATCAGCGACCATTACCGGGAGGTGGGGGAGACTGCTGTTGCCAGACGGGACGAGCTGGGAGGAGAACTTCCGATTGTTGCGATGGGACATCTGTTCACCAGTGGCGGCCAGACGGTCGAGGGGGATGGCGTACGGGAACTGTACGTGGGGAACCTTGGGCAGGTCCGTGCCGACATCTTTCCCGATTGTTTCGATTATCTGGCCCTCGGGCATCTGCATTCAGCTCAGAAAGTGAGCGGCTCGGAACTGCGCCGGTATAGCGGAGCGCCGATCCCGATGAGTTTCGGAGAGGCCGGGCAGCGCAAGATCGTGCTAGGGCTGAATGTCGATGTTAACGGCGTATCGGTTCAGGAAATACCGGTGCCCTGCTTTCAGTCGCTCGCAACGGTGCGCGGTGACTGGCAGCACATCAACGAGCGAGTTGCCGAACTGAAAATGGCAGCATCTCCGGTGTGGCTTGAGGTCATCTACGAAGGGAACGAGGTCATCGGAGATCTGCAGGAGCGGTTGCGCGAACTGATCGACGGCACGTCCCTGGAAATCCTGCGGACAAAGAACATGCGTCTGGTGGAACGGACCTTGAGCCGGATGGCGACGGAAGAAACCCTGGATGATCTCACCGTTGATGATGTCTTTGCCCGCTGCCTTGCGGCCCATGAGGTGCCGGAGGAACAGCAGGGTGAGCTGGTTGCGTCCTTTCGCGAGGCGGTTGCGGCACTGCATGAAGACGCTTCCGTGGGGGAACTATGAACTTCAAAGACGTTACTCACGCGACGACCCAACGACGCAACGAAAGGTTTTTAAACAAATCTTTTGTCCTGGTTTTACATTGCGTCGTTGCGTCGTTGCGTGAAACAGGATTGTCTCGGTCTGTCCCGCTTAGGAAGTCTATTGTATGAAAATCCTTCGGCTCTCTTTCAAAAATCTGAACTCCCTGGTCGGTGTGTGGGAGGTTGATTTCAAACATCCCGATTATGTCTCCAGCGGCATATTTGCCATCACCGGGCCGACCGGCGCGGGGAAGACAACGATCCTCGATGCGATCTGCCTGGCGCTATACGGCCAGACCCCCCGTCTGGGGCGGATCACCCAGGGCGAAAACGAAATCATGTCGCGGCAGACAGGCGAATGCTTTGCCGAGGTTGAATTTGAAACGGCGAGGGGGCGCTTCCGCTGTCACTGGAGCCAACACCGCTCACGCAAGCTGGCTGACGGCCAATTGCAATCGCCCAAGCACGAGATAGTCGTGGCCGAAACATGTGTAATCCTCGAAACAAAACTGAGAGCCGTGGCGGACAAGGTCGAGGAGGTCACCGGTATGGACTTCGACCGCTTCACCCGTTCTATGCTGCTGGCGCAGGGGGGCTTCGCAGCGTTTTTGCAGGCCCGCCCCGATGAGCGCGCCCCGATTCTGGAGCAGATCACCGGCACTGCGATCTACAGCCTGATTTCGATCAAGGTTCATGGGCGCACCTCGGAAGAGCGGAGGCGGGTAGGGGAGCTGCGGGCCGAGCTAGATGGCATTCAACTGCTGTCGCCTGCGGAAGCGGAAGCTCTGCTGCTTGAAAAAACCGACCTGCAACGGACTGAGAATACGCTGGCCGCCGAACTCCAGATCATCCGCGAAGCCCAATCCTGGCGAGAGCGGATAGCGACTCTTGAGGGGGAACTCCGGCAGATAGATCTGGACCGGTTGGGCTTTGAAACGCGCAAGGCAGCTGCTGCGCAGGATCTGGAACGTCTGGTCCTGGCCGGTCGCGCCCTCAAACTGGGGGGCGACCATGCGCACATCCTTTCGTTGCGAACGCAGCAGGCGCTTGAACAGAGTGAGTTGAGGAGTGCGGCTGATCGACACCCTCAGCTTCAGCATGACCGGCAGATCGCTTTTGATGAGTTGGAACTGGCAGAAATCGGTCTGACGCAAGCCCGTGCCGTACAGGCAAACGAAGCCGAACTGATCCGGATAACTCGTGAACTTGACGTCAAGCTTGGTGAGGCGCAAACGCAGTTGCAGGGTCTGACGGCCGACATTGAAAAGTCGCAACGCCAGAATGATGGTTATCGCCAGGCGATCACAGCAAATGATCACCGCATCAATGAGGCCGGAGAGAAGTTGCGGGTGGTAACGGCCTTTCTGGATGAACATCAGGCCGACGCCGGATTGCCTGAAGCTCTGACCGGCATCGAGCAGCAGTTGAAATCACTGGCTGCGCTGGTTGCACAGTGCCGGGATACGCAGGAGAGGATGGAACGGCAGGCAAGCCTTGTTGAAAGCTATGCGCTAGCGTCTGGGCAGGCTGAAGCCGTGTGGCAGGTGGGGCAGAGCGCTGTCGGCAATGCCGGGCAGAGAGTGGAAGATGTCCGTGCTGCACTCCACGCTCTGTTGCAGGGACGGGATCTTTCCGTGTGGCGCGTGGATGCGGAAACGCTGATGGCCCGACAGGGGCGCCTGGTGACGATTCAGGAAGCGCTGGCGCGTATTGAAGAGGTCCAGCCGAAGCTGGCGGAGCTAAAGTTGCGGAGTGACGCGCTTGAGCTGCAACGGCTGGCGCTGGTACAGCAGGATGAGGCTCTGTCCGGTGAATCAGCGCTACGAGAGCAGGTAGTACGGCAGATGCAGGATAACGTCATATTACTCAATCGGGTTCGCAGTCTGGAAGATGATCGAAAACAGCTTGTGGATGGCGTGCCTTGTCCTCTGTGCGGATCAGGCGAACATCCCTATGCCGCCGGTAATATTCCACAGCTGGACGAGGCTCAGAAGAATCTGGATCTGGCAATCTCAGCGGCAAAGCGGGGGCAGGAACAGCTTGCCCGGATAAAGCTGGAACAGGTATCTGTCGTTAAAGATATTAGTCAGGCTGTACAGGATCTGGACGTGCTTCAGGAGCGTCTGCTGAAAGATGAAACCTTCTGCACAAAATCTTTTACTGAACTGGGGATGAGTGCCGATTCCGGGTCGTGGTCGGAAGTCATCCGGCACGAGTCCGAAGTTTGCCAACTTGAGTTGCTTAATCGACGTGGGGTCATACAGGAGGCTGAACAGCAAGGTGTGGAGGAACGCAGCGCTCAGACAGCGCTCAATATTCTCAAGGACGAGCTTGCCGGGCATGACAAGGTACGTCTGGCTGCCCGGTTGGGTCAGGAAGCCGCAATGGTTGAACGTACCCGCCTGGAAGGCGACTCTGCGATTTTTCACTCTGATCTTGACCTGGTTATGGCAGCCGTTGCAAAAGCGGTTGCCGGCTATGGCTATGCCGGGATAGTTGCGAGCGAGTCCGATGTGCTGCTGGCCTCCTTGACATCTCGCCGCAACGAGTATGTTCAGCGGCTTCAGGCCAGGGAGCTCATTGAAAAAGAGGTTGCCGATTTGAGCGCTGAAAGAGAGAAGCTGCGGGCTCTGCTGGCGGAATCTGAAAAGGCGCTTATCGAGAAAGAAGATCAGTTGCGGGAGAAAAACGCACAGCGGTATGCTCTGGTCGAGCAGCGTCTGGAGCAGTATGGAGAGCGCAACCCTGATATGGAGGAAAAGAGGCTGGCCGATGCGCTTGGGCAGGCCGCTGAACGGCGTGAAGCTGCGCTTCAGGTGGAACATCGTCTTCAGGTAGAACTTGGCGGTTTGAAAGGGCAGATTGATCGGTTGACGCTCTCTATCAATCAGAGAACGGAACAGCTTGCCGGGCGGGAAGCGTCACTTGTTTTGCGTATGGCCGAAGCTGGTTTTGCGGACGAAAGCGCTTTTTTACATGCGTGTCTGCCGCAGGAGCGCCTCGACGAGCTTACGGAATGGGCTGAGCGACTGCGTATTGAAGAAACAGCGCTTCAGACCCGCCACCATGACCGCACCGTGGCTTTGGCAGCCGATATGAACAAGAATCTGACCGACAAGCCGCTTGACCTGATCATCGAGGAAAACGTCGCGGTTACCGGAAGGTTAAATGAGTTGCAGATGGGTCTTGGCGCTCTTGAACAGAGGTTGCAGCAGTACGCCGAACAGCAGCAGCGCCATCAGGAAAGACTCCAGGCGATTGAGATACAGAAGCGGGAGTGCGACCGGTGGGAGCGGCTGCACAGCCTGATCGGTTCCGGTGACGGCAAGAAGTTCCGGAATTTTGCCCAGGGGCTGACCTTTGAACTGATGGTTGCCCACGCCAATCGCCAGCTGCAGAAGATGAGCGATCGCTATATCCTGGTGCGAGACGGTGTCGAACCGCTGGAGCTGAACGTCATCGACAACTACCAGGCGGGGGAGATCCGCTCAACAAAAAATTTGTCCGGCGGTGAGAGTTTCATCGCCAGCCTGGCGCTCTCGCTCGGTCTATCCAGCATGGCGAGCCGCAACGTGCGCGTCGATTCGCTGTTTCTCGACGAAGGGTTCGGCACCCTCGACGAGGATGCCCTGGAAACGGCCCTGGAAACACTTTCCGGACTGCAGCAGGAGGGGAAACTGATCGGCATCATCTCCCATGTCCCGGCGCTCAAGGAGCGCATCGGCACGCAGATACAGGTAGAGACCGGCAGCTCCGGCCGCAGCACATTGAGCGGACCGGGTTGTCGCCGGGTTGTTTAAGAGTAAGGATGAGGGATGAGTGTTTTCAAGAAAAATTTTAACTAGTTCACGATTTTTACCCCTCTATGCTTGACAAATACGCAGTCGAGGACAATAATCCGCCTCCTTAATGCCCACATTTCCGGAAGGAATCAACATGCGCATCGAAAGCGATTTTCTCGTAATCGGCAGCGGTATCGCCGGTCTCTCCTATGCCCTCCAGGCAGCCAACCATGGCAGCGTCGCCATTGTTACCAAACGTGATATTTCCGAATCAGCCACCAAGTATGCTCAGGGCGGCATCGCTTCTGTCTACTCCGATGAAGATTCATTTGATGCCCATGTCGAGGATACACTCGTTGCCGGGGCCGGAATCTGTCATGAAGATGTCGTCAGGATGGTCGTTGAGGAGGGTCCGCAAACCATTCGCAACCTGATCGAGTGGGGAGTGAAATTTACCACCAGCGGTGAATCCTATGACCTTACCCGCGAGGGTGGGCACAGCGCCCGCCGTATCCTGCATGCCGAGGATATCACTGGACGGGAAATCGAGCGGGCACTGGTGGAAGCGGTCAGGCAGCACCCTGCAATCACGATCTATGAAAACCACATCGCCATCGACCTGATCACCTCTGCCAAGATTGAACGCCGCCAGCTGGAACAAAACCGCTGCCTGGGCGCTTATGTTCTGGATATTAACGGCGATAACGTAGTGACCTTCAGTTCGAAGATCACTCTTCTGGCCAGCGGCGGCGCCGGCAAAGTCTACCTGTATACATGCAACCCGGACGTAGCTTCCGGTGACGGTGTCGCCATGGCGTATCGCGCCGGTGCCACGATTGCAAATATGGAATTCATGCAATTTCACCCCACGACGCTGTTTCATCCGTTGGCCAAATCATTTCTGATTTCCGAAGCGGTGCGCGGTGAAGGCGCTATTCTGCGCCGGCGTGACGGCACCGCCTTCATGGAGAAATACCACAAACTGAAGGATCTGGCGCCCCGTGACATCGTGGCCAGAGCCATTGACAACGAGATGAAGATCAGCGGCGACGACTGTGCCTTTCTTGACATTACCCACGAACCGGCTGATGTCGTCCGCAACCGCTTTCCCAACATTTACCAGACCTGTATGGATTTTGGCCTCGATATGACCAAAGAGTGGCTTCCGGTCGTGCCTGCCGCCCACTACCTGTGCGGCGGCGTGGCGGTCAATTCTGACGCCGAAACCGACATTCCCGGCCTGTATGCCATCGGTGAGACCGCTTTCACCGGCCTGCACGGCGCCAACCGCCTGGCCAGCAACTCACTGCTGGAGGCTGCGGTGTATGCCGGACGCGCCTACCGCCATTCCAGCGAAGCCGTTAAATCGCTTGAAAGCGACCGGCGCGACATACCGCACTGGGATTCCGGCACCGCCACCAACAGTGATGAGATGGTGGTCGTTTCCCAAAACTGGGATGAAATCAGGCGTACCATGTGGAATTATGTCGGAATTGTCCGGTCGGATAAGCGTTTGGCGAGAGCCATGAGCCGCATAAAACTGATTCAGGGCGAAATAGACGAGTATTACTGGAATTTTAATGTAACGTCCGATCTGATCGAGCTGCGCAACATTGCCACCGTGGCAGAGCTCATCATAACCTGTGCCCAAAAGCGCAAGGAATCGCGCGGTCTGCATTATAACCTGGACTACCCGGCCCTTGATGATGTTGATGGGAAAAAAGACAGTTTTATCAAGAAACAGTTTTAA
>JANYBN010000135.1 GCA_025360785.1 Geobacter sp.
CTGATGAAGTGGATCTGGAGACTGTTACCTATCAGGAACTGCGGGAGATAATCAGTATTGTCAGAAAGAATCTGCAGAACCTTAACTGGCAGGACTCGGTTGTTAATTCCATCAATCATCTGCCGTTTGGTCTCAGCCAGACATCCATTGCCTGGAACGGGCATTTACCTTGTACCGGTTGTTGATTTCCGAATTGTATGACCCTCAATTCCCTGATTATTTTGAACAGTTGGTGTGATTTTCACGATGTCTGAACAAACTTCCAATAGGGGGTGATTTTGCTCACCCCCGATCGTTTTCAGAATGGATCGTTTCTCGGGTCAGTAGCCAGTCTTGCCTCCGTAAAGTCGTTGAATACCTGATTTTGACTCCCCAGCCTTTTCAGGCTCAGCAAGAGGATATCCATTACAAGATGTCCCATCTGATTACTGATTTCATCCAGCTTCTGCTCCAACATTTCATCTTCGTAGATATTCATTTTGTTTTCCCACCTTCGTTTAGAGTAGTTCAGTCGCAGCAAGCCGGACATTGTCGGCCGTCACTACGTTAGATTCGTTTCTGGCTGCCGCAACGATTGCGCCTCTTGCCAGATGATTTGCTTTCCTGAAGAGTCCTCCGGCACCTTGATGAATTGCAGTTACTGCCGCATCATCGAAGATCATGCGGTTTACGCCGGCAATGGCAAGATGATGGCGAAGATACTCCGTCATCGTTTCCAGATCACTCCCTTTAAGGTGGCTTCTGGCGACAACCCGGTTTGCAAGTGGAAGACAGTTTCTGTAGCGCAGGCTGTCAACCAGATTAAGCTGTCCGGCCAGTATGATAGGAAGGTACGGTTTGGAGTCCTGCTCGAACTGCGTCAGCGTATGCAGCTCGGTAAACACTTCCAGACGCAGCAATGACGCCTCATCGATAACCAGAGCGACCTTCATTTTCTTCCCTTGGGTCAGATCAAGTACTTCCTGCTTGATCTTTCTGGTCATGGCCGTTCTGGATGAACTGGTAAAATCTATAGACAGCTCATTAAGGATTTGCCGATACAATTCCAATATGGAACCCGATGATGCTGTGACATATATAATCCGGTATTCTGATGGATGCAGACCGCCGAGCACATAGCGCAGCGACGTTGATTTGCCGCTACCGATCTCGCCGGTGACCAGAGCGATTGCTCCCATACGTATCGTATAATGGACGCGTTCTTCCATAGCACTCAAGGCTTTGGTTACCATGATATCCTTCCGGGGGATGTCGGCACTGAAGGGTTCTTTGGTAAGTGCAAAAAACTGTCGATAACTCGTATCCATCACGCGTCCTCCCATAGCTGTCCGCTGACTCCGGAGGTTTCGTTATGGATTGAAACCTGGCTGCTCGCAGAGGCGCTTTTACCCACGAGTTCTATCTGGCCGTTTTTGTCGCGCTTAACACGGCTGTTGACGTGCAGATCTACCTGTCTGAGTGTCCCATACGAGGTAGTGCCGCAGCGGATCTCCACCTGTTCCGGACTCTCCTCAAAGTAGAGCAGTTCCACACGTTTGCCAATTAGTTCCACCGGAGCCTCGTACAAGCGGCAATCAACTACCACTGTGCGATCCTTGTTGACCCGGCGCCGCACCGTTTTACGGAAGTACTCTTGTAAGTTGTCAGGGGCCGTTCGCAGGCACTCCATTTTGCTGGTAAAACGCTTAAAAGGACTTTGCTTGGTGGCGCCGTGTTCCCGGTTATGGTATTCGACAAGCCAGAGGTCGAAGGCTCTGTTTATATCTTCCAAGGTGGTACCGGTAAATGTTGGGAGAAACTGAGTGCGTACGGTTTTGAAGAACCGTTCGATCTTCCCCTTCCCCTGGGGCTGATACGGCTTTGCATGTATCAGTGCGACACCCAATGCGGCGGTAGTATATTCAAGCTGGCGGGAGCGGAATGCCGAGCCGTTATCGACATAGAGCTTTCTGGGAAGACCCCGCTTGGAGACGGCGGCAGCAAAGGCATTCATGAAGGGGATTACTGCCTCGGAGAGGTAAAACTGCCCGTGCGGTATCAAGCGGGAATGGTCATCGATAAAGGCGATCAGGTAGCATTTGCGCTGCTTATCGCCAGAGGTAACATGTGGACCGTGCATGACATCGCTTTGCCACATATCATTGGGCAATTCCACCTCGAACTTACGCCGGTCGGTTGGAGTTCCCAGCTCTTTTGACATCAGATTGTTGCTATGGAGAAAACGGTAAACAGTACTGAGGTTCAGGACTGTGCCGGCTGTCACCAAATCTCTCTGATGCATGAGCTTGATCAGCGCCACAACCGTCAGCTTTGGCATCTGACGTCTGAGATCGGCTAACGCCAGGCAGGTATCTTCATCCAACACCCGTACCTGACCACTGTCATTTCTGCCCCTCGGGTACAGGGATTCGAGCTTATTGTTACTTTCCGAGTAGGTCCGTACCCAACGCAAAAGTGTGCTTCGACTGATACGACTCCTACCGGAAAAGGGGATAAACCAACGGTGGGCACATTTCTCCGCCAAGAGCAGTTCTTGTTCTCCATGATCCAGACGACGGCCACCAACAAACTCGTTAATGATGCCGTACCTAAATACCGCCACCTGTTTTTTCTCGTCTTCGGTCATAAAATGACTCCTTTTCTGATAATAGGTGATGCTGCAGCAGCCTATATCAGTGGAAAGGAGGAAACGAGAGCAGTTGCCACTGGGGTGGTTATATGGTGATAGTAATTGCGGGATTAGATGGACCGGCTTACCGGTACACGACCCATAGCAAGTAAACGGTCGAAGGCGGCAAACTGTCCTTCTTTCCAAGTATAAGTCAGGTGTGCAATAGCTTGGCGAGCCAGGTTCGCCATCCAATGGCGCATACGGGGTGGTGGCAGAGTCGGAGGGGGCCAGCGTCCAGTTGCTATACGGAATGCAAGCAAGGCACGGATGGTTTCTTTGCAGCAACGGATTCGGCTGAAATGACTGTCAGGGCGGGAGGTCATAACACAACGACACAGGGGACAGCGGTAGCACTTCATGTACAGACAGAAGACGAAACCATCAAAAAAGCGAGGGACAAAGCCATGGCCCCAAACCTTGTAATGGTGGCATTTCAAACAGGCTGCGGGGCGAACCCATTGAAAATCTTTACCCTGCTCAAAAATATCCTTGAGTTGAACGGCAACAAAATTTATCATTGAACCTCGTTTGTAGTATGGGGAGGCACCCCAAAAAGTAAAAGGGCGGGGAGTTCTCGAAAACTCACCGCCCAACTTAATTTAAAAACCTTCCTGCCAACCGAGTTCAGATAATCCGACAACAACTGAGCTATTGTCAATCTATTCTGAAAATCAAACCCTCCATCAAGTCAAAACAATCCGGGAACTAACACCCGGGGAACTTGCGCGACCGGGGTTGTCGTGGAGCAGTTATTTAATTGTGGTCATGCCATCATTCTTGATATTTCATAAGCCACCACCTCCTCTCTTATAAATCTGACAATTCCATTCTTCCTTCACCCAGATACAGCCTTTTCACGGCCCTTATAGCGATCCTGTCCACCGAAGAACTAGCACAGCGCCAGTCCTGACACACAACTAACATAACGCTTGACGTCATTAA
>JANYBN010000144.1 GCA_025360785.1 Geobacter sp.
GATCTCAATGAAGTGTTCTTCATCGGCCGCACCAACGTCGATGGCATTGTCTGCGAAGCCGAAACCATCGCCCGCGGTAGCAAGGTGGCGGTCCCCGCAATCATCACCCGCGCCTCCGGCGGCGACGTCGTTATCCATAACCACCCCGGTGGCGACCTAACCCCCTCGAACGCAGATATGGACATCGCCTCGGTCTGCGGCAACCAGGGGATCGGTTTTGTCATCATCGACAATGACTGCAACCGCTGTTATCAGGTCGTTGCCCCCTTTACCGAGAAAAAGGGAGAGCTCCTTTCTCTGAAAGAGATCGGCCGCGTCTTTGCCAACGACGGCATGATGGCCCATCTAAAAGGATACGAGCAGCGGGATGAACAGGTGAGGATGGCTTTTGCCGTCGCCGAAGCCTTCAACCGGGACGGGGTGGTGCTGGTCGAGGCCGGCACCGGCACCGGCAAGTCGCTGGCGTATCTGATTCCCGCGATTCTCTGGGCGGTGCGCAACAACGAGCGGGTCGTCATCTCCACCAACACTATCAATCTGCAGGAACAGCTGATCAGGAAAGATCTCCCCTTCCTGGCGCGCAACTCCGCCGTGGAGTTAAAGGCTGCACTGGTCAAGGGACGCAGCAATTACGCCTGCCTGCGCAAACTTGAACATGCCGAAGCGGAACCGTCGCTGTTTCCTGATGAATCATCGGCCGAGCTGACCACCATTATCGAGTGGAGCAAAGGCAGCCAGGACGGCTGCCGGAGCGACCTCGCCTTCATACCTCATCATACGACCTGGGAGGAGGTCTGCTGCGAAGCCGACCAGTGCGGCCGGTCGCGCTGCAAGCATTTCAACCGCTGCTTCTTTTATCGCGCCCGAAGAGAATCATCCGCCGCGCGGGTACTGGTCGTCAACCATGCCCTGCTGCTGTCTGACATCGTCCTCCGCAAGGAGACCGGCTACGATGCCACCGCGATCCTCCCCCCCTTCACCCGCCTGATTTTCGACGAAGGGCACCATCTCGAAGACGTCGCCACCAGTCACCTGTCCCTGACGATCGCCCGGAGCGGCATCCTCAAACAGCTGCAGCGGCTGGTGCCGCAGAAAGCCAATCGGGCCGGGCTGCTGACGATCATTTCCTCCCGCATCGCCCGCGATCTGCCGGAATCTCAGGAAGGGCTCTACGCCGAGCTGTCGGGACTGCTGGAAAGCCACCTCCTTCCCAAAGCGCACGACCTGGGGGGGATGACCGAGCAGACCATGGATTGGCTGGCGTACAGCGTGGAACATGACAGCGGAGCGGCTGCGGGGCGGGAACAGAAACTGCGAATGACTCCCGAAGTGGAACGCACACCCTTCTGGCAGGATTGCCGCCAGCGGCTGCACGCTCTGGCGGATGCCGTGAATGAGTATACTGCGGCGTTGCGCACCCTGCTGCGACGCTCAAAGGATCTGCCGGAGAAACTGCAGGAAAAGCTGTCTGATCAGCTGCTCGATACCGGCGGCATCGAGGGGCGGCTGCAGAGCATGGCCGACGCGCTGCTGTTCTTCACAACCGAAGCCGAGGGGTACTGCCGCTGGATCGAAACCAAAAGCGGCAGTCGCGGCGTCCAGGCGCGGCTCACCGCCGCACCGCTCGACATCTCGGCCCAGCTCAAGGAAACCGTCTTCGACAAGCTCAAAACCATCATCGTCACCTCCGCCACGCTGACGGTGGGTGGGCAGTTCGGTTATCTCAAAAAACGGACCGGCTTCGCCCTGCTCCCCAAAGAACGCCTGACCGAACTGCAGCTGGCTTCACCGTTCAACTATGCCCGTCAGGTGTTTGTCGCCGTACCGGAGGAGATGCCAGAGCCTACCGCGCCCGGTTACCGCGAGGCGCTGGAGAATCATATTCTCAAGGCGGTCACGATCTCACGCGGCGGCGCCTTTATTCTTTTTACCTCCTACGAGCTGCTCAACCGTGTCCACCAGGCTCTGTCACCCGTACTGGCCCGCATGGGGCTGACCTCGCTCAAGCAGGGAGTAACCGGTCGTCATGCCCTGCTGACGCAGTTCCGGAAGGAGGGCAACGCCGTGCTGTTCGGCACCGATTCGTTCTGGGAGGGTGTTGATGTCAAGGGAGAAGCGCTGCGGCTGGTGATCATAGCCCGCCTCCCGTTCCAGGTGCCGACCGAGCCGGTGCAGCAGGCCCGCGCCGAAAAGATCAAGGCTGACGGCGGTGATCCGTTCCGCGATTTTTCCGTGCCGCAGGCAGTCATCAAGTTCCGCCAGGGATTCGGGCGCCTGATCAGGAGCCGTGATGACCGCGGAGCGGTTTTAATCCTTGACCGCCGCTTACTTAACAAGAGTTATGGCAGGATCTTTCTGAAATCGTTGCCGGACACCGAGATTGTCAGAGGGGATTCAGCCGATGTTTTTGCCAGGATGGAGAGTTTTTTCACCGCAGATAAAGATATTTGATCCTTGACTGTTCCCGTTTCATGAGCTCTCCTCACCAAAAGTTGCAGGTGCAATGTTTGTTGCAGTTAACCCTTCTGTCGCAACAGCCTGATATCACACGATTTTCATGCTGACATCACACTAAGCAACCTGAAATATTTCTTGCACCCCGCAACCTCACCGCAGCACCTGATCTACCTAACCTGCCGTTGTTACAGCGCAAATTTCTTATGGCACACAAGATGCTCTCTCTATCTGTAAAGACGCAATCAAGCGGATATGCAGACAGGAAGGTGCCCCATGAGATCGATAATTTTAGCCCAGAGTTTATTGTTTGTCGTATTATTCAGCGGGTGCGCCACAGTAAAAGAAAAACTTGCGCTTTCGTATGACCTGCCGGTAGCCGGCTCATACTGGGTTGAACGCACCATTCCGACTGAGCCGCTTAATGCGGCCGAAACTCTTGCCGTCCGCTCTGCCGTAGAACTTACAACAATACGGGAGCTTGACCAATCGGCAGTCTATGAGAGCAAGGATGGGAACATCGCGGTTATACGGTATGAGCAGCAGACCACAGGCGATGAATTGTACATTACCACGGTAAAGTACCGGATCATGAATGGCCTCGTGTACGGAGAATCAACCCCGATTGTCATTGCTGTGCATGACCCGAAAAAAGAGGAGTTCGCCCATGAAGTCGCCTTTAACGCGATAAAAGGGATCAACCCCGACATACCGCCGAGTTACGAAGGAAGAATGTTCATCATCAGAAACATGGTAAACAGCAACTCATGCAGAGTTGACGTGGTTGAGAAGGATCTTGACAGAGAATATGTCACCTACCATGTCAGAACCTGTTAGCAATTGCTCCATAGGTAGAAGTTGTGGTAATTTTCAGAATGCAAAAAGGCAAACCTGTTTTCCGGAGGATGTTTGAGAAATACCGGCATATCGAATAACAACCCCTTCAAGGATGCCGCATCGGTGCTCCTTGTCGATGATTCGGAATTAGTCCGCTCAGTCCTGCGCGAGTTGCTGGAAATCAGTGGATATCGTGTCATTGAAGCTGCGGATGGCAAAGAGGGCCTGGAGTTGTTTGAAAGGGAGAGAACTGATATCGTCCTGACCGACTTGC
The DNA here is from genome assembly GCA_025360785.1 of Geobacter sp. GTDB lineage: Bacteria > Desulfobacterota > Desulfuromonadia > Geobacterales > Pseudopelobacteraceae > JACRCG01. Next base: position 3,566 of record JANYBN010000144.1, read on the forward strand.
AGATGCCGGGAATGGACGGTTTAACCTTTATCGCGGAGCTTAATGACCGATATATCAATGTACCGGTCATTGTTATTTCCGGAGAAGGCTCACTGTCCGATGCGATAGAGGCGGTTCGTCTCGGCGCATGGGACTACCTGATAAAGCCGATCAGAGATGTCAGAGAGATTGAAATCACCATCACAAGGGCACTTGAGCGTGCTCGTCTGCTGGAAGATAACCATCGTTACCGGCAGCATCTTGAAGATTTGGTACAGTCACAGACGCGCGAGATCCGTGAGGGTAAAGAGCGTTTTTCCCAACTGTTCCTGCAGCACGAGGATGCCATAATACTGTTCAAGCTCGACTCCTTTGAGATCGTTGATGCTAATCCGGCAGCAACGGAGTTGTACGGATACAGTCGTGACGAGCTGCTGTGCGCCTTTCCATGGCCTTTTATAGGTGAGGGCCATATTGCACTGCAGGAATCGCTGCTTGCTGCTCTCGGCCTGAATGGCCGATTCGACGTATTCAGGCTGTCACTCCTTCGAAAGGACGGCACCCCGGTTAGCGTCTCGATGCGTGGCAAGCTCGTTACAATAGCGTATGACAAGGTCGTTTACTGTTCGTCCAGGGACATCAGCGAGAAAATCAGGCTGGAAGAGGACGTTCGCGACACACAATCGAAGCTGATTCAGGCCAACAAGATGGCTTCTCTGGGTATGATCTCCTCCGGCATTGCCCATGAGATCAATAATCCCAACAATTTCATCATGTTCAACTCATCATTGCTGTCCGAAACGTGGCAGGCGGTGGCGGAGATACTTGATGAACATGCCGCCGAACATGGTGATTTCCATCTGGCCGGGCAGCGTTTCTCTGAAGTTCGCGAAGAAACGCCGCGCCTGATCGCCGGGCTGTCGGAAGGATCGCGCAGAATTCAAGCCATCGTCGAAACGCTGAAAGGATTTGTCAGGCAGGATCCGGACGGGGCTGTGATGTGCATCGATATCAACAGAACCATACAGATGGCAATGACGCTGCTCTCTCATGAGTTACGCAATCATGCCCGCGATGTTAAAGTGGATCTTGACTCCGACTTGCCGCATGTCTCCGGCAATTGTCAGCAAATAGAACAGGTTGTGATCAATCTCGTCACCAATGCACTGCACGCGGTGGCCGGCAATGGTGGCAAGATAAGGCTTGCGACCTCATATGACCTTGCGGAGGAGGTCGTGATAATCACGGTGCAAGATGATGGGGTCGGCATGACGAAGGAAGAGCTGGAACGTGTGGCTGAACCGTTTTTTACCACAAAATCCGCTCAGGGCGGGACCGGACTCGGCGTATCTATTTCGCTTTCCATTGTCAGGGAGCACAACGGGACACTGGTCTATGAGTCAGAGCCGGGGCACGGGACAACTGTTTCAGTGCGGTTGCCGGTTTCCGCCTGCTTGATCAACGAAGACAATTGCGGAGCGAGCTTATGAAACAGACTGCCGGGGCACCCCCTTTGATTGTCCTGGTGGACGATGAGCCCCAGCTCCTCTTCAGTTGTGCAACCATCTTGAGAAGGGCCGGGTTGAGCAATCTGCACACCATAAATGATGGCCAGACGCTGTTCCCCTTTTTGGCAGAGCATCTGCCGGCACTCATCGTGCTTGACCTGACAATGCCCCATGTGGCCGGACTCGATCTGCTCAACCGGGTGACGGCCGAGTACCCCCAGGTGCCTGTGATCGTCATGACCGCAACCACCGAGCTGGATACGGCAGTTGAATGCATGAAACAAGGGGCTTTTGATTATCTGGTGAAGCCGGTGGAACAGAGCCGCTACCTTTCCAGTGTCAAGCGCGCCCTTGAGTTGAACAGCCTGCGACAGATGAACCTGTCGCTGAAAGAGAGCCTGCTGGCCGGCAAGTCACCCAACAAAAGTGCTTTTGCTGAAATAATCACTCAAAGTACCGCGATGAAGGCCATCTTCAGCTATCTGGAAGTTGTGGCTGTTTCCAGCCAGCCAATCCTGATTACCGGGGAAACCGGCGTCGGCAAGGAGCTATTCTCGAACGCAGTGCATGCGCTGAGCAGGCGTACAGGTGAGTTCGTGGCGGTAAATGTGGCCGGTCTGGATGATGTCGTCTTCTCGGACACCCTTTTTGGTCACAAGAAGGGCGCTTACACTGGTGCCGATCAGGCGCGGGAGGGCATGATCGCAAAGGCTGGAGGAGGAACCCTTTTTCTGGATGAGATTGGCGACCTTAATACCGCCTCGCAGGTGAAACTGCTGCGCCTTCTTCAGGAGGGCGAGTACTACCCGCTCGGCTCGGATGTCGCCAGACGCAGTGATGCCCGCATCATTGTGGCCACCAACCAGGAGCTCAGCGCAACCATGACAGAGGGAAGATTCAGGAAAGATCTTTATTTCCGACTCTGTGCGCACCAGATTACCATTCCGCCACTCCGGGAGCGTAAGGATGATCTTCCGCTGCTCTTCGAGCATTTTGTCAATGAGGCGGCATCCTCACTCTCCATGGAACGTCCTTCCTTCAGCTCTGAACTCTTTGATTGTTTGAAGGAGTATGCCTTTCCAGGTAACGTGAGAGAATTCAAGGCGATGGTGCATGACGCAGTTGCCCAGAATAAAAACGGCGTACCGATGCTTGAATCCATGAGAAAGAAAACCGGATTCAAACCATCCCCCAGGCAGACAGATAACTCCGAAGGTGAAACGAACCGGTTCCTGGAGCATAAACAGTATCGTTTTCCAACTTTGAAAGAGGCGGAAGAGGAGCTGATTACGGAGGCGCTGCGCCGCTCCGGCGGCAGCCAGGGACCCGCTGCAGCCCTTCTGGGCATCACTCGCCAGGCACTTAATCAGCGGCTCACCCGGAAAAAGGCTGATTCAAACTAAAATTGAAAAGGGAGCAGCTTTTGGCTGCCCCCCTTGGTAGATTTCACTGGCGGAATAGATTACAAACCCATCTTCATCCGCTTTCTGGCGCTGAAGTTGAAACACTGGAAATACATCAGGCAGGTCAGCAGAAACGAGAAGATCGTAGAGGCTAGAACCAGCGGAGCTCCGGCCGCCTTCTTTGCATCCGGGACAAGCGAGACAAAAACCATGAAGAACGCCACGCCACAAAATTTCCACAGGTCCCCGATCAACCGTTTTTTACGCAGGGCGGTCAGCTGTTCGGCAGACAGATTTGGCGCACTCCCTTCGATTTCTACACCGGCATCACGCCAGGCCAGCCGGTAGACAGGATAAATAAGCAGTAACTGCACGGCGAGTGAAGCCACAACACTGCTGACAAACTGTCCGGGCTTATTGAGGGCGACAAACTGACCCTGGAAAACGATCGCCAGGACGATCAACAGCCCCGTTAAGATTGTCTGAACGATACGATAGACCATCATCTGCCGGTTAAGTTTTTTAAAATCTACACTGGCCATTGACATACACTCCACAAGGTAATTATAACTCTGTTTCAGCAGCGCGAGAATGTAGCAGAAAGCGGCTGGATGCACAAGCATGCAAAACGACCCGTTACCGATTTGACCCATAAACCACCGCTAACCGCAGAGCAGCGCCTGCTTTAGACTTCATACTTTGCGGTATATTTTCAGGATTATACTTATGAACATTCTTCGCCGCATCTTCCATCCGATCATGGCCTTGATCGCCATCCAGCTGATCTGGATCACCGTAGTCGTGTTCTGGATTTATTGGTTTATCGGCAAGCATCGCGAGTTACGCGCGCTGGCCGAAAAATATCGACCCGAACTGCTTGGACAGGGGGCTAACTGGCCGGTCATGGTAGAAGGTCTGGCCATGCTGGTGCTGATCCTGATCGGCGTGTACGTGATCTTTGTCTACTGGAACCGCCAGGCCAACCTGTATCTTCAGCAGCGTAACATCATCTCCCAGGTGACCCATGAACTGAAATCCCCGCTCGCTTCCATCCAGCTACACCTGGAGACGATCCGCCTGCGCAGGCCATCCGAAGAGCGCCTCGATTCTTTCGTCACCACCATGCTGTCCGACACCGACCGGCTCCACTATTTGATCAACAATCTGCTGATGGCCGCCCGCCTCGAACAGCGCCGCAAGCAGTCCGAGCGGCGACTTACCGACCTGACGCAGCTGGTGAGCGAGCATATCGAGCGCGAACGGGGCACCCTGCCGCAGGGGGGGAGCATTTCATTCGAAGCAGCCGCCTCACTGAAGGCGCTGGTAGACCCCGAAGAGATGGGCATGGTTGTACGCAATCTGTTCGAAAATGCGGTGCTCTATTCGCCGCAAAGTCTGGACATATCGGTCCGGCTGATAAAAACCGGGACATGGCTGCAGCTCTCGGTTCAGGATCATGGCCGGGGTCTTGACCGGAAAGAACTGAAAAAAGTATTCGACCGTTTCTATCGTGTCCAGCCTCCGGGCGACAATGTACGCGGTACCGGGCTGGGTCTCTACATCGTGGAATCGGTAATCAAGGGGTATGGCGGCACGGTCAGCGTGACCAGCGATGGGCCGGGCAAAGGATGCACGTTTACGATTAAATTCCCCTGCGGCATAAGGTGACATGAATGACTGACGACAAACCACATATACTGCTGGTCGAAGACGAAATTCACCTGGCGCGCGGGATCTGCTTCAATCTTGAAGAAGAAGGGCACCGGGTCAGCCATTTCGAGACCGCCGAGAGGGCTATGGCAACACTGGAAATCGAGCACTTTGATCTGGTTATTCTGGATGTCATGCTACCGGGCATGGACGGTTTCCAGGCTTGCCGTGCCATCAGAGCGCTTGATCCGCGTGTTCCGATTCTGTTGCTGACCGCCCGTTCTGAAGATGCCGACCGGGTCGAGGGACTTGAAAACGGCGCCGATGATTATCTCACCAAGCCATTTAATCTGGTGGAATTTCTGTTGCGGGTCAAGGGGATGCTGAGGCGTTCTTCATGGTATCGACCGGAACCGGTTGAGGAGGGGTATAGTTTCGGCGACAATGAGGTGTTTCTGCTTTCGTACCGGGCCAGAACGGCCCAGGGGGAGGTTGACCTGACCGAGATGGAAGTCCGGGTTCTGTCGGTCTTTTTCCGGAAGGAGGGACAAGCCATCCATCGCAGTGACCTGCTGCAGTCCGTTTGGGGCTACAGCAGCGACACCGAGACCCGGACGCTGGACAATTTTATTGTCCGGCTCCGCAAGTACTTCGAACCTGATCCCTCTCATCCGATACATTTTCAGACGGTAAGAGCGGTCGGATACCGCTTCAGTCGCGAAGGCAAATGAGCTGAGTCAACCCTCTTGCACCCCTTTTGTGTACAAACCACTTTCCACCAACAGGGACTGAGGGGTTGTTAATGATGGAAGCGACCTTTACGTTCCTTATGAGCTTGTGTAGGGGATTTGTGGCAGTCGAAACAGGCCTTTTCCTCCACTTTTTTTGCTTCCAGAGGCGACTCCTGTCCACCCAGAGAAGGCAGATTGTATTCGGGGGTCTGAAAGGTGAGCCGACCACGCTCATCGGTTACGTTGGCCGGTTTGTATACCACCTGCCAGTTGGCGCTGATTGCCGTGGTGTGGCACTGATCGCACCCCCCGGGAGGAGGAATGCTTTTCCATGAAGTGAACATGGCACAACCGCTGATCGTGACAACACATCCGGAAAGAAGTAAGAGGGCATATTTCATCGAGTCGCTCCTAAGGGAAAATATCATAACAGTTTTGAATGTAGCATAGAATCGGCTAAAATACAGCCTCAAGCAGAATTACTCTCAAGCCGCAGGATGCTGCGGAGATTGCCCGTTGTAATACGGGCAACCGTTTCCAGAGAAATTTCGCGTACCTCTGCCACCCGCTGCGCCGTTTCCGTTATCCATGCGGGGCGGTTGAAACGGCCGCGATAACGCTGCGGGGTCATATCGGGGGCATCCGTTTCCAGCACCAGATGCTCCAGCGGCAGATCCCTGGCGACTCGTAACGGCTTGACGGCATTATCCCAGGTAACCGTCCCTGAAATCGAGATGGCGAAGCCGAGCCGGATGAAGTCGCGCGCCATTTCCACGGAACCGGAGAAGGCGTGCATGATCCCGCCGACCTGATCAGCCTTCTCGTCGCGCAGAATACGCAGTACCCTTTGAAACGCCCGACGGCAATGAACCAGCACCGGCAGATTACAACTGACGGCTATGCGGAGCTGTTCTCTAAACGCCTGTTCCTGCAGTTCCAGCGATACGGTATAGACCGGATCCAGTCCGGTTTCTCCAATCGCAACACCCTGCACCGCACACTCCCTCAGATGGTCAAGAACCTGATCGTTCATATGCCCCGCGTGCATCGGATGAATACCGTAAGCCGGTAAAATCCGGGGGTCAGCTGCGGCAACTGATGAGATTCCGGCCCAGCCGTCAGGATGCACCCCGGGGACGACAAAGCCCTGAACTCCTGCGGATCCGGCTTCCTGCAAAAACTTCGGCAGACCGGATTTGAGGGGTTCCAGGTCGAGATGGCAATGACTGTCGAACAGCTCAGCACTCATAAAAACCACCCAAAGAGCCTGACAACACGCTCCATGATCCGGATCAACAAGCCCCGGCGTTCATGAACATCCAGCTCGACCGGGCTGGAACCGTCTATTTCCTCCAGCAGGAGCGCCCGGATCTGCCCGCCGAACTGTGTGTTATCCACCAGGCAATTGATCTCATAGTTGCGATGGAAACTGCGCTGATCGAGGTTGGCCGAACCGATGACAGTCCGTTCGCCATCAATCAGCATGACCTTCGCATGGAGGATCTCCCGCTCCAGTTCGAATATTTCAACACCGCCCCGCAACAGCGTGGCATATGAACTTCTGCCGAGCAAAAGCATCACCGGCACGTCACTGCGGGCCGGCAGCAGCAGACGCACCCGTACGCCACGGCGGACAGCGCGAAGCAGGGAACGGATGATGCGCGGACCTGGCACAAAATATGGAGTGGCAATAAGAATCTCTTCGGCTGCAGATGCGATATTGACCTGGAAAGCCTCGCGGATATAGGACCGACGCTGACGGGGGCCGCCGCTGATGATATTAACTGCGGCATTCCAGCTTTTTTTTGCATGTATTCTCGGACGTTCCGCTGCACGCTCGGAAGGTTCGTCCCGCTCGCCGCTCCATGTTTCGTTAAATATTGTCTCCAGCTCCCATACCGCTTCGCCCTGAATGCTAAACCCCAGATCCCGGAAACTCATTTTATCGGTTACACAACCGGCATATTCTTCACCAATGTTGAAACCCCCAAGAAAAGCAAGTGTTCCGTCGATAATGGTCATCTTGCGATGGTCCCGCTTATCGAACCAGTATATGCCGCGCTTGAAAGAGGGGACGTTAAATGGGAGCAGCTTGACTCCCTGCTTGGAAAGATTTTTGAAATAGGAAGCGGGAGTGTCGAGACACCCGATATAATCGTAGATCAGCCTGACCTCGACCCCGCGCTGCACGGCATCCGCAAGCTCATTCGCAAACTCGGCGCCTATATGATCATTGTGTATCAGATAGTATTCCAGCAGGATCGTATGTTCCGCATAACGGATAGCGGCAAACAGTGCCTCAAAAAACTGTCTCCCTCCATGAAAGAGCTCGACATGATTGTGGCGATGGGTAACCGGCAGCTCCAATGGACGCAGCCGTCTCAGCAGGCGGACAAACCTGAAAAACCGCTTCTTATGCTTGAAGTGATTGTTTCGCATAATTCTCACATTATGTTAGGTAACCGGTATCGTCAAGCTCCCAATAGATGCTATTTCCGCAGTCATAACATCACCGGCACGTACCTGCCCGACTCCGGCCGGCGTTCCGGTCAAAATAACATCCCCCGGCTCAAGCGTAAATATTCCTGAGATATGGGCGATGATCTGCGGGATACGGTTGATCATGTCAGCGGAGTTGCCGTTCTGGCGACTCTCGCCGTTGACCGCCAGCTTCAGATTAAGCGAATGTGGATCGGCAACGGCAACGGCCGGGACAAAATCGGACAGCGGACAAGCAGTGTCAAAACCTTTGGCGATCTCCCACGGCAGCCCCTTGGATTTGAGCTGGTTCTGCACGTCGCGCAGAGTCATATCGATAGCCACGCCATAGCCGGCGACATGCTCCAGCGCGTGATCTGCCGTCACATTGCGCGCCTGTGAACCGATCAGAACCGCCAGTTCGACCTCGTAATGGCACTCCTGCGAGTAAGAGGGTATCTTCACCGCCTCCCCATAGCCGATGACCGACGAGGCCGGCTTCATGAACAGCACCGGCGCTGCCGGAGTCTCATTACCCAACTCACGGGCATGCTCGGCGTAGTTGCGCGCCAGGCAGACGATCTTGCCGATGGGGAATTGCTGGCTGGTTGCGGGGATATTTGCGGTTTTCATGGATCCTCCATTATTTCTGACACTATTATTCTATGATTAAGGCCATCCAAACACATTAACTATATGTGTATTGAGATGGAGGGTCAAGGTGGTATTGATGGCACCAAATTCAAAACCGCCCGGTCAGACAAACAGCTGAACCGGACGGTTTAGAATTTCACTTTCTATGTGTTCCTCCCGACATCACAACAGGCTTTCCCCTGTCATCTCCTGCGGCTGCGCCAGCCCCAGCATCTTCAGCATGGTCGGCGCCACATCGGCAAGCCTGCCACCTTCCCGGAGAGTAACACCCTTGCGGCTGTCATCCACCAACACCAGCCAGACCGGGTTAATGGTATGAGCGGTGAACGGCTCGCCGTTTTCATCCGCCATCTGCTCGGCGTTGCCGTGGTCGGCGGTGATCAGCACCGCGCCGCCCAACTCCTGCACCTTGGCGACAACTCTACCCGCACAGGCATCCACAGTCTCGACAGCCTTGATCGCCGCCGCCTCGATACCGGTGTGGCCAACCATGTCGCAGTTGGCGAAGTTGAGGATGATTATGTCATAATTGTCGCTCTCCAGCCGTGCGATCAGCTCGTCGGTCACCAGATAGGCACTCATCTCAGGCTTATGGTCGTAAGTGGCAACCTCTTTCGGCGACGGAATCAGAGCGCGATCCTCGCCCGGGAAGGGGGTTTCCACGCCGCCGTTGAAGAAGAAGGTGACATGGGCATACTTCTCGGTTTCGGCGATGCGCAGCTGCTTCAACCCCGCACCGGCGAGTACGCCACCAAGGATGTTGGTCAGTTCCGTGAAACCGAATGCGATCGGCAGCCCGAAGGTTGCATCGTATTCGGTCAAGCAGACATACCCTGACAGCTTCGGCCTGTTACGGCGCTCGAAGCCGCTGAAATCATCCAGAGCAAGCGCCCGGGTAATTTCGCGGGCCCGGTCGGAGCGGAAGTTAAAGAAGATGAAGCCGTCTCCGTCTTTGAGCTTGGCATTTGCGGTAACGACGACCGGCACGACGAATTCATCATGAACCCCTGCGGCGTAGCTCTGCGCGATCGCTTCTTTAGCAGAGGAACAGGACTCGCCTTCACCGCAGACGATAGCGTTGTAGGCCTTCTCCACCCGGTCCCAGCGATTGTCGCGGTCCATCGCGTAATAGCGCCCCATGACGGTGGCAATAGTGCCAACGCCGATCCTCGCAATCTCCGCCTCCAACTGCGCCAGATATTCAGCACCGCTCTGAGGCGGCGTGTCACGACCATCCAGCAGGCAGTGGACAAAAACCTCCGTCAATCCTTCACGTTTGGCCAGCTCCAGAAAGGCGTACAGATGGGTATTGTGCGAATGCACACCGCCGTCGGAGAGCAAACCGGAGAGGTGCAGCCTCCCGCCGGACGCTTTAACCTTGGCGATACAGTCAAGCAGGGTCGGGTTGGTGAAGAAGTCGCCATCCAGGATAGATTTGGTAACTCGGGTAAGTTCCTGATAGACAACCCGACCGGCCCCCAGATTCAGGTGCCCGACCTCGGAGTTGCCCATCTGCCCTTCCGGCAAACCGACCGCCATGCCGGAGGTAAGAATCCGGGTACGCGGGTATTCGCTAAGAAATCTGGTCAGGTTGGGGGTTTTCGCCTGTGCTACGGCGTTGTGGGCTGGGTTGGGATTGATCCCCCAGCCGTCGAGAATCATCAGAAGCAGAGGTTTTTTCATGGGAAACACCTTTCAGTTTAACCCGAAATTGTTTTTTGAACCGCAAATACGCCAAGAACGCGAAGAATAATCAAGGTTGTTCACTATTTTATTCCTTTGCGAACTTTGCGTCTTAGCGGTAAAGAAGGGCTTTTTCAGGTATTAATGATGATACGGCTCTTTGTTCAAAATCGTAAATGCCCGGTAGATCTGCTCCAGCAGGAACGCCCGCACCATCTGATGGGTGAAGGTCATCCTGGATAGCGCCAGCAGCTTGCCGCGTTGACGGAATTCTTCGGAGAACCCGTAGGCGCCGCCGATGGCGAAGATCAGCTCACCGGTACCGCTGTCGCGCTGTTTGCCGACAAAGGTAGCAAGGCCGGGGGAGTCCATCTGTTCGCCCCGTTCATCCAGCAGGATCAGGGTTGCGCCGGGCGCAATCTGCTTCTCCAGCCGTTCGCACTCGCGGCGGCGCATTTCCTCGGCTGCGGCACCCTTCTCGTCGCGGATATCGATCAGATCCAGCGGAGAATAGCGCCGGATGCGACCGGCGTATTCGTCGATCGCATCCTTGACCCACGGGTCACGGCTCTTGCCGACCCAGAGTACCTTTATTTTCAAAAATCAGATTCCTTGCGGGAAGCCTTGATTTCAGGCGGCAGCTCAAGTTCCGGTGCCATGCCCCAGAGGCCGTCCAGATCGTAATAGCGGCGGATCTGGTCATGGAAGATATGCACCAGCACATCACCGTAATCCATGACTATCCATCTGCCATCATTGGCGCCCTCGATATCATTGACCTTGCCGAACTTTTTCAGTCCGGTGCGGATGTTGTCGGCAATGGCCTGGTTCTGTTTGTCAGAAGAACCGGAGATGATCACCATGTAGTCGGCAATCGACGAGACTCGTGAGATATCGCGCACACAGATGTCAAAAGCTTTTTTGTCATACGCCAATTCGGCGCATTTAAGAGCGCGCTCACTGGGGGTCAGGGTCGTTTTTTCAACAATTTCCGTTTTTTTTGCTGGCATTAGTTGTAGATCCTTTGCTGCGAGATATATGCTGCTACGTCGGGTGGTACATAACGGCTGATGTCGGCTCCAGCGGATGCGAGCCGGCGGATTTCAGTCGAAGAGAGCTCCTGAGGGGAGCCGGTGATAAAATATATGTTTGTTCCGGACCGGTGCGTCAGGCGGCCTGTTTCACCGTCATGGCTAAATGCTCCACAGACGGCGGCAGGCAGGGCTTCAAGCGGGTTGACAATCGAACAACCGGCACGTTCAACTACGATCAGATTGCACGAAGAGAATATTTCGTCATAGCGATACCACGTGCCTATCTCCAGAAACGAATCCCCGCCGATGATGAAATACAGCTCATCATCAGGAAACCGCTCCCGTAATATCCTGATCGTGTCGATTGAATATGACTTGCCCCCCCGCTCCGCCTCTATGACTGACATCTCGAAATCCGGTCTGCCTTTGATAGCCATACCGACCATTTTTGAGCGGCAAGCAAATGAAACATCTCCCGCCACCGGTTTGTGCGGAGGATCGGCCGCCGGAATGAAGATTACCCTGTCGAGCCTGCATGCGGCCTGTGCCTCTTCGGCAATGCGCAGATGGGCGTTGTGAACCGGATTGAAGCTGCCACCAAGCAGGCCGATTCTCATCTAAAGAATCTCAGGCTTTAGCAGGTTGCCCCTGATCGGCACGGCATAGACCCCCGGAGAGGTCATAAACTTGGCCAGAAGCATAAAAACCAGCTTCTGCTTTTCCAGAAACTCCGGTTTTGGCATGATCTCCAAGCTTAGGTTGAGGGGTAACACGGCAGCGTTGGCCCCGGTGGGGAGATCTCCAGAAAGCCGCATGTAAATTCCGTCCCCTTCCAGTGTAAAGCTCTCCAGACGGGCTTTTCCGTCGAGGGCCCTGATCATCCCCTGCGATTTAAGGTTGGCGACATCCGGAAGCGGAAAAGCTCCCAACTTGACACCGGAAAATTCAAGCTGTTTTATTTCCAGCTTCAGATCTCCGCTTAATCCTTTTGCACTACGCTTTAGCGTACCACGACTCCAGAAGCTGCCGGCCGCTTTCGCTCCGAGAGCGCTCTTGAAAAAGGGTATGTCTGAAAGGGATATACCGTCTGCGGCAAGATTCAGAGCATCTTTGCCATTCAGAGCATACCTGATGTCAAGACTCCCTTTGCCGATTGTTGCCCCCCCTGAAAAAACCACCCGACCGACAAAGAGCGGCAGCAACAGCGCCCTGACCTGCAACCGATCACAGCTCAGCAACGGCCCCTGTTCTGATGACAGCAGCATATTATCCCACGCCAGACCGGGGAGCAGGGTCTTGTGGACCGCCGGAGCAAGCGTTAACCCCTGACGCAACAAAACCTGGGCAATGACAGCATCAATCCTGGATGCCGGAAACAGCATGTAACTGAACATCACGAAAAGAGCCAGTACCGCAGCCAGAAGGGCAAATCCCCGTGCCACCTTTGCCGCTTTCATCACTTCGCCTGACCGGGTGCCGGTTTAAGCAGCGCCATATTCAGGCTCAGATCGCAGCGGGACGGGTCGTCAAAGCGCACCCGCAGATTGCTTTTTTTAATTACCAGCGGACGCCCCCCCTTTTCGAGGCGGTAAAAAAGATTGACCGCTTCATTGAGCGTTAAACCTTCGATACGGATATCGGCGGCATCCTCGATAAATCCGCTCCGTTCTTCACCCTTGAGAGGAACAATCTTAACTGATTTCCCTTTTATACCGGTGTCTTCGATAATTTTGGCAGGTGAGTCGTCGGGGCGGAGCGAAGCGAGGCGCCCTTTTAGCTGCTCGGATGACTGGCGGGCCGCCAGATACGTAACCTTAAGCGGCAACAGCTCCTTCAGCACCGCTTCCCGGGCGGTGCGCTTCTTTTCTAACGCCTGAACCTTGGCGTCCAACGCCGACCATCCTACTGCTGTAGCAAGCAGCGCAATAAGGGCGTAGCCACACCACAAACGTGTCTTGCTGTCCAGATCCTGCCATTGATCGCGAATAATCTCCAGAGGTCTCATTTCGTGTCCTCCTTGAGTATTCCCGTCAGGCTGAAGGCGACCGTTCCGTCCGGACGGCTCTTGACTTCACCCAGTTCGGTAGAGGCAAGCAGGGGGACAAGCGCGGCCTTGAATTCATTAACCGCCTGGGCGGAACGCGCATCCCCTTTTATCCGCAGGTTGCGCCCGTCCAGTTCAGCTTCATAAAGACCATTGATGGTGGCGCCTTTGGCTTCGCCCAGCTTTTTCAGGATGTCAAGATAACTGCTTGAATTTTCGACTCCGGACAGTTTCTTGATTTCCCCTTTGATTTCGGAGATTTCATCAACCGCCTTGGCGCGTGACGGGAATATCTCGCGATAGATTGCTGTAATCGATTTATTCAGAGAGGAAATGTCTGCTGCAGCGGAACGGTACTGGAGCCCTTTATTTACGAACAGCAACACAACTATTACTGCCGCCAGTATTAAGGTCAGCAGCAGCTTTCTGCGCAATTTTGCATCCCCGGCAGTCCAGGCCAGCTCTCCAGACCTAAAATCAGGAAGAGTACCGGCATGGTTGGCCCGGGCTACAGCATAAAGTCCAGCCAACTGGTGAAAGGTTTCATCGTTTTTAAACAGATGACCCAACTCCTGTGGCACCTCCAGGACTTCGACGGGCAACGGCAGGGTATCATCGGCTGTCAGGCCGCCTACCTCATCCCCGATCAGACAGAGTCGTGGCGGGAGCGCACCCCCGGAAAGCTCCAGTGCCGACAGAGTGGCTGAAATCATCGTGGCGGTCACAGCGGAATTGAAAGCACGGAAATAGGTAAGGCGTCCCCCGGACAATAGTGACAGAGTACTTCCATCGCAGATGACACTATCGGCCGGCACTCCAGGTAGCTGAGCCAGTGCGAACGGAAGTGAACTCACCACCTGAGGCTCGATGCCCGCCTCCCGAAACTGTGTGATTGCCGCACTGATATCGCTCTTGCGCGCCCACAAGGCGAGAAACTGGCCCTCCCCTGCCGGCATAACCTCCAACGCAAGATCTTCAACCGGCAATGCGATGTCACCCTGCAGGTGAGCAGTAAGGACCTCACGCACCTTGCGAAGATCATTAAGCGGTAGCGAGACAATACGTTGCGCAAACAGTGCCGGCTGAAGGCAGAGCACAACTCGCGGTGACCCGGTCATTTTTTCTGCTATGTTCCGGACGGCATCACCCAGTGACCGCTCTTCGTTCAGCTCGATCGAAGCAGCCCCGATAAGTTCCGTGGAACGCCTGGACACCCCGAAATGGGCAACCGTCAGCTGTTTTTCGTCAGCCTGCAGAATCAGATAATCCATGGTACGTTGCACCCTCATCTACTGAAGTTTGTATTTATCCCAATAACGGAATCAGTATTCCTGCCACGACAAAAACTCGGGTGGTCCGCCTGACATACGCACAACCGCCTCAACCGTCCTCCCGGAATCCTTTACTCTGGATACCGAGGTTATCTTGAAGATGGTTCCCTGAACGGAAATCATTCCGCCTAATCCTGTAGCGATTGTATCAAGCCCTGGAACCCGCGAAAGTTCCCCAATAGTTTTGAACGGCTGCACACTTCGCTCTTGTACAATTCGCTCCGCCATACGGTCGTCAATACCCTTATCGAGAACAGCCAGTACCTCTTTGGGGGCGGTATTGACGTTGACTCTCGAAAACGGTGAGTTGGCTTGTTCTGAATAAATTGTCAGATAGAGGCGCAGATTGCCAAGCATCTCAGGAGTAAACGCCTTATCCCTCTTGACCAGTGACAGCTCCGTCAGTGTCATCAGCTTACCGTTACGGGCGCTATAGGGTGGTTTCAGAGTGCGATAATATATTGATTCGGCTCCGCCGGAGAGTTGAGAATCATCTACGTCAATCCAGTCCGTTACTGCAGGCCAGATATCACCCGGCAGTTTCAGTCGTGCGCCGAGCCGCTGCAACGCCTCCAGCGTTTTCTGTTTCGATACGTCATTGACATTGATTTTGCCGCTTTCCTCACTGACCGTGATCTCCAGCGAGCCGGCCTCGTCTTCCAGCTTGAGCGGTGTTGACCAGCGATCGGAAAGGGAGGTGTAGGTACGGCCGGAAAGCCCCATCTGCAGGAGTTTAGCGCCGCCCGTCACGCCGGATTCAGCAAGTATAGACGCCTGCTGACCATCACGAAAACCACGACTGAGCGAGGTATCCACATACACCTGGTGGATCATCTCCACCAACACCGCCACCATCAGCGCAGTTACGACCAGGGTCAAAATCAGGGCAAAACCTGATTCATTTTTAAGCCGCCCCATCATGGACCGCTCACACGCGGAGTCGAAAGCATCGTGAACTCTACCGGCTTACCCTCTTCCTCTACCTGCACGGTCACCCGAACACCCTTGGGGAGAGCGCCGTTTATCGAGGTATCCCAGCTTTTGACCCATTTTGACCCGTCAAAGCACTCCACCAGAAAGGAACTGATCCGCTCCATCTGCGGATAAGCGGGAATGGTGACCTCTTCTGAAAAAAGATCACGTTCCTGGCGTGTCAAAGTGAACTTTTTATCATTATCGACCATCCGGTATGAAACGATAATGATGCCGGATTCAGTGCGGCTCTGCACATCCGGCGGCGCCAGCGTAGTCAGTTCCAGTGTTGATGACGGTGCACCGAAATTGTCGCGGTCTTCCACAACAAAGCGCAGTCGCTTGTCGGTACGGTTAAACATTGACGATGATATTTCGCGGCGAATCAGATCCAGAGTGGCACCCAGTTCGCGCCGCGACTCCATCCCGGCGGAAGCACGATCTCTGGCCTGTATGACACCAAAATAGCTGCCATAGAGCGCCGCAGAGAGGATGCCGAGCAGTACCACCGCGATCAAAACTTCCAGCAGCGTGAAACCTTTATTTCGGAAGATAGCGGACAAGCGCCACCTCCCTGCCGTCACTGCCGCGCTTTACTCTGACAATAAGCTTCTGCAAACCTGGAATATCAGCTGGCTGCAGATCGGCTTTCCAGCTCAATTCCGGATGAGACGGGGCAAACGTGCCCTCACCCTTGGCGGGAGCCAGCTCTAACTCAGTAATACGGTTACGAGCCAACAGCGTCAGTGTTGTACTATCGCGCTCGTTGGCTATGATCCCGAGATGGTAATTAACCGATCCCAGCACGGTCAAAATGACACCGGCCATAATGGCCAGGGCCACCATTACTTCAAGAAGCGTAAAACCTGAGGCTTCACTTTTCATGGCGGATCCTCGTGGTATCCCTCGAACGCCTTAACCTTGCCTCCCGACGGAAACACCATCACCGTCCAGTATTGTCCCGAAGTAGAGAGGAGGTGAATCGTGACAAAGTCCCGCACTCCCGCCACGCCGACATCTACCCGCACCTGACCGTCGCTGACTTTACCCAGCCGGGGTATGCGCACATCGGCGACAACAACCCCCTCTTTCACCGGAGATTTCTGTAGCAGTGGATCAGAAGGCTCTTTGGCGCTCCCGTCAACACCGATCTCAAAAATCTTTACGGATTCTGATCCCGGCACCAGCGTGAGATAATATCCGGTTCGAGATGTCGCGGCTCTCTCCTGAGTATATCGCAGTGTCGAGGCCAGTGTCCTGGCAGATATCTTCAGATTTTCCTGATCTGACGAAGGAAGCCGCGGAATGACCAACAGCATGACAATACTGATGATGACCATCACCACCGCAATCTCAATCAGAGTAAAACCTGTTTGACTGCTGCCTCCCCGGCATAGCAGTTTCACATCTGTACTGAGGGCGGAAGGTCGGCTCATCAGCCTAGACCATTGCAAGTAAGCGTGGCAGTTCTTCACTGAAGAGCTGTTTTTGCCACTCCCTCATACCTGGGATGCAATCAAGCTCTTCATGTGCAGCATTCTCAGTGTCGGCAACAGCTTCCAGCAACCAGTTAGGTGCCAGAACACCCGGATCCAGACCTAGTTCCTTGCTGTAGCACTCTCGCCATGACTTAAGATTCTTCAGCCTTACCTTGACCCTGTCCAACACTTCCTTTTTTGTACCGCGAGGGAAACGTGGCAGGCTGATTTCCGGAGTAGCAAGACCCCTTTCGACAGCTGAAAGAATTCCGGCCCCATGCCGCTGTAGCTGCCCCGGAGTCATCCCTTTGAAAAGAGACAGATCATACAGCGAGCGCGGCATGTTCTCGGCAACCTCAATCAATGTATCAGCCGATAGTACCTTGAAAGGGGGACGATCAAGGAGTTCAGACTGTTGAGCCCGCAACTGCAGCAATTCCTCCAGTACAGCGAGACAGTACCCTCTCAACTTGCTGGCACCCTTGCAGTATAGAAATAAAGGCCCATCTTTTTCTGTCACCCGCGCCTGACATACCAACCGCCCCTCTTCTTCGACCCACTCCAGCCTGCCTTTCTGCGCCAGTTCTACACGTAACTGATCATATAACCGCAGCAGATCAGAAGTGTCTGCAGTGGCGTATGCGCACATCTCACGGCTCAGGGGGCGTTTGCTCCAATCGGCTTTCTGGTATTTTTTATCCAGTTCAATTCCGAATCGCCCCTTTAATAGCGCTGCAAGACCGAACTCCGCAATACCCAGAAAGCGTGAAGCTATCATGGTGTCGAAAAGGTTCGTGACTTCAATGCCAAAGTCCCGGTGCAAAGAACGTATGTCGTAATCAGAACCGTGCATGACAACGATAATTTCCGGATCGGCAAGCGGAGCAGCCAAAGGCAAAAGAGATGTTAACGCCAGCGGGTCTATCAACCAGCTTTCTTGACGGGTTGAAATCTGGACAAGGCAGATTTTTTCACGATAGTGATGGAGAGAATCCATCTCCATATCTACCGCAATTTCCGACTGCTGTGAGAGGACATCGGCTACTTCAGACAACCGTGCCATGGTGGTAATGATTTCGCAGGTTCCAGCCTGCCTATGGAAAGAACTCAAACCGTAAACTCCCTGATAATTGAATAGGTTGTGGTACGATGGACGGCCCGAAAGCCGGCTCCATGTATCAGTGTGATCATCTCTTGTTGCGACATGCAAAAACTGCAGCCGGCGGCGGCTACTACATTTTCTTCAAGCATTGTGCCGCCAAGATCGTTTGCCCCGAAAAAAAGAGCCACCGAAGCCATTTTGGCACCTTGTGTGACCCAACTTGCTTGTATATTGGGAATATTATCCAGTACGATCCGGGACAATGCCAATACCTTCAGATAATCCACACCCGTGGCGGTTATCCCGCCCAGCTCGGTATTGCCGGGTTGGTAGGTCCAGGGAATAAATGCCGTAAATGATCCCCCCTGATCCTGAATTTCTCGCACCCGAAAGAGATGTTCGATAATATTTTCCGGCTTTTCGCTACTACCAAACATCATCGTAGCGGTTGTCGGCATACCGAGGCGGGCTGCTTTCAGCATGACCTCACCCCACCGTTTCCAGCCGATCTTTTTGGGAGAAATACGGCTACGCACCTCATCAACCAGAATTTCCGCCCCCCCTCCAGGAATCGAATCGAGTCCGGAGTTCTTGAGACGGAGTAGCGCTTCATCAAGAGTAATGTCAGAATTATCCGCAATGCAGATCAATTCCGCCGGTGAGAGGGAATGATTCTGTATCATCGGGAAACGCTTCTTTATTTCTCTAAAAAGCTCTTCAAAAAAGTCTATTTTTAAGTCTGGGTTAAGACCACCCTGCATCAATAGCTGGGTACCACCCTGATCTACAAGCTCTGCTATCTTAGCATAGATCTGCTCACAAGTCAGAACATAGGCATCTGCTGCACCTTTGCTCCGGTAAAAGGCGCAAAAAGAGCATTTCGAATCACATATATTGGTATAGTTAACATTACGATCGACAACAAAAGTAACCATTCCACCAGGGTGAAGATTCTGCCTTATTATGTCAGCGCTTTTCCCAAGTGACAACAGATCTCCGTTGATCAACAGGTCAAGTGCCTCATTGCGATTAATTCTGTCAATAACAGAAGTCTTCATAAGACCGACTCCATGTCAGCTTCGAGCATTTGTCGGATTTCCAGAGGTATCCGCCGTGCTTTCAAGGCCGGGCTTATGCAAGCCAGCGTGACCAACCCATCCACCAGCAGCTTACCGTCGCATTGCCTGATCACTTTTTGGCAGAGCGTAATAGATGAACCGCCGACTCGCACCGGAATTGTAGTAACTGAAAGAAGATCATCATGAAGAGCAGGAGCTTTGAAATCAATTACCAGTTTCACAACAGGAAACACGAAACCATTACTGGCAAGCTCCGCCACAAAAAAACCATGACTGCGGAAATACTCCGTTCGTGCCCTTTCAAAATATTTTATGTAATTGGCATGATATACGACACCACCGGCATCGGTATCTTCATAATATATTCTGACGTCCATTTAATGTCTCAACTCCGTATTATTCAAAAATCTCAAATTTGCACAATAAGTGGATTACTTTAGTGCAGTTTCTATCCATCTGCAACTTGATTCTAGATAATGTATCGCTTAATCCCATCTTAACGCTCACAGCGGGCCAAATATCGCCCAGGACGTCATAACCCGGATTACCCAGGCCAATGCATTTCTTGCTGCCAATTATAGCCGTGAGGGTGGATTTTGAAACAACGTCTCTTCAGCCCATGTTCTATGCGGCCTTGCTCCGTTTCATGAACGTAAGCACCCGTTCACCCGTGTTGTGTGGCAGGGAATAGCGATGTACCGATGTGACTGTAAAACCGGCCGCCTGTACCAGCTCATCACTTGCAGCAATTTCGCCATCTGCCAGCTCTCCTTTCATAGCGATAAGTACGCCACCCTCTGATAGAAGTGGAGCAGCCAATGATACAAAACGATCCAGCCGGGTAAACGCGCGTGAAGTTATAACAGTGAATGAGTGACTATGCGTTTTATGAAGATCCTCAATTCGCGCATGAACTGCTTCAATGTTCTGCAGATTTAATATGCGTATGACATGCCGCTGAAAATGGATTTTTTTTGCAACGGCATCTACGGAAACCATTGGTATTTCAGGTCTGATTATTTTTAATGGAATCACAGGAAGTCCGGCTCCAGAGCCGATATCCAGCAGACGATCTACCGATGTAATATATGGAGCAAGAGATAGAGAATCAATGAAGTGTTTAATTGCGATTTCTTTGTCATTCGTTATCGCAGTCAGATTAACCTTACTGTTCCATTTTTTTAGTTCGGCAGCATAAACTTCAAACGATTCAATCTCGTGAATCGAAAGCGACAGCTGCATGGCCTGCGCTTCCAGTTCGATTATGTTCCCAATAGCAGAGCGCATTACTTAGCATTTTCCTTCCAGGAAGATGACTTCAGGGCAATTGACAATATTGAAATGGCCGCAGGCGTAACACCGGGGATTCTGGATGCCTGACCAAGAGTGTCCGGTCTGTTTTTTGAAAGCTTTTCACGAACTTCAGTTGTCAGGCTTTTCACTGATATATAATCCAATTCCACAGGAATACGTGTCGTTTCCATTTTTTTAGACTGCTCTATCTGTTCCAGCTGCCGATCAATATACCCCTTGTATTTTGTCTGAATTTCAACCTGGTCACGTATTACTGCAGGCGTTTCACGTGAAACATCATCGAGTTCAGCTAAAGCGGAATAACTGACATCAGATCGTTTGAGCAATTGTTCCAGTGTTGCTCCTTTCTGAATATCCTCAAGACCGTGCCTTGAGAGCACCTCAAGTTGGTCAGATGAATGAACCAACCGAGTAACCCCAATCCGAGCCAATTCTTCTTTAATCATGCGCCTCTTTTCAGCGAATAGATCAAACTCCTTCTCTGTCACGAGCCCGAGTCTATGCCCTATATCACGCAGACGAAGATCCGCGTTGTCTTCCCGCAACAGTAAACGGTACTCGGCACGTGACGTAAACATACGATACGGCTCTTTAGTGCCGAGAGTAACCAGATCATCGATCATGACACCGATATAGGCCTGACTTCTCTCCAGTACGAGCGGATCCTGCCCTTTCACACGAAGAGCCGCATTGATGCCGGCTATGAGCCCCTGCCCCGCCGCTTCCTCATATCCGGAGGTGCCATTAATCTGGCCGGCATGATACAGATTGTTGATCATCTTTGTCTCAAGCGAATTGTGCAGCTG
Source organism: Geobacter sp. (assembly GCA_025360785.1). Taxonomy (GTDB): domain Bacteria; phylum Desulfobacterota; class Desulfuromonadia; order Geobacterales; family Pseudopelobacteraceae; genus JACRCG01. Next base: position 24,812 of record JANYBN010000144.1, read on the forward strand.
TATAGGATCAACGTAATCATATTCAATTGCATACGCCGGACGCATTATCTCAACACCTTCAAGTCCAACTATAGAACGGTAAAAGGCCACCTGAATGTCTATCGGAAGCGATGTAGACATACCACTCGGATAGACTTCTATTGTATCCAGTCCTTCCGGCTCTATGAACGTCTGGTGGCGATCCTTTTCCGGGAAGCGTACAACTTTGTCTTCAATAGATGGGCAGTAGCGCGGGCCGACTCCTTCAATAATGCCGGAATACAAAGGGGAACGATCAAGACCCGATCTGATTATGTCATGAGAACGAGGATTCGTATATGCGATGTGGCAGGGGATTTGCGGCATGGTAATCCGATCGGTTGAAAATGAAAACGGCAACGGCGGTTCATCACCGTATTGCGCCTCCAGTTTTGTAAAATCAATCGAACGGGAATCGAGCCGGGCTGGGGTCCCGGTCTTAAGTCTGCCTACGGCAAAACCGAGTACTCGTAACTGATCCGATAATCCGATAGAGGGCTGATCTCCGGCACGACCACCGGGATAATTATTCAGTCCAATATGAATAAGACCGCGCATAAAGGTTCCGGTAGTAACAACAACCGTTTTTGAATGGTATCTGATGCCGGACTGCAACTCGACACCATGCAACTCGTTTCCTTCAAAATACAGAGATGTAACCTCACCTTGTTTAAGGTCAAGATTTGTCTGCTGCTCGAGAACCCTTTTCATTCGAAGACGATAGAGCTGCTTATCCGCCTGAGCGCGAGAGGCTCTGACAGCAGGTCCTTTTTTAGTATTCAGAATGCGAAACTGTATGCCGGTTGCGTCAATATTCTTCGCCATTTCTCCACCCAAGGCATCAATCTCCTTGACCAGATGCCCCTTTGCCAAGCCGCCGATTGAGGGATTGCAGGACATAAGAGCGATAGCATCCAGATTGATCGTCAGCAACATTGTACGACACCCCATACGAGAAGAGGCCAAAGCGGCTTCACACCCGGCATGACCTGCGCCGACTACTATTACATCGTATATTTGATCATGAGTCATCATATATGTTGTCCGCTAATGGGGATTTGTTTCACGTGAAACATAGTACTATTTTCCGATACAAAAGGAAGAAAAGATAAGATCTAGAACCTCGTCAGTTGCAGTCTGTCCGGTAACAGTACCTACCGCCTGAAGCGCATCTCTAAGATCCAAAGCGAGCAATTCTAGATTGCGATCTCGTAGTCCACAAGTAAATTGTTGCAGGAACTGTTCTGCAGAGATAAGTGCATCCCGGTGGCGAGCCTTTGAAAGCGCGACGAACTCACGAGAATCGGATGCAGTCGAGTGAAGAAAATGCGAACAGACAGTATGCCTAAGCAGATCAATTCCATCGCCTGAAAGTGCGGCAATCCTGACCATGGTTACAAATCTATTCTCATCAGGAAGAACCAGCCGCATAGGAAGATCTGCCTTGTTTAATACAGCTATAGTTCTGGAGTCGGCTAGCGCGTCAAAGATCAATTGATCTTCAGGACTGAATTCACAGGAAGAGTCAAAAACAGCGAGCACAAGATCAGCCAGCGGGATCTTTTCCAAGGCTCTGCTTATCCCTTCCAGCTCTACCAGATCATCAGTGCTGCGAATACCAGCAGTATCCAGCAGCCTGACAGACAACCCTTCGAAGTTAACCGTTTCCTCGATAATGTCGCGGGTCGTACCAGGGATATGGGTTACTATCGCCCGATTCTCTTTCAGCAGTCGATTAAGAAGACTCGACTTGCCAACGTTCGGCTTGCCGACAATCAGAACCGATACCCCATCCCGTGTAATCCGTCCCTCTTCAAAGGTGGTCAGCAGCCCGGTAATTATACATTGAGCATCCTCTACAGATGAAGAAATAGCAGCCACATCTGTTTCACCCAGATCGTCATCAGGGAAGTCGATATACGCCTCAACCAAAGCAAGTGCCCGGAGCAGGCAACCCCGTACGTCTTCAATTCGCCTTGAAAGTGCACCTTCTCGCTGTTTCTGAGCCAACTGCAGAGCAGATTCGCTCTTTGAAGCGATTATATCCATAACAGCTTCAGCCTGTATCAGGTCAATGCGTCCGTTTAAAAATGCACGCCGGGTAAATTCCCCCGGGTCAGCCAACCGCACCCCACACGAAAGTACAAGAGCCAACACCCTCTCGACAACCAGCCAACCACCATGACAATGCAGCTCAAGGACATCTTCGCGTGTATATGAGCGTGGCGCGCGCATATACACAGCCATGGCTTCATCAACCGTTTCACCGTTTGCATCGTCGCAAATGGTACCAAAAGAAAAACGGTGGCTCACAAGGCCACCGTCATAAACAGGCTTAAAAACAGTATTTCCAACTACGGCGGCCAGATCGCCACTCACCCTGATTATACCTATGCCGCCATTGCCAGGGGGGGTGCTGACAGCCGCTATTGTATCGCGGATATACATGACATTCTGCTCCGTAGCCCGACTAATCTTTTACCAGCTTGTTTATGTACATCTGCTGGCCGATAGTTAAAACGTTGTTAACTAACCAATACAGGACAAGCCCGGAAGGAAAACTGAGGAACATGAACGTGAAGACAACCGGCAGAGCCAGCATCATCTTCTGCTGCATTGGATCCATATTTGATGGGGTCATTTTCTGCTGAATGAACATTGTGATACCCATAATGACCGGTGTGACATAATAGGGATCTTTATCTGCAAGATCGGTTACCCAAAAGAAGAATGGTGCATGTCGGAGCTCTATGGAAAACATCAGGGATTTGTAGAGGGCAAAGAATACCGGAATCTGGACGACCATGGGAAGGCAGCCGCCCATCGGGTTAACCTTGTGCTCGCGATACAGCTCCATGACAGCCTTGTTCATGCTGTCTTTGTCATCTTTAAATTTTTCACGAAGTTTAGTCATTTCGGGCTGTATTTTCTGCATACCCTTCATTGACTTGTAACTTTTGTGCGTCAGCGGAAAAAACAATGCCTTAAGAATAACCGTAATAATTATGATGGCGATACCATAGTTGCCTACATAACGGTAAAAGAATTTCAGAGTATACATTAATGGCTTGGCAATAACTGTAAACCAGCCAAGGTCTAAAGACTGCTCCAATAGATTACCCTGCGCCTTAAGAATATCAATATCCTTAGGGCCGACGAAAAGGCGGTTTACTATGGAAGTGGACTGACCCGGATTGACCGTAAACTGAGGTGAAGAGACGATCGATTCAAAAAAACCGGCACTGTTTTTTTTCAGTTCTACAGATGCAATGCTGTTTTTATCGCTTAAAATTGCGCTCATAAAATACTTGTCTGCAAAACCGGACCACTGAATGGTCTTGTCGTAGCGCTTTGATGCAGTGGCAACATCTTTAATTTTATTGGATTGGAGACTGTTGTCGGAAAATAGGTACGACCCGGCCGTATCAAAGCGATTGCTTTTCACTTTATGTTCTGCAGGGTAAGTCATTACCTGTTGAATTATCCCGACTAAAGGAGCGGCGGAGTTGTTAAAAACCTGAGTTTCCAGCTTGATGCCGTACATGCCCGAAGAGAAGGTATATACTTTACGAACAGTATACCCCTGCCCTGAAACATAATTGAATGTAAGCTGCCTGGATCCATTTTTCTCAATCTTGATTCCGTCAGCATCTGGTGTAAATACCGTGCTATCGGGAAGATTGAGGCCTGTAGCCCTCGTTGAAAAAGAATAGAGATTCGGATCAGAATCGCTACACAAGGTAACTTTTTTTGATTCAGGCAAGTTTTCTTCACGGTAGTTTTTAAGCGTCAGACTCTTTAGGCTCGCTCCACGAGAAGAAAAAACCGCTGAATAGAGATCTGTTTCAACACTGACATCTTTTTGAGGGGCATTAATTGGGAGCGATTGCCCTGTGACAGTCGCAGCGTTTTGGAGAACTGAGGGTTGTTGAACAGGATTACTCATCACCGAAGAGCTGGTCTGAGGAGATGAGTGTTCGACCTTCTGTTTATCTGGACCAAACAACATTGAGAACAGATAAAAAACTGCAATTGAAAGGCCTACAGCTATAAAAGCGCGCTTTTCCATCAAGGCTCCTGATACTATACTTCGTTTTGGGGTACCGGATCGTGGCCGCCCGGATGAAACGGATGACACTTACAAATTCTGAAAAAGGTAAGCAATATACCCCTGGCAACACCATGCCGAATTAAGGACTCTCGGGAATACTCGGAACAGGAGGGATAAAAGCGACAGGTCTGCGGAAGAAGCGGCGAAATCATCTTCTGATATAACCTGATTACAAGGAGCAAAGAGCTCTTGAACATGGGGACATGCCTATAATCCGGAAAGCTTTATTCAGTTCGCGCACAATATCGGGATACATCATTTGTGCCGATTCTCGTCTTGGGATGACATTAATATCAACGGCAGCCATTCCTAAACGGTTATGCCTGAAGAACTCACGCAGATAACGTTTAACCCGATTACGAACAACTGCACATCCGATTTTCTTACTGGCTGTAATACCCAGTCGAGCCGTTTGGAGGTCATTTTCTCCCCATACAACCAAAAAACCGCGTACGGTTGTTTTTTGTTTTGCGGAAGCGAGGTGAAGAAATTCAGCTCGCTTCCGCAAACGTGCTGTTTTTGGAAATGTGGCCGTACTGTCAACAATCACGCAAGAATGTGCTTTATTTTACTGCAATTTTTACGGACAGGTTTTTACGCCCTTTTGCTCTTCTGCGTTTAATAACCAAACGACCATTCTTTGTCGCCATTCTTACCAGAAAACCATGGGTACGCTTGCGTGAAGTATTACTTGGCTGATACGTTCTTTTCATGTTGATTTACCTCTGCAAAATTATTTTTCAGGAAATGAGTTATTAAACACAACTCCCCCCGAGTGTCAAGTTTTATATTATAGATGATCATAGCACCATTTCATTGATTTGCCTTGAAAAAGAGGGTTGCCTCTGTTATTCTCCAACACTTTCAATAAGTCAAAATCTATCTGAAATACACTTTAACATACTGATTTGGTTTATTTAAATAGTTATCCACAGCTGTTGACAAGATTGTTGAAAACTATTTTAGTATCAGTATCAAGTACAATAAATTAGTCTTTCACTTGCCGCATTTACATGCGGCATCAGATGTTGATAACCAAATACCTTTATCACGATTGAGATTATTATTGATGTTAGATGCATGGCAACAAGCAGCTGAAAATATAGAAAAGGTTATGTCTGAAGCGGATTTCGATGCCTGGATAAAACCTGTCATTTATAGCCACCATACTGGTTTTGACGTTTTTTTATCTGTTCCTAACTCCTTCATAAAAGAGTGGCTTGAAGACCATTATTTGAATGTTTTGACAGGAGCTTTATCTGCAACATCCGGACATTCGGTTATTCTAAACTTTGTAATCAGAGCTGATGAAGAACATCAACCATACATATCAGAAGATTTTATTGTAAAAACCGAATCTGAACCGGTCGCGGGCAAAAATACTCCTTTTGAACAGGTTTTTACTCCACTTAACCAGAAATATACATTTGATTTGTTTGTGAGCGGCACAGGTAATCAATTTGCTCATGCCGCTGCAATGGCCGTTGCAAATAATCCTGCAGATACATATAATCCTCTATTTATCTATGGTGGTGTGGGCCTTGGTAAAAGCCACCTGTTAAACTCGATTGGTCACACTATCCGTAAAAACTCACCAGAATTGAATGTATGCTACTGCTCCGCTGAAAAATTTATGTATGAAATGGTTAACCATCTACGTTTAAAAAAAATGGATGTTTTTAGAAATCGTTTTAGAAATGTAGATGTACTGTTAATTGACGACATCCAGTTTATTTCCGGCAAAACCGGAACTCAGGAAGAGTTTTTTCACACATTTAACGCTCTGCATGATGCTCATAAACAAATTGTAATTACATCCGATAAGTTTCCCAGGGAAATTTCCGACCTTGAGGAACGTCTGCGATCCCGCTTTGAATGGGGTCTGATAGCAGATATCCAACCTCCAGATGTTGAAACTAAAATAGCTATTTTGAAAAAAAAATCAGAAGTTACACGGGTGTTTTTTCCTGAGGACGTTTATTATTTTATTGCCTCTAGTGATACCAGAAACATCCGTGAACTTGAAGGAATGCTCATACGACTAGGCGCATTCAGTAGTCTTCAGAATGTTCCTGTTACACTAGAGATGGCTAAAGAAAATCTTAAAGATATTCTTGGAGACAGGCACAAAGAAATTACAGTTGAATCAATCCAAAAAACAGTTGCAGAGTATTTCGATTTGAAGTTAATTGACCTTAAGTCTGAAAAACGGTTAAAAAATATCGTTAATGCACGGCAGATAGCAATCTGGTTCTGCAGAGATATGACTAAATCATCTTATCCTGACATAGGATTAAAGTTTGGTGGCAAAGATCATTCAACTGTCATACACTCTTACAAAAAAATTGATAAAGCTATAACTACTGAACCTAAACTATCTAGAATTATTGATGAAATAAGAAGAATTCTACTCAAATAAGGAAAACCTGTTGATTCAGTGTTAACAACTGTTGGTAAATTTAGCGGGTGTTTAAAAACACGATAACTAACACTCAATATACACAGCCAATAACTAACATATAGTAACCGCATTTAAACCATTTACAAGATTATCCCCTGTTTCCACAGGACCAACAATATACTACAAAGGTTTTAAATATATTATAAACATACTACTAGTAATAAAGGGAGGTATGCATGGAATTCAAAATTGAAAAAGAGCAATTCCTGAAGTCACTACAAAAAATACAGGGTATTGTTGAAAAAAGAACTTCAATGCCTATTTTATCTAATGTTCTTCTTGAAGCTACTGAAAAATCACTTATTGTCACTGCAACTGACCTGGAAGTCGGCATGAAAAGCAGCTATTTAGCCGAGGTTGTCACTCCAGGTAAAATTACTGTTTCTGCTAAAAAACTTTACGAAATTGTAAAAGAACTTCCCAATCAACCAATTTCATTTTTGACTAAAGACAATGACTGGGTCGAAATAAAGTGTGGTAAAGTTCAATTTAATATTGTAGGGCTCTCACCTGATGAATTCCCTTATTTTCCTGATGTAAAAGAAGAAAGCCTGTTTGAAATCGAAACATCCCTGCTGCGTGGAATGATTGAAAGAACCTCATATGCAATCTGCACAGATGAAACAAAATATAATCTCAACGGCATTTTTATCAAAGTTGAAGTACGTTCAGACGGAAGTAACGGTCTTAAAATGGTTTCTACGGATGGTCACCGTTTGTCTATAGCTTCTGGTAACCTCAAAGGAACCGCTGGTCCGGAACTTTTGAAAGGTGTCATTTTGCCTAAAAAAGGTGTCTATGAGATGAAAAAAATTACTGATGAAGAGGGAGGAACTCTGTTGTTCGGTTTTATGGACAATAGTGCGGTAATTAAACGTGGCGATTCATATATGGTCATGCGCCTTGTTGATGGAGAGTTTCCAGATTACAACAGAGTTATTCCGACCGCCAACACACAGGTTGTAACTGTAAATAAAGAAGATTTCAGTCATTCCGTACGACGTATGGCGATACTTTCCAGTGAAAAATTCAAGGGCATCATGCTCGAAATTACTTCTGGTGGAATCAAGATTTCTTCCAGCAATCCTGAGCTTGGCGATGCAATGGAAGAACTGGACGTGGAATATACCGGAGAACCTATTTCGGTCAGATTTAATGCCAGATACCTGCTGGATGTTCTTTCTGTGGCCGAAACCGAACGAGTAGAAATGAAATTCAAGGATGAGCTTTCACCATCGATTATTGTTCCGGAAAATTCTGACTCTTTCTTAGCTGTAATTATGCCTATGAGGCTCTAAAAGCGGCTGATGCGTCTCTGCTCTATAGCTGTTGTGGATTTCAGAAACATACGTTCCGTTCATATAGAACCGGGTGAACGCTTCAATTTGCTGTATGGATTTAATGGCCATGGCAAGACGAATCTGCTTGAAGCAATATATCTTCTCGGAAGCCCCCGATCATTTAGAACATCACGATTATCCGAGCTTGTCAGGCATGGTGAACATCGGGCTCTGATTCAGGGTACGGTAGAATCAGAAAAAATTGAGAATAAGCTGCGACTGGTCATTGAAGCGGCCGGACGTAAAGTTGAAATAGACGGTAAAGCTGTTTATAAAGCCTCTGAACTTCATGGGAAGCTGAATGCAGTGGTATTTTCACCAGACGACACCGGAATGGTCAGAATGGGGCCTGAATCAAGGCGTCGCTTCCTTGATAGAGCAGTTTATATGGGGGATATCCGGTATCTGCACTGTTGGCACTCCTATCAGCGGATTCTAAAACAGCGGAATCACTTGCTGAAAAGCTCTGAAAGAATCGGTCTGGATATTTGGACAGAAAAACTGGCTGAAACCGGTGCAGAGGTTATCGAGTGCCGGCAGAGATTTATAGCCATACTGGATGGCAAGCTTCAAAAATATTATGCCACCATAGCTGGTGATAGTGAAACATCCAGACTCGTCTATCAACCTGAAGGGATACGGTCAACAGTTCGCGAGGCTATACGGGAAGAACTTCTTGAGTTGTTTAAGAGGCATGAACGTTCGGATGAGCGTTATGGAACTACGACATCCGGCCCGCATCGGGATGATCTGGCTTTTCTACTT
>JANYBN010000133.1 GCA_025360785.1 Geobacter sp.
CCATTAACGGCAAGAAGACCGTATTTGAGTTCATGCGCGAAGTCGGCGGCTTGATGTGGGAAAACTGCGGTATGGCCCGTACCAAGGAGTCTCTTGAAACTAACCTTAAGAAGATTCCTGCCCTGCGCGAAGAATTCTGGAAGAACGTCAAGGTTACCGGCAGTGGCTCAGAACTCAATCAGCAGTTGGAAAATGCCGGTCGTACGGCTGACTTCCTCGAGTTCAGCGAACTGATGTGCCGTGATGCCCTGCATCGCAACGAGTCCTGCGGTGGGCATTTCCGCTCTGAATATCAGGATGCCGGAGAAGCGCAGCGCGACGACGTCAATTTCTGCTACGTTGGCGCCTGGGAATACAAGGGAGACAATAAAGCTCCCGAACTGCATAAGGAACCGTTGAAGTTTGACAATGTACATCTCGCCATAAGGAGTTACAAATAATGAGCGATCACAAGACCATGACATTGACACTGATCGTGTGGCGCCAGAAAAAAGCCAGCGATGCAGGTAAATTCGAAACCTATACAGCAAAAAACATCACCGAGCACCATTCCTTTCTGGAGATGCTTGACTGCGTCAACGAAGATCTGATCCATGCAGGAAAAGATCCGATCGTTTTCGATCACGATTGTCGTGAAGGTATCTGCGGCATGTGCTCCCAGGTTATCAACGGTGCACCTCATGGAGGCCAGGATCGAACTACCGTCTGCCAGTTGCATATGCGTAAATTCAAAGACGGCGATACCATTTATATTGAGCCGTGGAGAGCTCGCGCATTTCCGATTATCCGTGACCTGATCGTGGATCGCTCCGCTCTTGACAAGATCATCCAGGCCGGTGGTTACACCTCCTGTCATACCGGTGGTGTTGCCGATGGTAATGCTATCCTGATTCCAAAGCCGGTTGCTGATGAGGCGATGGACGCCGCTGAATGTGTCGGTTGCGGCGCATGTGTTGCGGGATGCCCAAATGGTGCAGCCATGCTGTTCACCGGTGCCAAGGTTTCCCAGTTGGCGATACTGCCACAGGGCAAAGGCGAGGCTGCTGCACGAGTTAAGAATATGACAGACACCATGACTGCATGCGGTTTTGGTAACTGTACAAATCACTACGAGTGTATGGCCGCCTGTCCGAAGGGAATTAACGTCAAGTTTATCGCCAGGATGAACAGAGAATTTATCAAAGCTCAGTTTGCTTGATTTACTTGTTTCTAGTAATTTGTACTTTCGGGGCGGCCTTTATGGCTGCCCCGCTTTTTTTGGAGCTCATTGCCTGTGGATTTAGATTTTGTTCGCATTGAATGTGACATTGTTGCGGATTATTCCGCTCAGCTAATCGCGGTACTCTACAATGAGTTCCGGAATTTTGAGCTGCAGTTTAAATCTTCATGTTGTAAGACCTTGCAGGAGTCATGTAATATCTGCAGCCTGCATGACAGCTGTCCATACCGGATCGTATTTGGACAACAATTATCTCCCGATCCAGAAATAGTACGGCTTCACCAGAAACCATCACTGCCGTTCTCTCTTTATATTAATGATATAGACTGCTCGTCTTTATGCGCAGTAGGTATGGTTGTTGTTGGAAGTGCGGTCAATTATATTGAATTCTTTCATACCGCACTGCTCCGGGTAGTTGAAACTGCTGTGCGAACAGTGATACCACCTTCAAAATTCACACTACGCTCCTATAGCCTGGATTATCAAGGCGTCCGGCATGAAATAAGCCATGTTGCAGCACTGCTTGAAAGCGTAATTCTGCTTTCCGGACAGCATATCCTGCAGAATACAGTTCATTCGAATGCGGTCAGATTGTCATTGATTTCGCCATTGCGCTTGATAAGTAACGGCTCTATTTCACACAGTTTCGATTTCTCTATGTTTTTTCGCTCACAATTGAGACGATGTTCCTCGTTGAGTGCATATTATGGTGCCGGAGAACTTGATCTCGATTTTACTGGCCTTTCTCTTGCCGCTCAAGGTGTTGCTGCTTTGGAAGATGAAATTCATTATACTCAGCCGCCATGGACCAAACGCCTGAACAGGGCCGGTTTGACCGGTACGGCCGATTGTGTCGGCCTGGTTGAGCCGATGTTTTCTCTGTTGCTCCTCGGAAGCTATTTTAACGCCGGCAAGGGAGCGGCATTCGGGTCGGGTTATTATAGAATCGAGGTGCTTTGATGATGTTGTCTGGAGCGGTACATGTTTGCTCGAACTATGTAAAAAATATACTTATGGCTCTGTTGTTGTTCTCTGTGACAGCATTTCTCTCCGGCTGTCTGATCTTGCGTGCACCAGCCGAAATTAATTATGTTGACGGTGCAATTGCAGAGTCACTTTCCAGCAATGCCTCGCTTTCCTATGCAACTCTCGATAAGAGTATCTCTGGAAGTGGATTTATTATGTATCGAAAACCTGATCAAATGAGGGTTGTAATCCTCTCGCCGTTTGGTTCCGTGCTCCAGGAGGTCTACGTGACCGGCGGGTATGTTACGATTATTGATCCAGGTAACAGTGTGGCGTTAAGCGGTACTCAGATGGATCTGCCTGAAAAAGGTGATTTCAGTGGCTGGCGACACATCCACTGGCTTATCGATATCGACCCGCCTGATCATATGCGGAAGAACGCTGTCATTAATAGAGTCAATAAATATGGTCAACAGGAAAAAGCAATTTTCGAAAATGGTCTGCTGATTTCAAAGTCCACTGAGACTGAAGGGATGGTCAAGTACGGCAAGTATACAATACTGCAGGGAACAGCATTTCCTCTGGAAATAATCTACGAATCCGTTGCCAGGGAAAAATTCACCATAATGTTTGAGGAACCCGAAATAAATGTGCCCTTAACGGATGATGTCTTCACGCCAAATACGACTAAACTTCATGTTTACCCGCTATCAATCTTGAAGTAACGGTGATTTTTATTAATGTTGGTAGTGTTCGCAGTTCCTTTGGGCTCTTTACCTCAAGCTATCGCTCTGGCTGAAAGATAACTCTGGATTTAATCTGTTTTATACGAGGGCATCTTTCCGGTTCGCAGGAAGGGTGCCTTTCGTTTTGATTGGTTGACAACGGTAGGCGTGGAAACTAATATGTATCCGTTGCAGTTTATCTCATCTTGAAAGGTTTTTATGAAGGTCATTATTCTCCTCGGCGATGGTATGTCGGACATCGCTTATAACGAACTCGGTAATAAATCCCCCCTGCAGTACGCTGCAACCCCCAATATGGATTTTATGGCTCAGCATGGTCAGGTTGGCCTTGCTCACACAGTTCCCGATGGCCTGCCCCCGGGCAGCGACGTGGCGAATCTTTCCGTATTCGGTTATGATCCCCGTACCTGCTACACTGGGCGATCGCCGCTTGAGGCGATCAGCATGGGAGTCGTTCTCGGCCCGGACGATGTCGCTTTTCGCATGAATCTGGTGACTCTCAAACCTCAGGGAAGCTCGATCTATATGCAGGACTTCTCAGCCGGACATATCTCGACTGACGAGGCCCGTGGACTGGTTGAAACGCTCCAGAATGAGCTCGGCAGCCCTGAAATTGAATTTCACGCCGGTGTGGGATATCGGCACCTGATGGTCTGGCGTGGCGGTAAAGACGGTATGCGCTCAACTCCTCCTCATGACATTACCGGCAAGTCAATACTAGACTCTCTTCCGAACGGGGATGGCGCCGATACGCTTAATAACATCATGAATCATGCCCAGATGGTGCTTCATGCCCATCCGGTCAACGTGCGGCGCAAGGAACAGGGCAATCTCCCTGCCAACTCCGTTTGGCTCTGGGGGCATGGCAAGACCCCGAGGATTGAAACGTATAAGGAAAAATTCGGCCTGTCCGGAGCGGTCATTTCGGCGGTCGATCTTATCAAGGGGATCGGCATCTGTGCCGGTCTGGACATTGTTAATGTTGAAGGCGCCACCGGTTATATCGACACTAATTATCTCGGCAAGGGGCAGGCTGCCCTGGCTGCTCTGGAGAATCACGATTTCGTCTATGTCCACGTGGAAGCGCCGGATGAGGCCTCACATGCCGGTAATATGCAGCATAAGCTCCAGGCGATAGAGGATTTTGACCGTCAGGTGGTTGGTACTGTTCTGGAAGGTATAAAAAAATATGATGACTATGTAATTCTCTGTATGCCTGATCATCCGACTCCGGTGAAACTGATGACTCATACTTCAGAGCCGGTTCCATTTGTTATTTATCGGAGCAGCACAGGAGAGGGTAATGGTGCCGCTTCGTATGACGAGTTTCAGGCCAAGGCAACCGGATTGGTGCTGGAAGGGCATAATCTGCTGCCGGAGTTGGTTCGAGGTAAATAATTGCTCTCGGGTTGACTTTCATCATAAAGGAAACAGCAGATGAGTGGTCGAAAACGGGTAGCTTTTTTACTGAAGTTACGGACGGAAACGATTCAAGTTAGTACTTTACAAATGAGTCGTCCCTGTGATAGTTATTGTAACTTAGTTTTATACGTTTCGGGGTTTCCCCCCCTGATTTCGTAATCTCATCAATCAGTTTTATGGAGGAGTAACAGTGCTGGCTATCGAAAAAAAGCAGGAAATCATCAACGCATTCAAAAAACATGACAGCGATACAGGTTCCCCTGAGGTTCAGATCGCTATTTTGACCGAACGGATCACTTATCTGACTGAACATTTCAAAATTCACAAGAAGGATCACCACAGTCGTCGTGGCCTTCTCAAGCTTGTCGGTCAGAGAAGGCGCCTGCTGGACTATCTGAAAGGCAAAGAAGTCGCCAGATACAAAACAGTTATCGAAAGACTCGGCATACGTAGATAGTTTAACGGCGGTATATCTGTCATCACAGGTATACCGCTTGTTTGTCTACAGTGTGCTCATTTAAGGAAAGGGCTTTGCGGCCCTTTTTATATTTGTTGGGGGCGTGGCTGGAGTCCCTGCGGTATACTGCCGTAGGGATTGCAGCGACGGCCCCAACACAACCGAAGAGGAGAATAGAATATGGAACAAAATGTTCAGGTTGAGTTCGGGGGCAGGACAATTACGCTGTCCACCGGAAAAATGGCAAAACAGGCCAGCGGTGCTGTTGTCGTCAGTTGCGGCGATACAGTTGTTCTTGTAACTGTTGTTGCTGCAAAAGAAGCAAAAGAGGGGCAGGACTTTTTCCCGCTGACCGTCAATTACACCGAGAAGGCATATGCCGGCGGCAAGATTCCGGGAGGCTTTTTCAAGCGCGAAGCGCGTCCTTCCGATCCGGAAACGCTTACCTGCCGTCTTATCGATCGTCCGATCCGTCCGCTCTTCCCGGAAACATTTCTGAATGATACTCAGATAATAGCAACTGTTGTATCGGCTGATCAGGATAATGATCCAGGGATTCTGTCGATGCTGGGAGCTTCTGCGGCACTTATGATCTCCGACATTCCTTTTAACGGCCCAATTGCCGGTGCCAAAGTGGCTCGTGTCGATGGTAAATTCATCTGCAATCCTTCTGCTGAGGAGCTTGAGAAAAGTGATCTTGAAATCGTAGTTGCTGCAAGTCGCGACGCGGTTATCATGGTTGAAGGCGAAGCTAAATTCGTCTCTGAAGCTGATCTGCTGGAAGGCGTGTTTTTTGCCAAAGAAGCGATGCTGCCGCTGATTGAAGCCCAGGAAAAGCTGCAGAAACTTGCAGGAGTTGCAAAGCGGGCTGTCAAGCCGGTGGTTGTTGACGAAGTCCTGCTGGCACGAGTGAAGGAACTTGCTTACAATCGCATCGGTGAAGCGGTCAAACTCAAAGCAAAAAATGAGCGCCATGATCAAATCGACCTGATTAAGGCCGAAACTATTGAAGCCCTTAAAGTCGAGTTCGAAGGCTCTGCCAAACAGATCAAAGCGTTTCTGGGTGATTTCGAGTACGACCGCGTTCGCGCCGATGTCCTCGATACCGGTATCCGCATCGATGGCCGTACAACCAACACTATTCGCCCGATCAGCACTGAAACCGGCTTTCTGCCGCGCGTTCATGGTTCGGCGCTCTTTACCCGTGGTGAAACACAGGCGTTGGTTGCCGCCACACTCGGCACCTCCAGTGATGAACAGCGTATCGACTCCCTTTATGGCGCATCACGCAAACGCTTCCTGCTGCACTATAACTTCCCCCCGTTCTCGGTTGGTGAAACCAGCTTCCGTCTGGGCCCGGGTCGCCGCGAAATCGGTCACGGCATGCTGGCTGAACGCGCTCTTGCCGCAGTTCTGCCGGCTCATGATGATTTCCCATACACGATCCGTATCGTCTCCGAGACGCTTGAAAGTAACGGGTCCTCCTCAATGGCTGCCGTTTGCGGCGGCTGTATGTCGATGATGGATGCCGGTATCCCGGTCACCGCACCGGTTGCCGGTATTGCCATGGGTCTGATCAAGGAAGGCGACAAATTCGCCATCCTGTCCGATATTCTTGGTGATGAGGATCATCTGGGCGATATGGACTTTAAAGTTGCCGGAACAGCCCAAGGCGTTACCGCTCTGCAGATGGACATCAAGATCGGCGGCGTAACCAAGGAAATCATGGAGCAGGCTCTCAAGCAGGCTCGTGAAGGACGTCTCCATATCCTCGGGAAAATGGCTGAAACTCTTGCCGCACCACGGGCCGAGATGTCACCATTTGCTCCGCGCATTACCACAATCTACGTCAAGACCGACCGCATCCGCGACGTCATCGGTACCGGCGGCAAAAATATCCGCAACATCACCGAAACAACCGGTGTTACGGTTGATATCGATGATACCGGCCGCATCAACATCGCCAGCACCAACAAGGAAGCCTGCGACTTGGCGATCCAGATGATTCGCGGTCTGACCGATGAGGCTGAAGAGGGCAAACTGTACATGGGTACCGTCCGCAAGATTATGGATTTCGGCGCATTTGTAGAAATCATGCCCGGCACTGACGGACTTGTTCATATATCCGAGCTCGACACCGCACGAGTCAAGCTGGTTACTGACGTCATGAACGAAGGTGATAAAGTTCTGGTTAAATGCATCGGCGTTGACAAGAACGGCAAAATCAAGCTCTCCCGCAAGGAAGCACTTGGACTTAACCTTGACGGTACTAAGGTTGACGCATCTTAGTTTCTGCTATTACTGGTGTCTGATGGTATAAAATAGGGCGGAGCTGATAACAGCTCCGCCCTTTCTTTTGGTGGCGGTGTGGAATACTTGAA